>DASXOA010000036.1:0-24353 GCA_036494675.1 Rugosimonospora sp.
CCTCCGACGGCGGCTTCTGGCACGGCACCACCCGGCAACACCAGCTATGGCTGGACGGCACCTACATGGCGCTGCCGTTCCTGGTGAACTACGGCGCCATCGTCGGCAACGCGACGATCGCGGACGCCGAGGCGGTCCGGCAACTGCTCGTCTACGGCGGCCACCTGGAGGCACCCGACGGGCTGCTCTACCACGCCTACGACGAGTCGGCCGCGCAGAGCTGGGTGGTACCCGGCACCAACCGCTCGCCGGAGTTCTGGTGCCGGGCGATCGGCTGGTACGGCATGGCCGCGGTGACCGCACTGGACAGCGTGCCGGCGGGCCAGCCCGACCGCGACCGGGTCCTGACCATCCTGCGTAACCTGGTCGCGGCCATGAAGGCGTACCAGGATCCGGCCACCGGCCGGTGGTTCCAGGTGGTGGACAAGGGCTCACGGTCGGACGACTGGACCGAGACGTCGTGTTCGGCGATGTACACGTACACCATCTCGCGCAGCGTCGAGCAGGGATACGTGGACGCGAGCTACGCGGCGGTGGCGGGCAAGGGGTACCAGGGGGTGCTGGCGAAGATCTCGCTGGGCAGCGACGGCCGGACGAACCTGACCGACATCTCCATCGGCACCAACGTCGGCGACTACGCGTACTACGCCGGCCGGACCAGGGCCACCAACGACCAGCACGGCCTGGGCTCGTTCCTCATCATGAACGAACAGCTGATGCGCACCGGCGGCTGAGTCGTCCACAGTGGATGGACGGCTCAGCCGGGGACGGAAAACTACGCCGGAATCGGGACGTCGACGTCCAGGTCGGCCAGGATCGTGGTCACCTCGGCCTGCTCGGCGGCGCTCAGCGTGCCGATCGGCGGCCGGACGTCCCGGCGGCACACGCCGAGTTGGGCCAGCGCCTCCTTGACCACCGACACGTTCAGCGCGCTGCCGCCCCGGGCGCGCATGTCCTCGAACGCGCGCAGCCGCCGCCACGTCGCCATCGCGGCGGTGACGTCGCCGTCGCGCAACTGGCGCAGCAGGGCCAGCGAGTGCTGCGGCGCGACCGTCGCCAGGCCCGAGGTGAAGCCCCGGGCGCCGGACAGCCAGAAGTACGGCGCCCACGTCTCGGCGAGCCCGCACGACCACACCCAGCGCTGCTCCCCGACCGCGCCGACCAGATCGGCGAGCGCCATCGGATCGGGCACCGCGTACTTGACGCCGACCACGTTGGGGCACGCGTCGGCGAGCGCCACGAACGTGGCCCCGGTCAGCGCGGGACTGCGCACGTAGCAGACCACACCCAACTCCGGTACCGCGTCGGCGATCCGGCGGTGGTAGTCCACCCAGCCCTGCGGGGACTGGTACGGGTGCACGGGCTGGTGCACCATCACCCCGTGCGCGCCGGCCCGTGCCGCGCCGGTCGCCGCCGATACCGCGTCGGCGACGTCGTGACCCACGCCGGCCAGGACGGTGGTCCGATCCCCCACCGCGGCCACGGTGGTCTCCACGGCCAGTTCGCGCTCTGCCGCGCTGAGAGAGTAGAACTCGCCGGTGTTTCCGTTCGCGGTGACCACGTCGATCCCCGCGTCCACGCACCGGGTGAGCACCCCGGCATAGGCTCCCGCGTCGACGGCGCCGTCGGCGTCAAACGGGGTGACGGCGATGGTGACCACCGATTCGAGGGCTCGCCGGACGTTGTCAACGGACACGACGCCTCCTAGGGGTGTCTGGGTGTGCCCACCACGATAACGTCACACGCGCGAGCCGAGTGCGGCAGAGACCTCCCTCGCGGTGCGCACGACCATCGGTGCCAGCCGGGCCACCTGGGCCCGGGCGATGTCGAAACTCAGACCGGACACGCTGACGCCGCCGATCGGCTCGGCCACGTGGTTGACGACCGCCGCTCCCACGCACCGGACCCGGGGCATGTTCTCCTCGTCGTCCAGTGCCCAGCCGCGGGCCCGCACGCTGACCAGGTTGGCCAGGAGCGACTCGGCCGTGGTCAATGTGTGCGGCATCCTGGGCGGCAACCCGCTGCGTGCGGCGATCCGGCGCACCTCGTCGTCCGGCAGCGCGGCCAGGATCGCCTTGCCGATGGCCGTGCAGTGCAGGAGCAGCGTGGCGCCGACCCGGGAGCGCATGCCGTACGCGCCGCGCCCTTCCAGCTTGTCGATGTACACCGCCTCGTCGCCCTGGCGCACCGCGAAGTGCACGGTGTACCCGGTACGTTCACACAGGGCGCGCAGCGCGGGACGGGCCGCCCGGGCCAGGTCCGAGCCGTCGGCCGCGCGGGAGGCCAGCCGGATCAGGCCGGGGCCCAGTACGTAGTCGTGTTCCTCGCCTTCACGTACCCATCCGTGTGCCACCAGTTCCTGAAGGATCCGGTGCACCGTGGAGATCGGCAGGCCGGCGGTGTTCGCGATGCGCGAAAGCCGGCGTTGCTCGGTCAGTGCCTCCGCCACCGCGACGAGTTTCGCGATGGCCGAAGGCGACTGCGTACTTGTCGGGCTGCCCATCGAGCCAGCCACCCCCCTTTGAAGCGAGACCATGCCCGGTGTGTCCCGGGCGCGCTACGGGCAGGCGGATCGCCGCGGCGGGTCGGCGGGTCGCCATGGATCGATCGTGCACATACCTCCGATGACCGGTCGGCGGTGTGCCTGGTGGCGCGGGCTGCACCGGATTGCCTTCCTTCCGTGCCGCGAAAATCGACGGTCATTCATCGGATGAGTTCCCACTATGCGGCCACCGGGCTCATTGCGCTAGTCCCCATCGATGCGGCGCCGGCCGGGGAGCGCTCCCGGTGCGCCGGCGGCCGGCGGCGATCGGCCAGGTCAGGGGCCGCGGAACGGGGTCGTACGGGATCGGCACATTAATCGACGTGCGTAACTTGTTTGGTGGGCACCGGAACCGCAACACGGACGGCACACCTCGCCGCGGCGGGGCGAGTCCGCCCACGTCACGGCGTCGAACGGGAGAACCGGGATGGGATGCGGCGCTACGCAAACCATTGCAGAGGGTGTAGCCGCCGGCTCTCCACGACGTCAAGGGCGCACTCCGCCGGATGGAAAAGCCGGCGGTACGGACGTGCCACCCCAGGTCACAACCGCAGCACCGGGGCTGTGATGAAACAAACCGAAAAGTTGCATGGGGTTTGACTCTTGACGCGGACGGCTTATCGACGATTGACTCTGCCACAAACGTTTGCAAGCGCCGGGTCGCCGTCGGACCGCCGGGGCCTGGTCAGCGAGGGAGCTCGATGCCGGTAACCATCCATGACGTCGCCCAGCGGGCCCAGGTGTCCGCGTCCACGGTGTCCCGCGCGCTCAGCGCGTCGCACCTGGTTCGCGGCACGACCCGGGAACGGGTGCTGGCGGCGGCAAAGGAACTTGGCTACCAGCCGAACCCGGCCGCGCGCAGCCTGATCACCGGACGCACGGGCAACATCGGCATCGTCGTGCCGGACCTGAACAACCCGTTCTACACGGGTGTGCTGAGGGGCGTTCAGGCCCGGGCGCGGCAGGGCGGATACGCGGTCTTCTTCGCCGACGGCGAGGAGGACCCGGTCGCCGAGGAGGCACTGGTCCGGGCGATGTCCCGGCAGGTCGACGGGGTGGTCATGTGCGCCCCGTTCGCCTCCGACGCACAACTGCGGTCGCTGGCCGGGGTCACCTCGCTGACCCTGCTCAACCGGCGGCTGCGCGACATCCCGGCGGCGCTGATGGACAGTGCCGGCGGGATGCGCCAAGTGGTCGACCATCTTGCCGCGCTCGGCCATCACCGCTGCGCATACCTCAACGGACCCAACAACGCCTGGTCCAACCGCGAGCGCCGGCGCGGACTACGCGTCGCGGCGGCCCGCGCCCACCTCACCGTCGTCGAGTTCGGCCCGTTCGAGCCGAAGTTCGAGGGCGGCGTGCAGGCGGCGGATCTGGCACTCGCCGACGGCGTGACCGCCATCATCGCCTACAACGACCTGATGGCGCTCGGCGTGCTGTCGCGGCTCGCCGACCGCGGCGTCCCGGTACCACAGGAGATGAGCGTCGTCGGCTTCGACAACCTGCTCTACGCGGCCGTCTGCGCTCCCCCACTGACCACGGTGGCGATGCCGATGGAGGCTGGCGGCCGGGCGGCCGTCGATCTCCTGCTCGCCGGCATCGACGGCGCCGACGACGGCGCCGGGCCGCACCGGGAACTGACCACGAACCTGATCGTCCGGGCGACGACCGCAGCCGCCCGTCCACATTCGGTTTCCGACGCATCCCGGCCGGGCGACCGGCCGGGTGTGCGCGGTTGACCCCTGGACAACGACAGGAGAACCCGACATGGGTGACTCAGCAATTGATGGGCGCACGACTCACCGCCGCGTCCGCATCGGCGCCGGGCTGGTGGCGGTCGCCGCGGCGGCGGCCCTGGCCGCCGCAGGCTGCGGTGCGCCGGCCGGCAAGGCCAGCGCGCCGGTCTCGGCCAATGCCGTGCCGGACAAGCCGTCGAAGCCGGTGACCCTGAACGTCCTGGACGTGGCCGGCAATCTCCAGCTCACCCAGGGCATGCTCGACGACTTCGTCAAGCAGCACGGGGACATCGTCAGCAAGATAACGACCTCGACCGGCAAGGCACCGGACCTGGCCGGCAAGGTCAAGGCTCAGGAGGACGCCGGCCGGCTGGACATCGACGTGGTGCTCACCGGTACCGACGGGCTGTCCGCCGGCATCGCGCAGAACCTGTGGACCAAGATGACGGACTACAGCTCGCGACTGTCCAACATGGGCAACTACACCGACCCGGCGCAGAAGATGCAGGAGTTGGCCCAGGGGTACGGGGTGGAGTTGGTCGAGTACCCGTCCGGCCCGCTGCTGGAGTACAACCCGGCCAAGGTGACCAACCCGCCGACCACCACGGACGAGTTGCTCAGCTGGTGCAAGGCCCACCCGGGCCGGTTCCAGTACGCGGTGCCGAAGAACTCCGGCCCCGGCCGGACGCTCCTGATGGGCCTGCCGTACATCCTCGGCGACAGTGACCCGAAGAACCCGGACACCGGCTGGGACAAGACCTGGGCGTACCTCAAGGAACTGGGCCAGTGCTCGGCACCGTACGAGTCGGGTACGGCCAACACGATGACGAACATCGGCAAGGGTACGGTCGACATGATCGCCAGCACCACCGGGTGGGACATCAACCCGCGGGTGCTCGGTACGGTCCCGAACACCATGAAGATCACGACGCTCAAGGGCTTCCACTGGGTCACCGACGCGCAGTACGCCGTGGTGCCCAAGGGCATCGACAAGGACAAGCTGTCGGCAATCCTCAACCTGCTCCAGTTCATGCTGACCCCGCAGCAGCAGGCGATCTCCTACGACAAGGGCTACTTCTACCCGGGTCCGGCGGTCAAGGGCGTGACCCTGTCGATGGCGCCGCAGGCCAGCCAGGACGCGATCAACAAGTACGGCCGGCCAGAGTACGACGCGCTCATCGCGAACAACCCCCAGGAGACATCGCTGCCGGCCGATCAGCAGGTCGCCGCGTTCGCCAAGTGGGACACCGAGATCGGCGCGGCGAAGAAATGACGGAACGGGTAAGCCCCACCGGGCCGGCGCGTGCGCCGGCCCGGGACGGGCAGTTTGAACACCTGCGCCTGGACGGGGTCTGCCGGCGCTTCGGCGACAAGCTGGTGCTGGACGGGCTCGATCTGCGGATCGCCGGTGGCGAGTTCGTCGCACTGCTGGGCCCGTCCGGCTGCGGCAAGTCGACCGCGCTCAACTGCCTCGCCGGCCTGCTGCCGCTGTCCGGCGGGAGCATCTGGCTGGACGACCGGCGGATCGACACGCTGCCGCCGGAGCGCCGCGGGTTCGGCATGGTCTTCCAGAACTACGCGCTCTTCCCGCACATGTCGGTGCGCCGCAACGTCGGCTTCGGGCTGCGGATGCGCGGCATCTCGCGGCAGGAGTTGCGCAGCCGGGTCGACGAGGCGCTGCGGCTGGTGCAGTTGGCGCCGTACGCCGACCGGCTGCCCGGCCAGCTCTCCGGCGGCCAGCAGCAGCGGGTCGCCATCGCCCGGGCCATCGTGATCGAACCACCGCTGGTCCTGATGGACGAGCCACTGTCCAATTTGGACGCCGCGCTCCGGCTGGACATGCGCACCGAGATCCGCCGGCTGCACCAGTCGCTCGGGCTCACCACCGTCTACGTCACGCACGACCAGGAGGAGGCGCTGTCGCTGGCCGATCGCCTCGTGGTGCTGCGCGAGGGCGTGGTGCAGCAGGTGGGTACGCCGGAGGAGCTGTACCGTTCGCCGGCCAACCCATACGTGGCCGGGTTCATGGGGTACCGCAACCTGCTGGCGATGACGGTCACCGGCGGCGAGGGCGGGTACGCGACGGCCCGCGGCCACGGCATCGAGCTGACCGGGCTGGCCGGCAGCGGCAGCACCGGCTCCGGCCCGGCCACCGTCGCCATCCGGCCGGAGGACTTCGTGGTCGGCGAACCGCCGGCCGGCGCGGAGAACCTCATCGAGGTCGGCGTCGAGGTCGTCGAGTACCACGGGCGGGAACTGGCCGTACAGGCGCGGCTGCCGGAGGGTCAGGCGCTGCGGCTGCGTACCCCGACCCGGGTCGCCCGCGGCGAGACCGCCCGGGTGTGGGTACCGAAGGACCGCGTGCTCATCTTCGGCGACGCCGACGGGAATGCGGCTGCATTCGGCGACGCCGACTCAACCGCGGCGGTCGGCTCCGCCGGTACGGACGGCCCCTCGGCCGGGGCGGCGGCGAGCCCCCCGGCCGGGGCGGCTATTCCCCCGCAGCCCGCCGTCGAGGCGACCACGGCGCGGCACGGGCCGGACGTTCCGAGCGAGGCGACCCCGTCATGACGCCGGTCACGTCGCCGGCCCCGACCGTGCAACGCCCGGCGGGGACCGGGCGCCCGGCACTGTCGCACCGCCTGGCCGAACGCGGCATCGACCGGACCCTGCTGCTCCTGCTGCCGGGTCTGGTCTTCCTCATCGTGCTGTTCATCTACCCGTTCCTGTACGGCCTGGGCCTGTCCTTCCAGCCTCCGCACAGCTCCGATGCCCTGTACAACTACAAGAAGTTCTTCTCCGATCCGTACCAGCGCGACACCATCTGGATCACCTTGAAGATCGGCCTGCCGGCCGCGCTCATCAACGTGCTCGCCGCGGTGCCGATCGCGTACCGGCTGCGCGGACGGGTGCGTGGCAAGCGGTTGCTGACCACGGCGCTGGTGATCCCGATCACTCTCGGCACCGTGCTCACCGCGATCGGGATGATCGAGTACTTCGGCGGTACCGGTTGGCTCAACAAGATCCTGATTGCGCTCGGCGTCACCGACGTCGACCACCCGGTACCGCTGTTGCACAACTACTGGGGCGTGATGCTCTCGCTGCTGGTCAGCGGATTCCCGTTCGCGTTCCTGCTGACCCTGTCCTACCTGTCCGGCATCGACCCGAGCCTGGAGTCCGCCGCGGCCACCCTGGGCGCCGGCTGGTGGCAACGCTTCCGCGAGGTCGTCTTCCCGTTGCTCGCACCGGGCCTGGCGATGACGTTCTGCCTGAACTTCGTGCTCGCCTTCTCGGTGTTCCCGTCGGCCGTGCTGCTCGGCGATCCGGAACGGTCGACACACGTCATCTCCATCGCCGCCTACGACGCGGCGTACCAGGAGTACGACTACTCGAAAGCATCGGCCATCGCGATGGTGATGGCGGCCGTGATGCTGATCGTGATCTCGGTCGTGCTGTTCGCCCGCGGCCGGCTCTACCGCGGCTCGTCAGGAGGTAAGGGATGAGCACCGTCTCGGATGCCGAGCCGGTCGGGCGGCGCAGGCTGATCGGCCGCCCGTCCACCTGGATCACCTGGGCCGTCGTGGCGTTCTTCTTCATCAACCTGGCCGGCGTGGTCGGCTCGGTGGTGGTCAAATCGTTCTCCACGCAATGGTTCGGCACCTGGTGGCCGGCCGGCTTCACGACGCAGTACTGGTCGGAGGCGTGGCACGAGTTCGACCTGTCCCAGGTGCTCATCGTGACGTTGGAGGCGTCGCTGGCGGTGGTGGTGATCGCCGCGGTGATCGGGGTACCGGCAGCCTACGCGCTGGCTCGCCGCCGGTTCCCGCTCAAGCGGCTGGTGATGCTGGTGTTCCTGCTGCCGGTGATGGTGCCGCCGATCGCGTACGGCATCCCGCTGGCCACCGTGCTCTACAAGTACAACCTGGCCAACTCCCTGACCGGTGTGATCCTGGCGAACCTCGTGCCGTCGGTGCCGTTCGTGGTGCTGACGATGACGCCGTTCATCGAGCAGATCGACCCGAAGATCGAGGCGGCGGCCCGGATGTGCGGGGCGACGACCCGCTCGGTGTTCCTGCGCATCCTCCTGCCGTTGCTGGTTCCCGGCGTGCTGGCCGCCGCCGTACTGGTGCTGGTGCGCACCGTCGGCATGTTCGAGCTGACCTATCTGACCGCCGGTACCGACAGCCAGACCCTGGTCGTCGCGCTCTACAACGCCTACTACGGCGCCGGCATCCGCGCCCCGCAATCGACGGACGCGATGGCGGTGCTGTACATGGTGACGATGCTGGTACTGCTGGTGATCGCGCTACGGTTCGTTAATCCGACCCAACTCGTCACGAGGGTCGCCGACGATCGGGATTCCAACGCGTGAGAACCAGAGGGACACAGGAATGACGGAACTGCGCAGCCAGCGGTGGTACGGCGGGGAGGGCGTGCGCGGGTTCAGCCACCGGGCCCGTACCCGGCAACTCGGCATCGGCGCCGAGGAGCACACGGGCAAGCCGGTGATCGGCATCCTCAACACGTGGAGCGAGATCAACCCGTGCCACCTGCACCTGCGGGAGCGCGCCGAGGCCGTCAAGCGCGGCGTGTGGCAGGCCGGCGGGTACCCGATCGAGTTGCCGATGTCCGCGATCGCCGGCGAGACGTTCACCAAACCGACCGCGATGCTCTACCGCAACCTGCTGGCCATGGAGGCCGAGGAGGTCATCCGCTCGTACCCGGTCGACGGCGTGGTGCTCATGGGCGGCTGCGACAAGACCACCCCCGCCCTGTTGATGGGCGCGGTCAGCGCCGGGCTGCCGGCCATCTTCGTGCCGGCCGGCCCGATGCTCCGCGGCAACCTGCGGGGGCAGGTGCTCGGCAGCGGCAGCGACATGTGGAAGTACTGGGACGACCGGCGTGCCGGCCTGGTCGACGACCAGATGTGGGACGAACTGGAGGAGGGCATCGCGCGCTCCCCCGGCCACTGCATGACGATGGGCACCGCGTCCACGATGACCTCGGCCGCCGAGGTGCTCGGCATGACGCTGCCCGGTGCCGCCTCGATCCCGGCGGCCGACGCGGGGCACCCCCGGATGGCGGCGGCGAGCGGCCGGATGGCGGTGGAGATGGTCTGGGCCGACCGGCGTCCGGAGCGGATCCTCACCGCGGAGGCGTACGAGGACGCGGTCACCACCGTACTGGCGCTGGGTGGCTCGACCAACGCGGTCATCCACCTGATCGCGATGGCCCGCCGCGGCGGCATCCCGCTCTCGCTCGACAACTTCGACTCCGCGGCGCGGCGCACTCCGGTGCTGGCCAACATCCGCCCCGGCGGGGCGTGGCTGATGGAGGACTTGTACTACGCCGGCGGGCTGCGGGCGTTGCTGGCTCGGCTGGAGGACCTGCTGCACCTGGACCGCCCGACGGTCACCGGAAAGTCGTTGCGCGACGCCATCTCCGGCGCGCAGACCTACCAGGACGACGTGATCCGGCCGCGCGACAACCCGCTGGCCGCCGAGGCGGGGCTGGCGGTGCTGCGCGGAAACCTCGCGCCGGACGGGGCGGTCATCAAGCACATCGCGGCGGCGCCGCGGCTGTTGCAGCACACCGGTCCGGCGGTGGTGTTCGACGGGTACGCCGATCTGCTCGACCGCATCGACGACCCGGACCTGGTCGTGGACGAGAACAGCGTGCTGGTGCTGCGCGAGGCGGGGCCGCAGGGCGGGCCGGGCATGCCCGAGCACGGGATGCTGCCGATCCCGAACCGGCTGCTGCGCCGCGGCGTGCGGGACATGGTACGGGTGTCCGACGCCCGGATGAGCGGTACCAGCTACGGCGCCTGCGTGCTGCACGTCGCGCCGGAGTCGCATGTGGGCGGGCCGCTGGCACTGGTCCGGGACGGTGACCTGATCACGCTGGACACCGCGGGGCGCCGGCTGGACCTGCTGGTACCGGAGCGGGAACTGGCCCAGCGCCGGGCGACCTGGAGCCCGCCGCCGCCACGCTATCCGCGCGGGTACGGCGCACTGCACGCGGAACACATCCTGCAGGCCGATGCCGGATGCGACTTCGATTTCCTCGTGGCGCCGGGACAGACGCCGGAACCCGACGCTCGTTAGCAACATTGGCACCGATCGATGCAATCGGCATCTTTACGACGGTACGACAGGGGCAACGGTGCCGCTGGGTACCGAAGCAACGGCAAGGCCCGACGCAACGTCGGATACGATATGACGGCATTACGGTAAGCGTTTTCGGTACGCGTTGACGGATACGCGAAAGGTGGCGAACGGGTTGGCCGGCACGGAGAATGGCGACGACACGTACCGGCTGCTCATGACGGGAGCGGCCGGCAACATGGGCCGGCTGCTGCGCCCCCTGCTCCGGCGCGAGGGTCGGGTCGTGCGGCTGGCCGATCTGGTCGAGATCGAGGACCCCCAGCCCGGCGAGGAAATCATCGCCGCCGACCTCACCGACGCCGACGCGATAGCAAAGGCATGCCAGGGCGTCGACGCCGTACTGCACCTCGGCGGAATCAGCCTGGAGGCGCCGTTCGACGACGTTCTCGCGGTGAACGTGGTGGGCACCCAGAACCTGCTGCGGGCCGCCATCGAGGCCGGCGTGCCGAAGGTGGTCCTCGCATCGAGCAACCACGCGGTGGGCTTCTACGCGCGTGGCGAGGTGCCGCCCGGCTCCGACGGTCTGCCCGGCGACGTGCCGCCCCGACCGGACACCTACTACGGCTGGAGCAAGGCGGCGATCGAGTCGCTGGGAGCGCTCTACCACTACCGGTACGGCATCGACGTCACGGCGCTGCGGATCGGCTCCTGCTTCGCCGAGCCGATGGACGCCCGCGCTTTGGCCACCTGGCTGGCGCCGAGTGACGCCGCGCAACTGGTCGAGGCGGCGCTGGACAACCAGCAGCCGGGCTTCCGGGTGGTCTGGGCGGTCTCCGACAACACCCGGCGGTGGTTCTCGCTGTCCGGGGCGCGGGCGCTGGGGTACGAGCCGACGGAGGACGCGGAGCGGTTCGCCGAGTCGCGGATCGCGGCGGACGGCGAGCCCAACCTGAGTGACCCGATGCACGACCTGGTCGGCGGCGGCTTCATCAAGGCACCGCTGGGCGAGCCGATGCGCCGTTCGTGACCCCCCGGTCACGCGCCGTGATATCCGAGAGTCTGTGAGCTTTCCGGGGGCCGGCCGATCGGGGCCGGCCCCTTGTTCACGCCGAACGACCGACCCGAGCCGGCCGGACCGCGCAACCGGTACCGGGGCCGGCCGGGTGCTTTGAGGTCCGGCGGATATCGTGCGCGGGTGACGACCTCCACCGTTCCGGCCGGGCCGCCGGCCGGCCCGGCAACGGCCGGTACGCCGGACACCCCGGCCGGGCCGGGCCGCCTCCGGCGGCTCCTGACCCGGCTGTGCTGGCCGCTGTCCGCGGTGTGGGCGCTCATCGCGGTCGTCCGGCTGCTCGGCCTGCACGTCGACCGGTGGCCGCTGGCGGTGGAGCCGGCGGTGGTGCCGTACGCCGCGCTCACCGCGGTGATCCCGATCGTCGCGGCACTGGTCGCGCGGCGCTGGCTGGCCGCGACGCTGGCCGTCGCCGCACTCGTCGCGCTCGTCACGGTCGTCGCGCCCCGGGCGTTCGGCGGCCCGGACCCGGTGCGCGGGCCGGCCGTGCGGGTGATGACGGCGAACCTGCGCGAGGGCCAGGCCGACCCGGCATCGGTGGTGTCGCTGGCGCGCGGGCAGCGGGTGGACGTGCTCGCGCTGGAGGAGGTGACTCCGGCCGAGTTCGACCGGCTGATGGCCGCGGGGCTGGCCGGGGTGCTGCCGTACTGGGCGGCCAATCCGCAGTGGGTGGGTCCGGCGGGTACCGCGCTGTTCTCCCGGTACCCGCTGACCGGCGTCGGGCGGCATCCGCTGCCGAACGACTTCACCGAGACCCTGGCGACGGTGCAGCCACCCGGTGCCGTACCGGTCTCCATCGACGTGATCCACTACTGCGCGCCGGTCACCCCGAACCAGACCGCGTGCTGGAACGCCGGGGTACACAGCATCCCGCCGGCCACGCCGAAGGGCCCGGTCCGGCTCCTGCTGGGCGACTTCAACATGACGCTGGACTTCCCGGACCTGCGCCACGTCCTCGCGACAGGGTACCGGGACGCCGCCGCCGTCATGGGCGACGGGCTGGCGCCGACGTTCCCGTACCTCGGACCGCCGCTGCCCAGGGTGACCCCCGACCACGTACTGGCGGACCGGCGCATCGGCATCAGCGCCGTGTCCATCCACCCGATCGAGGGCAGCGACCACCGGGCGGTGTTCGCCGAACTGACGTTCCCCAGGGCCGGCTGAGCCGCCGTTCCCGGAGCCGGCTGAGTTCCGAGGGCCGGCCCAGCCGCCGGGGGCTCAGCTCGTCTCGCCGGCCACGCTGAACGACCGCAGCCGGTCGATGGCCAGCAGCGCGCCGCCGACCAGGAACACCGCACTCATCGCCAGGGCCGCCGGCAGGCCCACGTGCGCCTTGATGAGGTCGTTGGGTGCGATCGCGTGCGTGACGCTCAGCGCGTACTGGTGGATGGACAGCACCCGGGTACCGGTCAACACGTTGCCCAGCAGCGCTTCCCAGATCAGCACGTACAGCAGGCCGACCAGTACCGGCCGCCGGGTCACCAGGCTCATCGCCAGGAACACCCCGCTGTACCCGAGGGCGGCGACGAGGCAGGCGACCGCGAGCGCGACCCCGAACCGGGCGGAGTCGACGAGTACGCCGACGATGAACATCGGTACCGCCGAGGTCAGCGCCGTGATCCCGGCCGCCACCACCAGCTTCGCCACGATGATCTGGTGCCTGGGCAGCGGTTTGGCGAGGATGTGCACCACCGTACCGTCGTCGATCTCGGAGCCGAGCACGCCGGTACCCACGATCAGCGCGATCACCGGCAGCATCACGGCGAAGCCCATCCCGTCGATGACTGACGGAGCCCAATGCTCTGGGTCGACCCCGGTCGACTTGGCGGCCACGGTCAACACGAGCAGCAGCACCGGCAGCGGGAACAGCAGCAGGAAGCGGCGCCGGCCGAACAGGCCGCGGGCGGTGATGCCGGCAATGGTCAGATTCATCGCGTCACACTTTCTCGATCGGACCCGCCGGGCCGTCGGCGGCACCGGTTCCCCATCGGTCGGTCGGCCCGGCGCTCACGCCGTTATCAGGTAGGAGAAGACGCTTTCCAGCGACTCGTCGGACGGGATGAGCTGGCGTACCCGCAACCCCTCGCGCAGTGCGATCTTCGGCAGCGCGCGGGTGAAGGCGCCGTAGTTGCCGGCGCGCACGGTCAGGCCGGCCTGGTTGAGGTCCAGCCCGTTCACCGACTCCTCGTTCATCAGCGCCACCGCGAGGCGCCGGTCGTCGCTCGAACGGATCGCGAACACGTGCGGCCGGTGCGTCATCAGCCGGCGGATCGTCCGGAAGTCGCCGGAGGCGGCCAGCCTGCCGGCGACGATCACCTGTACCGTCCCGGACACCTCCTCGACCTCCTCCAGGATGTGCGAGGAGAACAGCACCGTGCGGCCGGAGCCGCCCATCTGGTGCAGCAACTCCATCATGTGCAGGCGCTGGCGCGGATCCATGCCGTTGAACGGCTCGTCCAGCAGCAGGATCTCCGGATCGTGCACGAGCGCGGCGGCGACCCGGGTGCGCTGGCGCATCCCCTTGGAGAACGTCTCGATCCGGCGGTCCTGCGCGTCGGCCATCTCGACGAGCCCGATGGCCCGCCGCGCGGCCTCCTCCGGCCGCGGCAGCCGGTGCAGCTTGGCGCTGGCCACCACGAAGTCCCAGGCGGTCAGGAAGCCGTGCACCGCCTCCCGCTCGGAGACCAGGCCGAGATGCCGGTATATCCCGGGATTCCGCCAGGCCGGCTCGCCGCCGATGCGCAGCTCACCCTGGGACGGCGCGAGGAACCCGGACATCATGTGCAGCAGCGTGGTCTTGCCGGCGCCGTTCGGCCCGAGCAGACCGGTCACACCGGAGCCCAGGGTCATCGTCACGTTGTTGATGGCGACGACGTTGCCGTACCAGCGGGACACGTTGGTCAGCTCGACGGTCTTCATCAGGCGGCCACCTTCCGGTACCGGGCGAGCAGGAGCGTGACGTACGCGGCCACCAGCACCACCGCGACGACGAGGTACAGGTATCCGTGCTGGCCGACGTCCACCCCGGTGTCCCTGCCGTACAACCAGGTTTCGACGCCCTGGACCAGGGTGACCGGGTTCAGGATCGGGGCGACCCGGCCGACGGTGCCGCCGAGCGACGCCAGCACAACCGCCACCGGCGCGGTCACCAGGTACACCCCGGCGATCACCGCGGCGGCGACCGCCCGGCGACCGGAGAGCGAGGCGAGCAGGATGCCGAGAGTGGAGAAGACCACGGCGGCGATCGCCGCGTAGCTCAGGCCAACCCAGAAGTCGTGGAACTCGTCGACGATCCCGGCGAACCCGTCGTTGCGGGAGAACACGCCGCCGATGAACATCAGCACCTGCGGGCCGGCCAGCAGCAGCCAGACCGCGGTCGTCATCGCGGCGAGCTTGGCCAGCGCGTAGTCGCCGCGCCGCAGAGGGCGGGAGAAGTAGAGCGGCAGCACCTGGGCGCGGAGGTCACGGGAGACCAGTTCCGGGGCCACGACGGCGAGGAACAGCAGGGTCGGCATGCTGACCGCGTCGGTGAACTGGAGGTACCCGAGAACTGCGTTGCCGGACTCGCCGCGCACCGCGACCGCGACCACGGCGACCATGGTCACCAGCGCGACCACCAGCCACGGGAATATCTTCGACTTCGCGCTGCGCCCCAGACCGAACGCCGTCCGGAGACTGTGGACGTACAGCGACCGGGCGGCGTAGCCGCGGCCGAGGCGCGGCCCCTCGTAGCGCTGGTACCCGATGTCGTGGATGACCCCGCCGGACGGCTCCACCGGAGCCGCCTGGCTGGGCACGATGTCAGCTGACACGGTCTTCTACCTCCCGCGGCGGGGGCTGCGTCGAGAACAGTTCGGCGACCCGGTGGCGTCGCTGGTCGAGCCGGTGCAACGGCAGGTCCAGCGCGGCGACCGTACCGAGGATGGTGTCGTAGGTCTGCTCGGACTCCAGCGGTACCAGCAGCATGCGCCCCTCCCGGGTGACCGGCAGCCCGGCCTGGACCAGCCCGGCCTCCAGTTGCTCGGTGCCCTCGTCGACCTCGACCGCGAGCACGTCGCGCCGCACCGTCATCGCGGAGACTCGGTCGGCGCGCAGCAGCTTCCCGCCGTCGATCGCGACGAGCGAGTCGCAGATGCGCTCCACCTCGCCGAGCAGGTGCGAACACACCATCACGGAGATGCCGAACTCGGTGCCGATGCGGTAGACGAGCGCCAGCATCGCGTCCCGACCGGCCGGATCGAGGCCGTTGGTGGGCTCGTCGAGCAGCAGCAGATCGGGGTCGTGCACCAGCGCCTGAGCCAGCTTCACCCGCTGCTTCATGCCGGTGGAGTAGCCGCCGATCTGCCGGTACCGCTCCTCGTACAGGCCGACGTGGCGCAGCGCCTCGGAAGCCCGCTCCCGGGCGGCGGTGCGCGGCAACCCGCTCATCCGCCCCATGTGCGTGACGAACTCGGCGGCGACCATGTCTGGCGGAAGGCTGTCGTGCTCGGGCATGTAGCCGACCCGGGCCCGGATGGCCTCGCCGTCAGGGCCGGGGTCGAGACCCAGCACGCGGACCGTGCCGGACGTCGGCGCGGACAGGCCGAGCAGCGTCTTGATCAGGGTCGACTTGCCCGCCCCGTTCGCCCCCACCAGGCCGATGATGCCGGGCTCGATGTCCACGGTGAACGCGTCGAGCGCGGTCACCCTGGGGTAACGCTTGGTGAGAGATCGTGTCTCGATCAAAGCCACGACCCGACTGTACGGGTCGCGACCCGTTTCATGGGGTGCGGTCGTGCCCCGGCATCTCCCTGATCCGACCCCTAGGGAACGCTCAGGGAAGCCACCGCTCAGCTCGCCGCGGAACCGTCCGCGACGACAACGTCGTAGTGCGTCACGACGGGGTCGAAGCTCAGCAGTGCGGCCTGAGCCTCTGGCGCGACGATGGCGGCGGTACGGTCCGGGCCGGCGAAGCCCTCGATGGCCTCCGCGGTATCCCACATCGTGATCACCCGGATCTCGGTCGCCTCCCGGTTGTCGTTGCGCAGCAGGTACCCGCACCGGAAGCCGGCCATCTCCCGCAGCCCGGGCAGGACCGAGCCGATGAAATGGGTCTCGTACCAGTCGGCCCCGTCAACCGTGGCGGTGGCGGACCAATGCCGTGCGATCATCACGAACCCCCGCGTGCCCTCGTCAGATTCCGTCCCCGTCAGACACCGTCCTCTACAGACACCGTCCTCGTCAGATCCCATGCTCTCACGGACACCGGCCGCGTTTCCGTGGTTGTGAGCGGGGCCGGCGTCCGAATCGTTCAAGACCCGCGGGTGCCGGCGGCCGTACCGTGGCCGGCATGACCGTCGCATTTCACTTCGTCGGGCTCGTGGTCGACGACATGACCCGCTCTCTCGCCTTCTACCGCCGGCTCGGACTGCCGGTACCCGCCGACGCCGACGCGATGCCGCACGTGGAGGTGACCCTCGACGGCGGGCACACGATGGCCTGGGACACCGTCGAGACCGTGCGGTCGTTCGACCCCGGCTGGACGCGGCCGTCCGGCAGTTCCCGAATCGGCCTCGCCTTCCGCTGCTCGGATCCGCACGACGTCGACCGGGTCTACGCGGACCTGGTGGGCGCCGGGTACACCGGGCACCTTCAGCCGTGGGACGCGTTCTGGGGCCAGCGGTACGCCGTCGTGCACGACCCGGACGGCAACGCGGTCGATCTGTTCGCCCCGAGCGACGAGACCCCGAGCAACGCCACACCGAGCAACGCCACACCGAGCAACGCCACACCGAGCGATCAGGGCTGAGCTTCTCTCACGTCACGCCGACCCGTCTGGGGCGCAAGCCGTGCCGGTCAGGTCTGGATCAGGGTGCCCAGTGGCACGCCGGCCAGCGTCCGCACGTCCCGGGACAGGTGGGCCTGGTCGGCGTAGCCCGTGCGGGCGGCCACGTCGGCGAACCTGACGCCGCGACGGGCCAGGGCGACCGCCCGGTCGAAGCGCAGCACCCGGCTCAGCGTCTTTGGCCCATACCCGAACAGCGTCAGACACCGGCGGTGCAGTTGCCGCTCGCTGAGCCCCATCCCCTCGGCGACCACCCGCACCGGCGTCCCGGCCCGCAGCGAGCCCACGACGGAGGCCACGATCGAGGCGGTACCGGAATCCGGCGGCCCCGCCGCGGCCAGCGCCACGGACTCCAGCACCCGCGCCGGGTCGGCCGCCTCGGCCAGCCGCGCGCCGAGCCGTCGGACCGCCGACGGTCGCCACAGCGCGTCCAGGTCGACCCGTGCGTCGCGCACCTCGGAGGCCGGCGCGCCGAGCACGGCCGGGCCGGTGCCCGGAGCGAACCGCAGCCCGAGATAGCTCGTGCCCGGCCCGCTCTCGGCCAGGTGCGCCCGGGTGTCGGGGCCGGCGACCAGCATCGTGCCGGACACCCAGATCAGGTCGAGGCAGCCGTCGGGCAGAACCCGGAGGCTGGTGGCGGAGGACACCGTCCGGGTCCAGACCACGGCACCCGGGTACAGTCTCGACGCCCGCTCCCGATACACGCCGACAGCATGACACCGAGGTATGACAGGACCGGGCCGGACGGTCCCAGTCGCGCGGCTCCCAGTGACGGTCCCGTCCGGGTACCGCGTCGCGGTCGCCGGGTCGAATCCGAAGTACGTCGCATAGAACCGCTGGCTGCGCCCCTGGTCCGCGACCAGCAGTCCGAGGTGTCGCAGGCGCATGTGCAGAGGTCACAGCCTCCTGCGCTTGGCGTCAACAGGTAACCTGTCCGCCGAACCCGAGAGGAGATCCTTTGAACAGCCCCTACCCCCCTCAACCGGCCGGCGACCAGGGCTACCCGCCGCCGGGTGGGTACCAGCAGCAGGGTTACCCGCAGGCTGGGCACCCGCAGTCCGAGTACCCGCAACAATCGGGCTACCCGCAACAACCGGGGTACCCGCAGCAGCCCGGCCAGCAGCAGCCCGGGTATCCGCAACAGGGCTACGAGCAGCCCGGGTACCAGCAACAGGGGTACCCGCAACAGCCCGGGTACCAGCAGCCGGGCTACCCGCAACAGTCCGGGTACCAGCAGGGCTACCAGCAGTCGGGATACCCGCCACCCGGGTACCCGGGTGGCGGCGGCGCGGCCATCGCGGTGACCACGAAGTTCTTCGTGCTGGCCTTCATGCTCTTCTTCTTCAAGCCGAAGATCTTCGTGGACGGCCAGGAGTTGGTGGCCGGGATCTGGGGCCGCAACACGATCCCGGTGGCGCCGGGTCAGCACCAGGTCCACGTGCACGTGCCGTATCTCCTGCCGTCGCAGATCGGCAAGTCCGACGTCGTGGTCAACGTCGCGCCGGGCCAGACGGCGGAACTGGAGTACAAGACGCCGCTGTGGGTGTTCGCCGCCGGATCGCTGGGGCCGCCTCCGCAGAGCTACAACGGCAAATGGCTCTACTGGGTGATGGGCGCGCTTCTGCTCGTGATTATCTTGTGTTGTTGCGGCAATGCGCTGCTGAACCACTGAGAGGTGTCGCCTTGATCCCGTTTCCGGGGCGGGATCCGGGCGGCCCGCCCAGCGCTGGACGAAACGACCGGAAGGGCCGGACTGTACGACGCAATGATGGCGGAAACGGTAAAGATCAACGGGCACCAGGGTGACGAGGTCGAGGCGTATCTGGCCCGGCCACTGACGCCCGGACCGACCGGGGGCGTGGTGGTCATCCACCACATGCCGGGATATGACGAGTCGACGAAGGAGATGGTGCGCAAGTTCGCCGCGCACGGCTACGCGGCGACCTGCCCGAACCTGTACTGGCGGGAGGCGCCCGGCGCAGCCCCGGACGACGCGGCGGCGACCGCCCGGGCGTCCGGCGGGGTGCCGGACGAGCGGCTGCTGGGCGACGTGGCCGGCGCGGCGGCCTACCTGCGCGGGCTCACCTCGTCGAACGGCAAGGTCGGCGTCATCGGCCATTGCTCCGGCGGTCGCCAGGCGTTCCTGTCGGCGTGCATGCTCGACCTCGACGCGGCGGTGGACTGCTACGGCGCCTTCGTCGTGGGTACCCCGCCGGAGGGCTTCCCGCTCCAGGTGCAGCCGGTGCTGCCGCTGGCCGACAAGCTGAGCTGCCCGGTGCTGGGGCTGTTCGGCGCGGACGACCAGTACCCGGCGCCGGACGAGGTCGCCACGCTGGAGGCGGAGTTGAGGAAGCTCGGCAAGGAGTTCGAGTTCCACAGCTACGAGGGGGCGGGCCACGCCTTCTTCGCCGTCGACCGGCCGAGCTACCGGCCGGCCTCGGCGGTCGAGGGCTGGCAGCGCATCTTCGAGTTCTACGGTCGCAACCTGGCCGCGTAAGGAGAGTTCCATGTGCACGTACCTGACTCAGTCCGGCCCGATCGACGGCAGCGGCAAGGGTGGTAGCGGCTGGTTCACGCTCACCCAGGCCACGGTGTACGTCGACCACCCGCAACACGCGCCGTACGAACACACGGTGAACATCGACCTGGCCAACCCGAAGCTCGGCCCGTCCGCCCGGGTGGCGGTCGAACTGACCGAGGAGGGGGCGCTCGCGCTGATCGAGTCGATCCGTGCGGCGCTGGCCTCGGCACCGCCCGGACTGGCCTCCGCGCACGGCCCGGCCCGACCGGTCGCCGCCTGACCGGCCCGATCCACGGCAACAACCCGGCCGGCGTCCCGCACCGCGGGGCGCCGGCCGGTCGCTTCATCCCGGGGCCGGCCCGGCTCTTTCCGGGTCGCCTCGTCTCGCGGCCGTCCCCGGCTCGTTCGGTCGCCTCATCGGCGCCGGCCCGGCTCGTTCCGGTCAGCCCAGGTCGACGTGGAAGATCTTCTCGTTGCTGTTGTTCGGGGTGCTGTCCTTGTCCCCGGTGTTGGTGGTGGTCATCCACATGCCGCCGTCCGGTGCCGGCTCCACGGTCCGCAGCCGGCCGTAGGTGCCCACGAAGAACTGCTGGACGTCGGTCAGGCTGCTGCCGCTGATCACCTCGCGGTACAGCCGGGTGCCGCGCTCGCACGCGATGTAGAGCACGTCCCGGACGATGGTCAGGCCGCTGCACGAACCGTCCGCCACCGGGTACGTGTGCTTGGGCGCGAGGTATCCGGCGGTGCCGCAGCCGCTGCCGGCCTGCGACGAGGTCCCCTCACAGTTCGGCCAGCCGTAGTTGCCGCCCCTGGCGATGAGGTTCGTCTCGTCCATGACGCTGTTGCCGAACTCCTGCTCCCACAGCCGGCCCTGCGAGTCGAAGGCCAGCCCCTGCGGGTTGCGGTGACCGTAGCTCCACACGTAGTTGCCGAACGGGTTGTCCGACGGCACCGAGCCGTCCGGGTTCAGCCGCAGAATCTTCCCGTTGAGGCTGTTGAGGTTCTGTGCGTTGGCACCGTTCTGCGCGTCGCCCGTCGAGGCGTAGAGCTTGCCGTCCGGCCCGAACCGCAACCGGCCGCCGTTGTGGTACTTGTTGCGCAGGATGCCGGTCAGCAGGATCTGCTCGCCGCTCAGGGCGTTGTTGGCGTACTGGAACCGGACGATCCGGTTGTCGGTGGGGCTGGTGTGGAACACGTACAGCCAGTGGTCGCTGGCGAACGTCGGCGCGACCGCGAGGCCCAGCAGCCCGCCCTCCCCGTCGGTGCTCTCCACGTTCGGCACGGTGCCCACCGTGGTCTTCGCACCCGTGGCGGGGTTGAGGTGGATGATGTCGTGCGCGTCCCGGCGGCTGTACAGGATCGTGCCGTCCGGCAGGGTCGCGAGGCCCCACGGGACGTCCGTGTCGGTCGCGATCTGGGTGACCGCACAGACCGTGGCGCAACTCGACCCGGTGGTCACCGAGATCTGGTTGCTGTGCGCCGAGACGTTGCCGGCCGCGTCCCGGGCAATCACGTAGTAGGCGTAGGTGTGGTTGGCCGTCAACCCGCTGTCCAGGAACGTGGTGGCCGGCGGGGCGCCGCTCGTACCGGGGACGGTCCCGACCTTGGTTCCGTCCCGGTAGACGTCGTACCCGGTGACCGCGCCGTTGTCGGTCGCGGCCGTCCAGCGCAGGCTCACGTTGGTTCCGGACGCGGAGCCGGTCAGCCCGCCCGGCGTACTCGGCGGCGTGGTGTCCGTCTGGCAGGCCGGTGGCGTGATCGGCACCGTCGCGCTGGCCTGCGAGACGTTGCCGGCCGCGTCGCGCGACTGCACGTAGATGCCCCACGGGACGCCGCCGACCACGGTGATGTCGCCGGACGTCACGGTACCGGCGATGGACGTGATGAGCTGGCCGTCGTGGAAGATGTCGTAGAACGCCACGCCCACGTTGTCGGTCGACGCGCTCCACCTGACGGTCGCGGAGTCGCACGAGTTCACCGTGACGGTCACGCCGGTCGGGGTGGTCGGCGGCTGAGTGTCGGCCGCGCCGGTGTTGCCGTACACCTGGAACTCCTGCAACGAGTAGCCCTTGCTGGAGTCGGTACGGCAGCGGTGCGTGCCGTACATCCGGACATAGCGGCCCCGCCCGGTCACGGTGAGGTCGTCCACGCCCCCGGCGCCGGCCGTGGTACTGGAGATGGTGGTCCACGCGGAATGGTCGGGCGAGGTCTGCACCTGGTAGGCCGTCGCGCAGGACAGGTCCCAGGCGAGCACGACCCGGCTGATGTTCGCCGTGGTACCCAGGTCAACGTAGATCCACTGAGGATCGACACCGGCCGCGCTGGCCCATCGCGTCGAGGTCGTGCCGTCCACCGCGTACGCCGGGGGGCAGCAACCGCCCGACGACGACGCGGTCACCGGCTCACCCTTTGACAGCAGCACGTCGGCCGCCGGCGCGTTCGGTGACTGTCCCGCGTGGGCGACCGGTGCCGTCAACAGCCCCGCGACGAGCAGCCCCGCCGCCACGAGCACGGTCAGCCCGCGGATCCGTACCGACATCCCTACCTCCTTGGATGATGCGTGGCCGGACTGACGCGCGAATGGCGGGTTTCGGCGGCGCAGGCTCCACGCGGTGGCGGGCGCGCCGGACACACCGCTGCCGGGCGCCGGACGTGCCCCTGGCCGCACGGTCTACCGGTCCGGACCGGGGCCGGTCAATGCGCTGCTCCGTGCCGTGGAGTCGGATCTCGCGAACGGTGCGCCGCCTGGCTTTCCGCCGGCGCGGACGACGCCGGCCGGTTCCGTCAGGCGGTACGGAACCGGCGCGGCGGGCCGGGCCACGGGGCCGGCCGGCGTAGGGCGACCGAACCGGCGCGGCGGGTCAGCCGGCGAAGGGCAGGGTGGGTAGGCCGGCGACGCCCGGCCGGGCCCGGAACACCGCGCCCGCCTCGGGTTGGCTGCCCGGCGCGATGTCCTCCCGCGACGTGGTGATGAACAGGTCGGCCAGGCCCGGGCCGCCGAAGGTACACGCCGTCACCTGGCTGACCGGTAGCTCCAGGGCGCCGTCGAGCGTGCCGTCCGGCCGGTACCGGTGCACCGCCGAGCCGCCGTACAGCGCCACCCACACGTGACCCTCACGGTCGACGGTCAGCCCGTCCGGGAGCCCGAGCCTTTCCGGTACGTCGACGAACGGCCGCCGCCCGGTGAGCCCGGATCCGGCATCGTAGTCAAAGACGTCGATACGATGCGTGGCACTGTCGGTGTAGTACGCCTGCCCGCCGTCGGGGGTCCAGGCGAGCCCGTTCGAGCAGCTGACCCCGGACCAGGTGACGCTCACCGAACCGTCCGGATCCAGCCGGTACACGCTTCCGGCACCCGGCGTCATGTCGTAGCCCATCGAGCCGCAGTAGAACCGGCCGTCCGGGTCGCAACCGCCCTCGTTCATCCGTACGGTCGGATCCGACCACAGCTCGTCGAGGACCCGCACCGTACCGTCCCCGTCGATGAGCAGGAACCCGCGCTGCACCGCCACCACCATTCCCCCGCCGGTACGGGGACGGAACGCGGCGGCCACCGGACTCAGGTGCAGGCGGCGGAGCAGCCCACCCGCCGCGTCCAGCGACACGATGTCGCCGGCCAGCATGTCGACGAAGCGCAGCCCGCCCCAGCCGTCCGTCCACACCGGACCCTCACCGTGCTGGGCCAGCGGCGCGGTGAACTGCTCAACCTCGGTGCTCATGCCGATCCGCTCATTCATCAGTGGGAGTCCCTCGGTACCTCATGGCCACGGCTTCCGCGCAGGAAATCGAAGTCCGCTCCCGCCTCGGCCTGCAACACGTGCTGCGTGTACAGCCACGCGTACCCGCTGGTCGGACCGCCCTCCGGCGGGCGCCACTCCTCGCGGCGGCGGGCCAGTTCGTCGTCGGGTACGTCCAGGGTCAGCGTGCGCGCCGGCACGTCCAGCGTGATGGTGTCCCCGGTGCGGACCAGCGCGAGCGGGCCGCCGAGCGCCGCCTCCGGCGACACGTGCAGCACGACCGTGCCGAACCCGGTGCCGCTCATCCGCCCGTCGCAGATGCGCACCATGTCCTCGATGCCCTGGCGCAGCAGCTTCGCCGGCAGCGCGACGTTGGACACCTCCGGCATGCCCGGGTACCCGCGCGGTCCGGCGCCCCGGATCACCAGTACGTCGTCGGCGTCCACGTCGAGGTCGGGGTCGTCGGCTACGGCGTGGTACGCCTCCGGCGACTCGAACACCAGCGCCCGGCCGCGGTGCCTCAGCAGGTGCGGCGACGCCGCCGACTGCTTGATGACCGCGCCGCCCGGGCACAGGTTGCCGCGCAGCACGGCGGTCGCGGATCCGGCCGGCAGGAGCGGATCGTCCAGGGTACGGATGACCTCGGAATTCCAGCACTCGGCCGAGGCGATGTCCACGCCGATCGTCGCACCGGTAACGGTCACCTGTTCGGTGTCCAGCAGGCCGCCGTCGGCCAGTTCGCGCAGCACGACCGGCAGACCGCCGGCGTAGCAGAAGTCCTCCATCAGGAACCGGCCCGAGGGCATCAGGTCGACCA
>DASXOA010000037.1:0-14309 GCA_036494675.1 Rugosimonospora sp.
AGGTGCTCCGGGAGGGCGTCCGCCTGGTCACGTCGTACCAGGAGGTCCTGGAGGAGGTGGGGCTGATCGGCGATGACCTCGCCCCACGGGTACGGGCACCCGAGCGCGAACATGATCGGCTCGGGCCGCAGTTGTCCCGGATCCTCGACGCGATACCGCGGCGTGGCGGGGCCGACGCGGGACAGATCGCCGCGACGGCCGGCATGCCGCTGCGGGAGGTACTCCGGGCGATGCCGGTCCTGGAGGAGTTGGGCCAGGTCGACGCGAGGGACGACGGCCGGTATGTGGCGGCGCGCAACGCGCGGTCACCGCGGCAGGCGACCGCCACGGACATTGACTCGGCGCCGCCGGATGAGGTTGGTGTGGCGGAGTCCGGCGAGGCCGGTGTCGCGGCTTCCGATGGGATCGCACCGACCACCTCCGATGAGCCCGGACTGGCAACGGGCCGGAAACCCGGATCGACCGTTCCCGCCGGGCCCGGCGTGCCGGCTTGACGGTCCATCCGCCTGGCGGGAACCGTCGGGTTGTGAACCGTACTCGCGCCGTCCACGCCGCCCTGCCGCCACCGATGCGCGAGGCGGTAGACGGCTTCGCCCGGCACCTGGCCAGTGAGCGGGGACGCTCGGCGCACACCGTACGGGCGTATGTCACCGATATCGTGTCGCTGCTGGATCACGCCGGACGGATGGGCTGCCCGCTGCCCGCCGACCTCGATCTCGGGGTACTGCGCAGCTGGCTCGCCAGGCTTCGGACCAGCGGGGCGGCCCGCAGCTCACTGGCGCGGCGGGCCGCCGCCGCCCGTACATTCACCGGTTGGGCACACCGGGAGGGCCTCCTGGCGCAGGACGTGGGCGCCGCGCTGGCCAGCCCGAAGGCGCAGCGGACGCTACCCACTGTGCTGCGCACCGAGCAGGCCGCCGAACTGATGGTCGCGCCCGACGCCGTACGTCCGGGGCCCGGTCCAGGCCCCGGACCGGACGCGCACTCCGACCTGGACCCGGACCCGGTGCGCCTGCGCGACCGGGTGGTCCTGGAACTGCTGTACGCGACCGGGATCCGGGTCAGCGAACTGTGTGGCCTGGACGTCGACGACGTGGACCGGTCCCGGCGGGTCGTCCGCGTGTTCGGGAAGGGCGCCAAGGAGCGCAGCGTCCCGTACGGTCTGCCCGCCGAGGCCGCGATCGACGCCTGGTTGCGTCACGGGCGTCCTACGCTCGCGGCCCCGCGGAGTGGAGCCGCGCTGCTCCTCGGCACACGGGGCGGCCGGCTGCAGCCGACCATGGTGCGGCAACTGGTCTCGACATATGCCCAGGCCGTCGGTCTGCCGCACACCTCGCCGCATGGACTGCGGCACTCGGCGGCGACACATCTGCTGGAGGGTGGCGCCGATCTGCGATCGGTACAGGAGCTTCTGGGCCACGCCTCGCTGTCCAGCACCCAGATCTACACCCACGTATCCATCGAACGTCTGCGCAGCGCGTACCGGCAGGCGCACCCGCGCGCCTAGGATCTACCCACGTGAGCGATCCAGAACCACCCGACCACCTGCCCGGTGCGCGCCTGCTGTTCTCCCTGGACGCGGCGCACAGTCACCTGAATCACGGCAGTTTCGGCACCACGCCCATCTCGGTGCAGCGTGCCCAGCAACGCCTGCGTGACGAGATGGAGGCCGACCCGCAGCGGTTCTTCACCCGTGGGTTGCACGACCGGATCGAACACAGCCGAAGCCATCTGGCCGGCTTCCTCGGCGCCGATCCGGACAGGTCGGCTCTGGTCACCAACACCACCTCCGGCGTGGCCGTGGTCCTCGGATCGTTGGCCATCGGCCCGGGCGACGAGGTGATCACCACGGATCACGGGTACGGTTCTGTGGGGCTGGCAATCGTCGCGCGCGGGGCCCGGGAACGGGTCGTCCCGCTGGAGCTGGCGGCCAGCGACGACGAGATCGTGTCCACGCTGGCCGGGGCCGTCGACCGGACCCGTACCCGACTGGTGATTGTCGATCTTGTCACCTCATCGACCGCGCGCCGGCTCCCGGTCGAGCGCATCGCCGCGGCGCTGCGACCGACCGGCGTGCCGCTGCTGGTCGACGGCGCGCACGGCCCCGGCGCGATGCCGCTGGCGATCGACGCGCTGGGCGCCGACTTCTTCGTCGGCAACCTGCACAAGTGGGCGTTCGCTCCACGCGGCACCGCCATCCTGACCGTGGCCGAACGATGGCGGGCCGCGATGGCGTCGAGGGTGGTGTCCTGGGCAGAACCGGAAGGCTTCCCGCGCAGCGTCGAGTTCTTCGGCACCGCGGACTACACCGGTTGGCTGGCCGCTCCGGCCGGCGTGTTCATGTTGCGTACGCTCGGGCCGGAACGGGTCTGGGCGCACAACGCCGCCCTGGTCCGTTACGGGCAGCAGGTCGTCGGCGCGGCACTGGGCCTCGACGTCGACCACCTCCCCGATCCGGGTGCCGCCTCACCCATGCGCGTGCTGCCGTTGCCGCAGCCGGTCGGTCAGACGCGTACGACACAGGAGGCGCACTCCTTACGCGACCAGATCGCCGACCGGTTGGGGATCAGCGTCGCGGTCAACCAGTGGCGCGGCCGGCTGCTACTGCGGTTGTGCGCGCAGGTGTACAACCGGGCCGACGAGTACGACCGTCTCGCCGGCGCACTTCCCGGCCTGCTCGCAAGCTGACTCGCCGAAGCACGGCACTCCCTCGGGCCTGGTCGCAGGCCAGCGCGCCGAAGGACAGCGCGCCTCGGCCCGGTCGCAAGCTAAGCGGTCGCAAGCTAAGCGGAGGCCGGGTAGAGCCGGACCGGCGCGGTGTGCAGGAGCAGCAGCGGATCGAGGTACTCCGTGCCCCGGCGCAGCCCCCAGTGCAGGCACGCGGCGACCGGGCACCCCGGATGGCCCCCGAGCAGCGTTGCGATGGGCTGCCCGGCGACGACGGCCTCGCCCGCATGGACCAGCGGGGCGACGGGCTCGTACGTGGTGCGCAGCCCGCCGGGGTGATCCACGCTGACCACCCCGGTGCCGGCGACCTCACCGGCAAAGGCGACCACTCCCGCCCCCGCCGCCCGGATCATCTCGCCGGGTGTTCCCGCAAGGTCCACGCCCCGGTGCCCCGCGAGCCAGGGCCGGGGAGGTGGGGAGAATCCCCTGGTCACCACCGGTTCGCCGTCCACCGGCCAGCGGTATTCCGCCACGACCGGCCCCACCGGAGCCAGTGGCCTGCCGGGGCCGGCCAGCCCGACGGGAGCGGCCAGTCCGACGGGAGCGGCTGAGCCGGCGGGAGCGGCTGGGCTGCCGGGACCGAAGGCGGGCGCCACGCCGGGCCCGGGACGTGTCGCGGACCGGCCCAGCGGTGCCAGAAGCAACGCGACGATGAGGATGAGCGCGCGGTACGCCATGGCGGTCAGCCTGAACATCCGCCACAGATGAGGCAACCGCGGTCATGGCGAGCTGTGGACAGCGCGGGTGACTGTGGACAGCTCGCCGATCATGAGCGAACCGTGGTACTTGCTCCGGTCCAGAAGGTGCAGAAGGGCCGATTCCGTCCAGGCACTACGTGAGCCTCCGTCGCGATCCGGGAAATCCCCCCTGTCCGCGGTTGTTCTGCCGACGCACCATGGACTCATGGAAAACGGGCACTTCCTGCGCAACGCGGTATTGACGATCGCTGGACTGATCGTCGCCGGCATAGTCGCATGGTGGTTGATCAAGGCGCTCATCGGCGTGATCTTCTACATCCTGGTCGGCGCGCTCGTGGTGGGCGGGGCGGTCTACCTCTACGGCAAGGCCAAGCGCTCGATCAAGGGCAGCGGTCGGCGATCCGTCAACCGCTGGTGACGCGGGCGGGGCCGGCCAAGCAGGGCTGGTCAGGCGGAGCCGGCCAAGCGGGACCGGCCAGGCGGAGCCGGCCGGCTCGGTGACGCGCGAGGCCCGCGCACGGCCGGGACGCAAACGACGCCCGTGATCGGCTGAGGCCCGCGACACGACCGGGCCCGCGACACCGCCGGGTCCGCGAACGGGTGAGGCCCGCCTCAACCACGGCCCGCGACACAATCAGGCCGGGAACGGCTGCGCCCACGACGCCGCAAGCCACGACACGCCGTAGCACCGAAGGACCGTAACGCCGGCCCTGACGGAGTACGCCGGCCCGTAAACGCCACCAGCCCGCCCGCCGGCGACACGCCGCAGGGCCGTCCCCCAAGGGTCGGAGCGACCGTCAGGCGCCGAAGGTGGAGTCGGTCGGCAGGGAAATGTCCGGCTTCTCCAGCTCCTCGACGTTGACGTCCTTGAAGGTCATCACTCGGACGTTCTTCACGAAACGGGCAGGACGGTACATGTCCCATACCCAGGCATCGTGCATCTCGACTTCGAAGTAGACCTCGCCGTCGGAGTTGCGTACGTGCAGATCAACCTGATTGGCGAGGTAGAAGCGACGCTCCGTCTCGACCACGTAGGAGAACTGGCGCACGATGTCGCGGTACTCCCGGTAGAGCTGAAGCTCCATCTCGGTTTCGTACTTTTCGAGATCCTCGGCGCTCATCCCGCCCCGCCCTCCATGCCGCCATTCTCGCCCACAGGCGCCTGCCGCGGCACACGCTCCCGGGACGCCACGCCGACCGTACCGCGCCCGGCGGCCCGGCCGGCAACCGCCGCCACATTCACGTACGAGAAGCGGTGCTCCGGACAGGGTCCGTGCTCACGCAGCGCGGCCGAATGCTCCGGCGTCACGTACCCCTTGTGCTCGGCGAACCCGTACACGGGGTGGACCCCGTCGAGTTCTTTCATGATCCGATCCCGGGTGACCTTGGCCACCACGCTTGCCGCGGCCACGCAGGCGGCCACCTGGTCGCCCTTCCAGACCGCCAGGCCCGGGCCCCCGAGCCCGTCGACCGGGAAGCCGTCGGTCAGCACGTACGCCGGGCGCACCGAGAGGTTGGCCAGCGCGCGGCGCATCGCGGCGAGGTTGCAGACGTGCAGCCCGCGCCGGTCCACCTCGTCCGGCGGGATGATCACTACGGACCAGGCCACCGCGATCTCCACCACCTTCGCGTAGATGCGATCGCGGGCCAGCGGGGTGAGCAGCTTGGAGTCGGTCAACCCGTCGATCTCGCCACGCCGGCCCTCGGGCAGGATGGCCGCCGCGGCCACCAGAGGTCCGGCGCAGGCGCCCCGGCCCGCCTCGTCCGCGCCCGCCACATGGGCGAAGCCGCGCCGCTGGAGCGCCCGCTCCAGGGCGTAGATGCCGCCGGAGCGGTGGACGACGGTACGGCCGGGTGGCAACATCACGCCTCCAGAAAGCCGCGCAGCAGGTCGGGCAGGTTCTTCGGGTAGTACCGCTGGTCCGTGGCGACCAGTTCACCGAGCGTCCACCACCGGTGCGCGTCGACCGAGTTGCGCTCGATCTCCTCGAAGCCCGAGGTGTCGACCTCCCACGATTCCACGCGCACCACGAAGAACTCCTGCTCCTGCCGGTACTGGAGGCCGTCGAACGGGAACTCGGTGACCTCCCGCCATACCGGCGGACCGAAATCTTCCGCGTCCAGCCGCAGCCCGGTCTCCTCGTACAGTTCCCGGGCCGCACCCTCCAGCATCGTCTCGCCGTCGTCCAGCCCGCCGCCGGGGGTGAACCAGTACCCGTGGGTGGGCCGGGCCGGGTCGAAACCGTGGAAGAGCAGCAGCCGTTGCTGGGCGTCCAGCAGCAGCACCCTTCCGGCCCGCCGGGCGATCGGCTCCGTCACGTCGTCAACCCTAGGGGTTGGGCACTCCGTTGTCCGTTCCCGGTACCGACAGCCAGGAAGCCCGGTTGAGGGGCCAGAACACGACGAAGGCTCGACCGATCACGGCACTGGTGCTGATCGTGGCCTTGTTGATGTCGCGGAAGCGCAGGTACTGCTCGCGGGAGTCCCCGGAGTGGAACCGGTTGTCGCCCATGACCCACAGCCGTCCCTTGGGCACGGTGATGTCGAACGGGTCCGGGCTGGCCGCCAGATTGCTGCCGTCGTCGGAGTCCAGGTAGGTCTCGTTCAGCGGCTTTCCGTTGACCGTGATCCGGTGCTGTTCGTCGCAGCAGACCACATGGTCGCCGCCCACGCCGATGACCCGCTTGATGAAGTCGGTCTCGCTCGGGTCGCTCCGCCACTCCGGCGGCGAGTTGAACACGATGACCTCGCCGCGGTGCGGATCGCGGAAGTCATAGACCAGCTTATTGACGAGCACCCGGTCGTTGATATTGAGCGTGTGCTCCATCGACTCCGACGGGATGTAGAAAGTCTGCAGTACGAAGGCGCGCACCAGGATCGCGACCACGATCGCGACCCCGAGGAGGATCGGTAGCTCGCGCCAGAACGTATTCCGCCGCTGAGTCTGCTGCTCGTCAATCACGGGCGAAGCCTACGTCGTCTACTACGTCTGAAGAGTCGGGAACGCGCAGGAAAGAGTAAAGACGCAAGTAGTGGGGTAACCAACGCGGCATCCGGCGCCTCCGGCTTCCCCTCCGGCGGTCCGACCGGGCGCAGGTCTGGTGTGACCGTGCGGTACGGGCCGGCGGAGGACGGTTTGGGAATGTTGCTGAACGTTGACGGAGTCCCCAGAGTGCGCCACTGGTCTTTCGGCCAGACCACAACGAACGCCTTGCCGATCACGTTGGCGATCGGCACCGGGCCCTGACATCGGGAGTCCTGCGAGACCAACCGGTGGTCCCCCATCACCCACATGTCTCCGGGAGGGATCACGACCGGCGCGAACTTGCGCGGGCCGCACCTGCCCGGCGTCGGATCGATGTCCAGCGGCGAGTTGTCGGTGACGTACGGCTCGTCCAGCGGCTGGCCGTTGACGGTCACCCTGCCCTGGGCGTCGCAGCACGCCACGGTGTCCCCGGGCAGGCCGATCACCCGCTTGATGAAGTCCTTCTCACCCGGTTGGCTGACGCCGACCAGGTCGCCCATGGTGCGGCCGAACTTGGACAACACCCCACCGTCCGGCGGCGGGGCCTCCGGCGCCCAGGCGTCGGTGCCACGGAACACGACGATGTCGCCGCGCCGTGGCTGGCGCGTGTTGTACACGACCTTGTTGACCAGTACCCGATCGCCGATCAGCAGGGTGTTCTCCATCGACCCCGACGGGATGAAGAACGCCTGGAACAGGAAGGTCCGGATCAGTACGGCAAGGCAGAACGCGACGACCAGCAGCAGCGGGACTTCCTGCCACAGCGGCATGTTCTTACGAGCACGGTTGACCCGATGGCGCCACGACGATTCCTCATCGTCGATGCTGACCTCCGCGCGACCCTGCACCCGCAACTCCCCGCAATGCGCGACAACCGCCCAGGGCGGCATGCTCCGAGCGGTAGCGACAATATAGCCGGCCTACCTCAAGATTTCGTGGCCGTCTCATACCGTTCACAAAGCCGCGCTGGGCGGTGCGGCGTGGGTCAGCTCGCGGGGCGCTCGCGCCGCTCCTTGATCTTCGCGGCCTTGCCGCGCAGATTCCGGAGATAGTAGAGCTTGGCCCGGCGAACCGCGCCGCGGGTGACGACCTCGATCCGGTCCAGCGAAGGGCTGTTGATCGGGTACGTCCGCTCGACACCGACGCCGAAGCTGACCTTCCGGATGGTGAACGTCTCGCGCAGACCTGCTCCCTGGCGGCGGATCACCACGCCCTGGAAGATCTGGATACGGGACCGGTTGCCCTCGACCACCCGGGCGTGCACCTTGAGCGTGTCGCCGGCACGGAAGTCCGGGAGATCGGTCCGCTGCGACTGGGCGTCCAGAGCGTCCAGCGTGTTCATCGCTGCTGCTTCCTTGGGCTCAAGGCGCGCCGAATTCCAGACGCGCGGGTGGTTTCTGACGTCATGAGGCCGCAGGCTCCAGCGGCAACCCCATTACTCTGCCACATCGGGGTCGCAGATCTGAAATCCGGTCCCCGCCAGAGTGGCCCGATCGTGCCTGTCCAGCGCCTGCGGGGGCAGCGCCGGCAACAGGTCCGGGCGCCGCCGGGCGGTACGCAGCAGGGACTGATCGCGCCGCCAGCGGGCGATCCGGCCGTGATCACCCGAGCGCAACACCTCCGGTACCGGCAGGTCCCGCCACTGCGCCGGCTTGGTGTACACGGGTGCTTCCAGCAACCCGTCGGCGTGCGACTCCTCGACCAGCGAGTCGGCGTTGCCCAGTACCCCGGGCAGCAGCCGGACCACCGCCTCCAGGATCACCAGGACCGCGACCTCGCCCCCGAAGAGCACGTAGTCGCCGAGTGAGACCTCGGTCACCGGCATCCGCCCGGCGGCGTGGTCGAGTACCCGCTGGTCGATGCCCTCGTACCGGCCACAGGCGAAGATCAGCCGTGACTCGGCGGCCAGCGCGTGGGCCAGCGGCTGGGTGAACGGCACCCCGGCCGGGGAGGGCACGACGAGATGCGGAGACTCCCGATGAGCCGGACCGTCCGAGTCCCGACGAGCCGGACCGCTTGACCGGGCCGCCCACAAACCAGGCGGCCCTGGCGGCCCGTCCGGAGCAACGATCGCGTCCAGCGCCTCGCCCCAGGGTTCGGGGCGCATGACCATGCCGGGGCCGCCGCCGTACGGGGTGTCGTCGACGGTGCGGTGCACATCGCTGGTCCAGGTGCGCAGGTCGTGTACGGCGACGTCCAGGATGCCGGTGGCGCGGGCCCTACCGATCAGGGAGAGGTCCAGCGGCGCCAGATAGTCCGGGAAGATCGTGATGACGTCGACCCTCATCGGATGCCGGCTCTCATATGTCGAACAGCCCTTCCGGCGGAGTCAACACCACCCGGCCGGCGGTCACGTCGACGGTGGGCACGATCGCCCTGACGAACGGGACCAGTGCGTCGCGGCCGTCGGTCAGCCGCACCACGAGCAGGTCGGCGGCCGGCCCGTGCTCGATGCGCACCACCTCGCCCAGCCGCTGCCCGGCGGTGTCGACCGCGTCCAGTCCGATGAGCTGGAAGTCGTTGAACTCGTCGGGGTCGTCCGGAGCGGCGATGTCCGCGGAGTCCACCCACAGCCGGATCCCGCGCAGCGCCTCGGCGGAGTCCCGGTCCAGGACCCCCTCGAACGCGACGATCAGCCGGCCCTGGTGCGGGCGCACCGCCTCGATCAGCAACCCCTCGGGCCGCGCCCGACCATTACCGCCGACGGGACGAACGCCGCCGGCGGGACCATTGCCACCGGCGGGACCATTACCGCCGGCCGTGCCTCCCGGCGCACCGACAGCGCCACCCGACGCAGCACCCGTGCCGGTCGGAACGGCGGGCCGGCCTCCCCGGACGCCGGCCGTGACCGGGTCGGCGGCAAGCACCGACCCGGCGACGAACCGATCCTCGGGTGCATCCGTGGTCACCTCGATCACGACCTCACCACGGATGCCGTGCGGCCGCACGATCTGACCGACGACGAGGCGCATGGCCTCAGTACGCGTCGACGATGTCGACCCGTACCCCGCGACCACCGATCGACGTGATCACCTGCCGGAGCGCCTTGGCGGTGCGCCCGCCGCGTCCGATGACCGTACCGAGGTCCTCGGGGTGCACGCGCACCTCCAGCCGCTGACCGCGACGGGAGTCGACCATCCGGACGCGAACGTCGTCCGGATGGTCCACGATGCCCTTGACCAGGTGCTCCAGCGCGGGCCGGAGCGCCCCGTCAGGCTTGCGTACCTGCGTCGGCACCAGCCGACTCCTCGGTCTGCGCGGGTGCCGCGGTCTCCGCCGGGGCAGCCGCGGCCTCCGCCGGAGCGGCCGCGGTCGCCGCCGGGGCAGCCGGGGCCTCCGCCGGAGCGGCCGCGGTCGCCGCCGGAGCGGCCGCGGTCGCCGCCGGGGCAGCCGCGGTCTCGGCCGGGGCGGCCTTCTTCGCCGCCTTCTTGGTGGCCTTGGCCGGCTCGGCCGGCGTCAGCCCGGCAGCCGCCTGCGACTCCGCCTCGTAGCGGGCCTTGCGGTCGGCCTGCACGGCCGGCATCTTCAACGGCTCCGGTGCGGGCAGACCCTTGAACTTCTGCCAGTCACCGGTCTTCTCGAGGATGCGCTGCACCGGCTCGCTCGGCTGTGCGCCGACCGAAAGCCAGTACTGCGCGCGGTCGGAGTTGACCTCGATCAACGAGGGGTCCTCCTTGGGGTGGTAGACCCCGATGTACTCAATTGCCCGACCATCCCGCTTGGTGCGGGAGTCGGCGACGACGATGCGGTACTGCGGGTTGCGGATCTTGCCCATCCGAAGAAGCCGGATTTTTACGGCCACTGAAGCTCGCTCCTGTTGTGATCCTGACCGCCCAGCCGGCATCGTGGGGTTGATGTTGGCAGGGTGCTCGTGGACTGGCTACGCGCCCGAGGTAGAGGGCAACGGACGCGTGCCGGATACCAGCCGACCATTCTGCCAGATGGTGGTGCCTCAACCGAAATCAGGTAGTCAAGATCAGGCCCGGAGCAGCCGGACAGGCGGCCGGTCCCAGCCGGGCGGCAGCTCGGTCGGGGTACCCCAGGCCGGATCGGGAGTGAAGTCACACCAGGTGCCGTCGAAGGGGAACCGCCCCGCCTCGATGTCCCTGACGACCCGCTCGCCCTCGGCCCGGACCGCCGTGGCGTCCGACACCCAGTAGTGGTCGGGAAAGCCCAGCCGCTCGGCGAACTCCCCCTCGTCCTTCCACTGCCAGCTCAGGTTCGGATCTACCCAGATGTCCAGATCCTGGTCGACGATGTCCACCCCGGCCAGGTCGCCGTCCTCCCAGCGCACGGCCGGCTCTTCAAGATTCACGTACCAGCCGGTGAACCGGCCCGCCTCGTCGCGGAACCACCACACCGAATGGGCGGCTCCCGGACGCACCAGCTTGAGGATTCCGGGCCCGCTCCACGGCAGCTGGGCCAGCTGGTAGCTCTGGCGGATCCAGTCCGCGAACGGCATCTGGCGCAGGGTCAACCCGTCCTGGTCTACCTCGTGCGCGACCCGGCTGCCCGGTGCGACCCACAGCAACAGGCCGCGTTCGTCGTCGCTGACCACCCGTGCCGGACGAACCCAACCGATCCGATCGTGACGGGTGCTGCGGTGCAAGATCAACTTGCCCGGCGCGAAAGACATGCGCCTCAGTATGCCCGGGCGAGGTACGCGACGAGATCCGACTCGTCCTCGGAATCGGGCACACTGCCGTCGGCACGCGTCAGGCAGCGGACGGTGACCCCCTCGGCGTTCGCCTGCGTCTCGCCGTGCGCCCCGACTGCCGCCCAGGGGATCCGCGCCCACCCGGTGGCGGCCACCTCGATGGCTTCCTCCACAGTGGACACATCGACGGTGTGCTCGACGCGGCTGGCCAGCGCGGCATCGTACAACGCCTTCTGATCGGCTTCCAGGGCGGCGGCAACCGCCGCGGCGACCTCGGCGATCGGGGTCGGCGTCTTGCTGCCGTTCACCCGCCGCACCAGCACCACGTTGCCGGTCGCGAGATCGCGGGGGCCGATCTCCACCCGTACCGGATAACCCTTCAGCTCCGCGTCCACGGCCCGGCGGCCGAACGCGGTGTCCACCCGGTCGTCCAGCGCGACCCGGATGCCGGCGCCGCGCAGTTCGTCGCGCAGCTTCGCGGCGGTCGCCGCCACGCCGTCACCCTCCTTGACCACCATCAGGTAGGCCTGCACCGGCGCCAGGGCGGGCGGCACCCGCAGCCCGTTGTCGTCGCCGTGGCACATGATCAACCCGCCGAGCATCCGCGTGGAGCTGCCCCAGGAGGTGGTCCACGCCAGTTCCCGGCTGCCGGACGCGCCGGAGAACGCGATGTCGAAGGCCCGGGCGAAGTTCTGGCCCAGCTCGTGGCTGGTGCCCATCTGCAGCGCCTTGCCGTCGCCCATCATGCCTTCGAGGGTGTACGTGCTGGTGGCGCCCGCGAACCGCTCGCGCGCCGTCTTCCGGCCGACCAGTACCGGCATGGCCAGCACGCTGACCATGAAGTCCTCGTAGACCTCGTGCAGGATCCGCCGGGCGTACGCGCGGGCGTCCGCCTCGTCGGCGTGCGCGGTGTGCCCCTCCTGCCAGAGGAATTCGGTGGTACGCAGCAGGATCCTCGGGCGCAGCTCCCACCGCACCACGTTGGCCCACTGATTGAGCAGCAGCGGCAGGTCCCGGTAGGAATCCACCCACTTGGCCATGAACTCGCCGATCACCGTCTCGCTGGTCGGCCGGACCACGACCGGCTCGGCGAGCTGCTTGCCGCCGCCGTGGGTCACCACCGCCAACTCCGGCGCGAAGCCCTCGACGTGCTGCGCCTCGCGGCGCAGGTACGACTCCGGGATGAACAGCGGGAAGTAGGCGTTCTGGGCGCCCGCGGTCTTGATCCGCGCGTCCATCTCGGACTGCATGCGCTCCCAGATGGCGTACCCGACCGGCCTGATCACCATCGTGCCCCGGACCGGTCCGTTGTCGGCCAGCTCAGCCTTGGCGATCAGATCCTGATACCACCGGGGGAAGTCTTCCGCCCGGGGAGTGAGTACGCGTGCCATGACCGGTCATCTTAGTCAGCGGCCGGGACCCCCGGCGTCACCACCCGCCCGCGCAGGATGATCCGGCTCGGGTGCAGCAGCACGCGGAGATCGTCGCGCGGGTCGGCGTCGTAGACGACCAGGTCGGCGAGGCCGCCCTCGACCAGACCCGGGAAGCCGAGCCATTCGCGGGCGCCCCAGGAGCCGGCCCGCAGCACATCGAGCGGCGCCATCCCGGCCTGCTCGTGCAGCAGCAGCATCTCCTGGGCGGCCAGGCCGTGGTCGATGCCCCCGCCCGCGTCCGAGCCCACGTAGATCGGCACGCCGGCCTGCGCCGCCGCCCGTACCACGGCCGGGAAGCCGGCGGACAGGGCGCGCAGGTGCGCCGCGTACCCCGGGAACTTGGCATCCGCCCGTGCGGCGATGCTGTCGAAGGTCCGTACATTGATCATCGTCGGTACCAGGGCGGTGCCCTGCGCCGCCATGAGATCGATGAGGTCCAGCGACAGCCCGGTGCCGTGCTCCACCGAGTCGATCCCGGCGCGTACCAGCGTGGCCACCGCCTCCTCGCCGAACACGTGCGCCGCGATCCGGGCGCCGGCGTCGTGTGCCGCCCCGACCGCCGACCGCAGGGTCGCCTCGTCCCAGGCCGGCGCGAGATCCTTCACGCCCCGCTCGATCCAGTCGCCGACCAGCTTCACCCAGCCGTTGCCCACCCCGGCCTGCGCCGTGACGGTCGCGCTCACCTCGGTCGCGTCGACCTCGATGCCGATCCCCCGCAGGTACCGCTGCGGCGGGGCGACGTGGCGACCGGCGCGGGCTAGCCGCGGCACGTCGGGGTCGTCGTCCAACTCCGGGTACGGGTACGGCGACCCGGCATCCCGGATCGCCAGCACCCCGGCGTCCCGGTCGATGGCGGCCAGTCGCCTGGCCTCGTCGGGGCCGCCGATCGGCGCGCTGCCCGTGGCGATGCCGATGTGGCAGTGCGCGTCGACGAGGCCGGGCAGGATGAAGCCCTCAGTCGAGACCGTGACGGCGTCGGGGACCGGGTCGGTGGTGACCCGGTCCCCGACCAGCCACAGGTCGCGTACCTCGTCGTCGGGCAGGACCACTCCGCGCACATGCAACGCCATCCGCCCAGTGAACCCGACGCCGTACCGGCGTCACTGCGCGGGCTCCGCGTCACTGCGCGGGTACCGGCACCGTCTTCACCCGGAGGACCTCGGACCTGTCGTACATCCGGTCGACCCGATCGGGCAGGTGGGTCCAGGCGACGCGTACCCGGCCGTCGTCGAGCCACGCCATGCCCTGGAAGTCGATCTCACCGCTGTCCGGGACCGCCGGCCCCTGGTCCAGCGCCTGGCTCGCCTGCTGGCCGGTGTCCACGTTGACGAGGTTGACATCCTCCACCGCCCTGACTAAAGGGCGGGGATTCCCTTGGTCGCCCTCGGGTTTTCCTGCTTCACCGACGACCGCCCCGTCCGGGAGGACTCCCGTTGAGGTCTTACACCGTCTCCACAGGCTGTCACCGCCAGCCCGGCGGCCAAAATGTTACGTGCCGCGTTGAGGTCCCGGTCGTGAACAGCGCCGCAGGGGCACGTCCAGGACCGGATGTTCAGCGGCATCTTCTCGGTCAGTCGCCCACACGCGGAGCACAGCTTGCTGGACGGGAACCACCGGTCCACGACCACCAGGTCCCGGCCGTACCAGTCGGCTTTGTACTCCAGCATGGTGCGGAACCCTCGCCAGGCCGCGTCGGAGATGGCGCGGGCCAGCGGGTGGTTTCTGACCATGGTGCGCACGGTCAGGTCCTCGATCACGAGCGTTTGGTT
>DASXOA010000038.1:0-49637 GCA_036494675.1 Rugosimonospora sp.
GTGGCGGGGACGAGGATCGCGACCGGGGCGGTGAACGGCAGCGTCGCCGCCTCGAAGGTCATTTCGCCGCGGCCGCGCTCGATCAGCAGAATTTGAAAAAGATTGCGGTGCCGGTGCGCACGGATGGTCCAGTCATGGATGGATGAGCGCGATGAAATGGTCTCGACGTGAATGAAATCGAACGCCTGATCGTCCGGCGGATCGCCGTACAGGTGAAACAACGGCAGCGCCTGGACATTGGCCATACCTAAAGAATAGGCCAGCTGCTGCTCCGATGAAATGCATCGCCGCAGTTTCCCGGTGAGGTGCTGTGGATCGCAACAAAAGGCAGCCCGCCGCAGCGGACTGCCTCCCGTTCAAGCTTCGCAATCGTTGTGACTACGCGCCGTGCTGGCCACCCTGGCCGCCTTGACCGCCCTGGCCGCCCTGGCCGCCTTGACCACCCTGGCTGCCCGAGGAGACCTCGACGCCGAGGAACGCGCTGGCTCCGATGTGGACGTTGGCCGAGGCCTGGTTGCCCCGGATCTGCTTGGAGATGGTCAGCGCCTGGTTGATCGGAATGGCGAATCCCTGGTTGCCCTGGTTCTGGAACTGGAACCCGGCGGAGGCGGCGGTGTCCATGCCGATCACCTTGCCGTCGGCGTTGACCAGCGGGCCGCCGGAGTCGCCCGGCTGCACGTCAGCGTTGAGCTGGATCAGCCCGGTGAGCTGCTCCGCGCCGCCGCCGGACTCGTCGCTGGCGGTGATCGCCTGGTTCAGGGCGGTCACCGTACCGCCGGCCACGCTCGGCGTGCCGCCGGTGCCACCGGCGTTGCCGATCGCCAGGATCGGGTCGTTGACCTTCACCTTGGACGAGTCGGCGGTCGAGACCGTCTTGAGCCCCGACGCGTTGGCCAGCTGGATCACCGCGACGTCATCGGCCCGGTCGTAACCGACCACGCTCGCGTCGTAGGTCTTCCCGTTGCCGATGTCGGTGACGTTGATCGAGGTGGCGCCCTCGATGACGTGGTTGTTGGTGAGGATGACGCCGTTGGAGGTCAGCACCATCCCGGTACCGGCGGCCTCGCCGCCCTGGAAACCGAGCTGGGTGACCACGTCGACCAGGCCGGGGTCCACGGCGGCCGCGATGCCCGAGGCGTTCGCCGGTCCGCCCGGGTCGCCCGGGTTGGCCTGGTTTCCGGGGCCGGTGCCCGCGTTGCCTGGACCGGTGAAGCCGGGGAACGACCCGTTGCTGTTCGATCCGGCGTTGGAGGTCGGCGACGAGGTCGGCCGCCACACCGCCCGGCCGACGAGCAGCCCGGCGACCATGGCCACGATGATCAGCAGGCAGCCGAGCCCCACCAGAACGGGTACCCGGTGGGTAACCGGGCGCGGCTGCGCCGGCGGTGGCCCCCACGGGCTCCCGGGTGGGGGCGGCCAGCCCCAGGCGGTGGGCTGCTCCTGCGGCCCGCCGGGAGCGGCCCCACCCGGGGTCGCGTAGCCGGTTGGGTAGATGGGTTGGCCCTGGTACCAGGTTTCGCCCTGGTACGGGGGCTGGTACCCCGGGGCGCCGCCGTGTCCGGGCGCGTTGGGGTACGGCGCTGGCGGCGGATAACCGCTCGGCTGACCGGGTGCCGCGGCCGGTGGCCGCAGACCCTCGGTCGCGTCGTCGGCTACCGGCTGATCGCCAGGAGTGGGCTCGCTGGCCGCGCTCATCGCGTACTCCTTCTCAGAGGCGCAGGTTCATTGGTACGGTTCCGATTTCCTCTAGTAGACCTCCTCCGTCTGGGAGTTTGCTTTGCGATGCCTGGGAAAGGCCGGCGAGTTCCCAGGGGCTGCGCTCACCGGTGCCTGAGGGGGTCTGGCGCACGTTAACTACCACTGTTAGTTTGTGGGTCAACACCGCCAACCGTGCAACATCGCCGGGACGAGGCTGATGTGAATATGGCTCAGGCACAGGAGGCACAGACGCCGGGAGCGGCGCGGGATCCCGCGCTGGCCCTGCGCGGCGTGGGTGTGCGCTTCGGCGGCCTGACCGCGCTGGACGACGTGTCGTTGCAGGTGCCCGAGGGCGGCACCGTCGGGATCATCGGCCCCAACGGTGCCGGAAAAACCACACTTTTCAACGTTATCTGCGGTTTCGTCCGAGCCGATGCCGGCACGATCACCTGGCAGGGCCGGGAGCTCCGGCCACGGCCGCACCGGCTGGCCCGGCTCGGCATCGCCCGGACCCTCCAGGGGATCGGGCTGTTCCCGGGCCTGACCGTCCTGGAGAACGTCATGGCCGGGGCCGGCGACCGCAAGCGGATCGGCTTCGGCTCCTCCCTGCTCGCGCTGCCCCGCTCCGACCGGGTCGAGCGCGAGCTGCGCGGTACCGCGATGGCCCGCCTGGAGGAGTTCAAGATCGGCGGCTACGCCGACCGCCGTCCGGACGATCTGCCCTATCCGGTGCGCAAGAAGGTGGCGCTGGCCCGCGCGCTGGTCGCGCAACCCCGCCTGCTGCTGCTCGACGAGCCGGCCGGCGGGTTGGGCGGCGAAGACATCGATGAGTTGGCCGCCCTGATCCGCTCGCTGCCCCAGCGCCGTGGCGGCGGCGTCACGATCATGCTGGTCGAGCACCACATGGACCTGGTGATGCAGGTCTGCCAGCAGGTGGTCGTGCTGGACTTCGGCCGGGTCATCGCGAACGGCACGCCCGACGAGATCAAGGACGATCCGGCGGTCGCCGAGGCCTATCTCGGCTCCACCGCCGACGACCCGGCCGCCGGGGCCGGGACGGCCGGAGACGGTCCGGTGCCATGACCGAGTTGCTGCGCGTGGAGAGCCTGACCGCGGGGTACGGCGGCGCACCGGTGCTGCACGGCGTCGACCTGGGGGTACCGGAGGGCACGATCTGTGCGGTGCTCGGCGCCAACGGTGCCGGCAAGACCACTCTGCTGCGCACGCTGTCCGGCATGGTGCGCCCGCAGGGCGGTCGCATCCTGCTCGACGGCGCGGACCTGCGCGGGGTGGCGGTCGAGCGGCTGATCCACCGCGGCCTGGCCCACGTGCCGGAGGGCCGGGGCGTGATCGACGAGTTGACCGTCGAGGAGAACCTCTGGCTCGGCGGCCTGTTCCGCGCGGACCGGCGTGCGCTGCGCGGCCCGCTGCGCGAGGTGTACGACCTGTTCCCCGCGCTCGATGCCCGGCGGCAGTTTGCCGGGCACCAGTTGTCCGGGGGAGAGCGGCAGATGCTCGCGCTGGGTCGGGCCCTGGTTGCCCGGCCCAGGCTGCTGCTGCTCGACGAGCCGTCGCTGGGGCTCGCGCCCCTCGTGGTGGCACAGATCATGGCTCTGCTGCGCCGGTTGCGCGACGAGACGGGGCTGACCGTCCTGCTTGTCGAGCAGAACGTGCGCAGCGCGCTGTCCGTGGCCGACTCGGCCGTGGTGATGGCGCAGGGCCGGGTGGTGGCGGCCGACCGTGCGGGCGCGCTGGCCGGCGACGACGCGTTACGGCATGCGTATCTCGGCTTCTAGACCGACAAGGGGTCGCGAGTGGACCGGTTCGTGTTCCTCACCGTCTACGGGCTCTCGCGCGGCGCGATCTACGCCGCGTTCGCGCTCGCGCTGGTGCTGATCTTCCGAGCCACCCGGATCGTGAACTTCGCCCAGGGCGTGCTGGCCGTCGTGTCCGCGTACCTGGCCTACAGCGTCAGCGGCGCGACCGGATCGTACTGGCTCGGCTTCGCCGCCGCGCTGGTCAGCGGGCTGGTGCTCGGAGCGGTCGTCGAGCGGGTGGTGATGCGCCGGGTGGAGCACGCGCCCCCGCTCAACGCCGTGATCGTGGCGCTCGGCCTGGTGCTGCTGACCCAGGGCGTACTCGGGATGATCTACGGCAACCAGTACCTCCCCTTCCCGGCCCCGTTCAGCCAGGTCGCCATGACGGTGGGCGGGATCCCGCTGCTGACCCGGTACGACCTGTTCGTGTTCGGTACCGTCCTGGTGCTCATGATCGCTCTCGCGTTGCTGTTCACCCGTACCGCCACGGGGTTGCGCATGCGCGCCGCCGCATTCGCGCCGCAGGTGTCCCGCCTGCTCGGCGTGAACGTCGGCCGGATGCTCACGCTGGGCTGGGCACTGGCCGCGCTGGTCGGAGCCGTGGCCGGCATGCTGATCATCCCGACCGGGTTGGGACTGCACCCGACCGCGATGGATCTCGTGTTCGTCTCGTCGTTCACCGCCGCGGTGGTGGGCGGGCTGGACAGCCCTCTCGGCGCCGTCGTCGGCGGCCTCGTGGTCGGCCTGGTGCTGTCCTATGTGGGCGGTTATCTCAACAGCGCCAGCACGCCACTGGCCGTGCTGGTGCTCCTGGTTGTGGTGCTGCTGGCCCGGCCGAGCGGCCTGTTCTCCGGACGCGCGGCGAGGCGGGTATGAGGCACTCGACCCTGCTGCGGCACCTGGCCATCATGGCCGCCTGTGCCGTGCTGCTGCTCGGCGTGACCTTCGCGCTGGATCCGTTCCGCGACTACCAGTTGGCCACCGCGGCGGCGTACCTGTGCGCCGCGGCCGGGCTCACCGTCCTGGCCGGCCAGAGTGGACAGTTGTCCCTCGGGCACGGCGCGGTGATGGCGATCGGCGGGTACACGGTCGCCCTGGTGCAGAACCAGTTCGGCGCGCACAACGTGGCCACCCAGTGGGCGCTGCTCGGCTCGCTCGCGGCGGGGATCTGCGTGGCCGCGGTGGCCGGGGCGGTGATCGGTGTCGCGGCCGCCCGGCTGCGCGGCCCGTACCTGGCCGGCCTCACCCTGGTCGTCGCGGTCGCCGTTCCGTCGATCGGTACCCTCTGGCACTCGGTCTTCCACGGCGACCAGGGCCTGTCCGTCTACCTGCTGCCGGCCCCGGCCGCGCTCGGCGAGACGTTCCCGCTCGAACGGTGGCAGGCCTGGCTGGCCGTGATCGCCGCGCTGCTCACCATGCTGCTGCTGGGCAACCTGACCAGTGGCCGGTTCGGCCGCACGATGCGGGCCGTCCGCGACGACGAGATCGCCGCCAAGCTGGCCGGGATCAACGTCGCGCGTACCCAGGTGGTCGCGTTCGTGGTCAGCGCGGCCTGTGCCGGGCTGGGCGGCGGGATGCTCGCCGTCCTGGCGCAGAGCGTGTCGCCGGGCGCGTACCAGTTCACCCTGTCTCTCAATCTCCTGCTCGCCGTGGTCGTCGGCGGGCTGGGCAGCCTGACCGGGGCGGTCTGGGGCAGCATCCTGCTGGTCCTGCTGCCCTGGCTGGCCGACAACCTGACCAACTCGCTCATCCACTCGCCAGCCATGCAACAACGGCTGGCCGGAAATCTGTCGTTGGCAATCTTCGGGCTTCTGCTCGTTGTGGTGATGATCGCCGCCCCAGGCGGCATACAGGGCCTGCTGAACCGGGCGGGCCGACGGGTACGCGGGCGGCTTCACGGCCGCGGCGCGTACCGGGCGGAACCATCCGCCCTCGACGCCGAGCCGCACGCTCCCGTGGCTTCGCGCACCTCGATTCCCAACCCCTGAAGGGGGCCGGAGCATGGACCACATCATGCGACGCGGCCTGTCGGTGTTCACCGCGATGATCGTGGTGAGCGGCGCGGCCGCGTGCAGTGGCAGTTCGGGCACGTCCGGCGGCGGGTCCGTCCCGGGCGTGACGTCCACCGAGATCATCGTCGGCACACACACGCCGCTAACCGGGCCGGCCGCAGCCGGCTACAGCAAGATATCGGCCGCCACCAAGGCGTACTTCGACTACGTCAACAGCAAGGGCGGGGTGAACGGCCGGAAGATCACTTTCAAGATCATGGATGACGCGTACAACCCGGCGACCACCCAGCAGGTCGTGCGCCAACTCGTCCTGCAGGACAAGGTGTTCGCGATCCTGTCCGGGCTGGGCACGCCGACGCACACCGGCGTACTCGACTTCCTCAACACCAACAAGGTGCCGGACCTGTTCGTGGCGTCGGGCAGCCTGAGCTGGAACCAGCCGAAGAAGTACCCGTACACGTTCGGCTACAACCCCGACTACACCATCGAGGGGAAGACCTTCGCCAACTACATCAAGGCCAACCTCGCCGGCCAGAAGGTGTGCACCTTCGGCCAGAACGACGACTTCGGGGCCGACGGACTCAAGGGCGTCCAGGCGGTACTGGGCGCGTCCGGCGTGACGCACAGCGAGACGTACGACGTCACCAACACGAACGTCGGGCCGGCCATCGGCGCATTGAAGGCGGCGGGCTGCCAGGTCACGATCGCGTTCACGGTGCCCGGATTCACCGCGCTGGCACTCGGCGCCGCCGCGCAACTCGGCTTCCGTACCCAGTGGATGGTCTCCAACGTCGGCGCCGACTACGCGACCCTGGGCGGCCTGCTCAAGAACGCCGCCGGGCCGCTGCTGGAGGGCGTGCTGAGCACCGCCTACCTGCCGGCGCCGATGGACACCACGAACCCGTGGGTCTCCCTGTTCATGAAGCTCAACCAGCAGTACAACAACAACACCGCGTTCGACGGCAACGTCGAGTACGGCTTCGCCGTCGGGTACCTGTTCGTCCAGGCGCTGAAGGCCGCCGGCAAGAACCTGACCCGTCAGGGGATCGTCACGGCCGTGGAGCACAACGGTTTCGTCGGGCCGGGGCTGTCCGCCCTGCGCTTCTCGGCGACCGACCACTCCGGTTTCGGGGGGCTCCAGATGGGCAAGGTGCAGAGCGGCAAGCAGCAGGTGTTCGGCCCGCTCTACACGACCGACGACGGGTCGGGCCCGGTGACCGAGGCCAGCCCGATGCAGCAGACACCACCGGCGGACGGCATCCCGTCCTAGACACGATGGGCGTGGGTCCGGGAGCGGGTTCGGGGGCGCAGGTCCCCGGACCCGCTCACCGTGCCGGGACGACCTGGTCGTACAGCGACTCGAAGCCGCGCACCAGCGTCATGAGGCCGAGTTCGAACGCGCCGTCGTCGACCTGCTGGCGATGCTCGCGCAGCCGGTGCGCGTCGCGCAGGTGCGGGTAGCGCTGCGCGTAGACCGAGGGGTCGTCCGGGAAGCCGAGGGCGAACGAGCCGAGCGAGGAGCCGGCGACGAAGTACCGCATCGCCGCGCCGATCCGCGTGGCGTAGCTGGGCGGCCAGCCGGCCTCGACCAGGGCGCCGTACACGGCGTCGGCCAGGGCCAGTGCCGCCGGGCGCAGCGCCGGGCCGTGCGCCAGGAACGGTACGGCGTTGGGATGCGCCGCGAGCGCGCGCCGGTACGTGCGCGCCCACTCGGTCAGCGCGGCGGCCCATTCACCCTTGCCGAACATGCGCAGGTCGACCTGCGCGATGATGGCGTCGGCCACCGCGTCCAGGATCGCGTCCTTGGTGGCGAAGTGGTTGTAGAGCGAGGGTGCCCGTACCCCCAGTTCGTGCGCGAGCCGCCGGGTGGACAGGGCGTCCAGCCCGTCCGCGTCGAGGATCGCGGTGGCGACCTCGACGATGCGTTGCCGGCTCAGCACGGGTTGCCGCGGTCTCGCCACGATCATCGCGACCTTCCGCTGGTACAAAAGCTGACACCGTTAGTTTAGGGATCCCGACCGTCCCGCGGCGGTGAACCGGACGCAGATCACCATCCGGCCGCGCCATTTCCATTGGCCTCGGTGAATACGTGGCCCGGCCGCCACCGGCTCAGGCCACCGCCCGCTGCGCCCGCAGCGCGTCCGGGTCGTGGCCCAGTTCGCGCAGGACCTCGTCGGTGTGCTCGCCGGGCTGGGGCGGCGGCCGGCGGATCGCGCCCGGCGTGGCACTGAACCGGGGCGCCGGGGCCGGCTGGCTGACCCCGGCGTGCTCGACGAACGTGTGGCGGGCCGCCAGGTGCGGGTGCTCCGGCGCCTCCCGCCAGTCGAGTACCGGTGCCACGCACGCGTCGCTGTGCTCCAGCAGCGCGGCCCATTCGTCGCGGGTACGGGACCGGAACAGGCGCGCCCACGCCTCCCGGGCGGCGGGCCACCCCGCCGGATCGAACCGGTCGTCGACCGGCCCGCCGCCGACCGGCCCGCCGCCGACCGGCCCGCCGCCTGCCGGGCCGCCGCCGTCGGGCGGCTCGAAGCCGGTGAGGCGCACCAGTTCCGCGTAGAACTGGGGCTCCAGCGCGCCGACCGCCAGGTACCGGCCGTCCGCGCACTCGTACGTGTCGTAGAACGGGGCGCCGCCGTCGAGCAGGTTGGCGCCCCGCTCGTCGCGCCACATGCCCAGCCCCCGCAGCCCGTGGATCGCGGTGGACAGCAGCGACACGCCGTCCACCATGGCCGCGTCGATCACCTGGCCGGTACCGCCGCCACGCGCGCACAGCAGCCCGCACACCATTCCGAACGCGAGCAGCATCCCGCCGCCCCCGAAGTCACCGATCAGGTTCAACGGCGGTACGGGTGGGGCTCCGGCGCGGCCGATGCCGTGCAGCACCCCGGTCAGCGCGAGGTAGTCGATGTCGTGGCCGGCGTGCTGCGCGTTCGGCCCGTACTGGCCCCAGCCGGTCATCCGGCCGTAGACGAGGCGCGGGTTGACCGCGAGGCAGTCGTCCGGGCCGAGGCCCAGCCGCTCGGTGACGCCGGGCCGGAAACCTTCGACCAGGGCATCGGCGCGGCGCACCAGGTCCAGCACGACCTGGCGGCCGGCCGGGTGCTTGAGGTCGACCGCGATCGAGCGCCGGCCCCGGTTCAGCACGTCGGGGTGGGGCGTACCGAAGCGCTCGGGGCGCACCTCGGCCGGCCGGTCCACCCGGATCACGTCGGCGCCCATGTCGGACAGCATCATGGCGGTGAACGGGCCGGGGCCGATGCCGGCGAGTTCGACCACCCGGACGCCGGCCAGCGGCCCGGTCACGGGCGCGCTCACGGTACCGCGACCGTGGCCCAGCCCCGGGCGTGTACCCCGCCGGTCTGGCGCAGGACCTGGAGCTCGAGCGTCACCAGTCGCTCGCCGTCGCGTTCCTCACGACCGGTGACCACACTCCGGTAGGTGAGCACATCGCCCGGCCAGGCCTGCTCCCGGAACTGGACCTTGAACCGGCGGATGGACTCCGGCCCGAACAGGTCCGCCAGGTAGGTGCCCAGGATCCCGGCGGCCAGCATGCCGACCGCGAACACGCCGGGGAACCCGGCCGACCGGGCGTACTCCTCGTCGTGGTGGATCGGGTTCAGGTCGCCGGAGGCGCCCTGGTACCTCACGATGTCGGTACGGGTCAGCGGCTCGTCCACGAATTCGGGCAGGGCGTCGGACACCGCGAGCCCGTCCCAGTTCAGCTCGGCAGCCGTCGTCACGACTCCGCACCCCCGCTCGGTGCCTGGCTGGTCTCGATGATCGTGCTGCGCGCCTCGGCCACCAGCGCGCCGGTCTCGTCGCGGTACTCGGTGACCAGCACCGTGAACTCCATGGTCCCGCCGCGCCGGCCCTGCTTGGTGTAGACCTCCTCGACGCGCTCGGTGGCCTTCAGCATGGTACCGGCGCGGGGCGGCCCGGCCGGAAACACGAACTCCTGCTCGCCGTGCAGGATCCGGGACCAGTACCGCGGCCCGTCGCCCAACGGTGAGGTGCCGGGGCCGGCCCAGAACGCCGAGGAGGCGAGGAACGTCGGGGGAGTGACCGCCCGCGGATCGTCGAGGTAGCTGTCCCGGCGTGCCTTGGTCGCCCGGGCGAACTCGCGGACCTTTCCGCGCTCGACCGGAAACTCGTACGGCTCGCCGGTCCGGCCGGCTGGGCTGCTCATCAACCGCCTCCTTCGCATTCATCGGCACGCGCACTCATCGGCACGCGCACTCATCGGCGCGGCCCGACCCGGCCCGGGTCGCGCCGTCGCTCACACCCGGATCTGCGCTCCGCGCACCGCCGCCGACCGGTCGCCGCACAGGAACGCCACGGTGTCGGCGACGTCTCCCGCCGGTGTCCACGTGCGGCGGTCGGCCTCCGGCTGGCTGGCCCGGTTGCCGGGGGTGTCGATCACGCTGGGCAGGATCGCGTTGACCCGTACCCCCTCGCCGGCGTACTCGGCGTGCAGCGCGCCCACCAGCCCGAGCACGGCGGTCTTCGCGGTCAGGTACCCCGCCGCGCCGGGGAAGGGGGTACGCGTCGCCTGGCTGGACACGCAGACGACGGCACCCCCGCCAGCCGCCACCAGGTGCGGCAGCGCGGCGTGGCAGACCAGGTAGGTCGGGCGCAGGTTGATCCGCAGCTGTGCCTCGAAGTCCTCGATCGGCGTCTCGTGGACCCTGCCACCCATGGCGAAGCCACCGACCAGGTTGACCACCGCGCGCAGCGGCCGGCCCTCATCGGACGCGGCGAGGTCGACGCACCGCCCCACCGCGTCGGGGTCGAACAGGTCGGCTTCGACCAGCGTCAGCGCCTCGTGGGCCGGCAGCCGACCCGGTTCGCCGCGGGTCCGCCACGGCACCACCACACGCCAGCCCGCCGCCAGCAGGGTGCCGGTCACCGCGGCCCCGAGGCCGCCGGTGCCTCCGGTGATCAGTGCGGTTCGGCTCATGGATCTCCTCGGGTAGGTGCCCGTCGCGATGGCGCCCGCCTGCCGCGGGAGCCCGCCAGCCGTACGGGGTCCGCCGGCTGGGGGAGCCCGTTCAGCTCGCGGGTCCGGCCGGTGCGCGGGGTCGGACGGATGGCCTCAGGCCGGGGTGCCGGCCAGTTCCCGCACGACGGCCAACGCGCCCTGGACGTGGCCGTTGAACTGGGTCTGCGAGGAGAATACGTGCCGGATGACGCCGTGGCGGTCGATGACATAGGTGACCCGGCCGGGCAGGAAGCCCAGTGTCGTCGCAATCCCGTAGCGCCGGCGGACCTCGCCGCCGTCGTCCGCGACGAGGATGAAGGGCAGCTTGTGCTTGCGGACGAACTGGTCGTGTGAGCCGACGGAGTCCGAGCTGACCCCGACCACCTCCGCGCCGGCCTCGACGAACACCTCGTACGAGTCGCGGAACGCGCACGCCTCACGGGTGCAGCCGAAGCTGTCGTCCTTCGGATAGAAGTAGAGCACGACGACCTTCTCCTCGAAGAGGTCGTGCAGTGAGATGTGCTCGCCGGTCTGGGTGGGAAGAGTGAAGTCCGGCGCCGGATCGCCGACCGCCGGTCCCTTGAGGTTGGCCACGGGCAGAAGGTTACCCGCCGGTACGATCCGGGGCCATGCCCGTCGTACCCCGATCGTGAGCGGCTTGATACGGGTCGTGGCAGGCGCCATTCTGAGTAACATCCGGGCGTGGGGATGGCGCGTCGGCGCACCGGATAACATCCGGGCGCGGCAGCGCACAGAGTCGGGGGCGAGATGACGGCGCAGGGCGACGAGCGCGAGAGTCAGCGTACGCGGGACGAGGAGAGGCTACGGGCGGCGGACGACGACCGCCAGTGGGTCGCCGACCGGCTGCGCATCGCGTTGGACCAGGGGCGGCTGCGGCTGGCCGAATACGATGACCGGCTGCGCATCGCCTATGCGGCGCGCACCTATGCGGAGCTCAACGCGCTGCTCGACGACCTGCCGCCGCCCACCGCGCCCTCGGCTGCCGCCGTGATGCCGGCCGCGGCGCACGTCCCCGAGTCGCCGCCCGCGCCCGCGAAGCCACCGTACAAGCGGATGCCGATGGCGCTGCTCGTTCTCTGGACGATCTGGGGCGGCGCGGTCGCCATCAACGTGGTGGTCTGGCTGCTGGTCATGGTGGGTACCGGTCACGCGATCTACCCGTGGCCGATGTGGGTGGCCGGCCCCTCGGGTGCCGCGCTGCTCGCGACGACCGTCGGCGTACAGGAGATCCGTCGCAACAAACGCCGCTGATCCCGACGGGTCAGCGGTGGGAGCCCGGCGGAGCGGTACTGGCACGGGCCACCAGCGGCGTGGCCAGCTCCACCCGGGGAGTCTCCAGCTCCTCGCCGTTGATCAGGCTGAGCAGCATGCGCGCCCCCATTCCCGCCATCTCCGTCAGTGGCTGCCGGATGGTCGTCAGGGGTGGGATCGCCCAGCGCGCCTCGTCGAGATCGTCGAACCCGACCACGCTCATGTCGTCCGGTACCCGCAGGCCGCGCTCGTAGAGCGCCTCGTAGGCGCCCAGGGCCATCTGGTCGGCGCAGACGAACAGCGCGGTCGGCGGCGTCGGGAGGTCGAGCAGCGCGATCGTCTGCTGGTACCCGGTCGGGCTGAGGAAGTCGCCGGAGCGCACGTAGCCCGGTCGCACCCTGATTCCGGCACCGCTCATCGCGGCCCGGTAGCCGTCCATGCGGGCCCGGCTGCACAGCACGTCGGGTGGGCCGCCGATGACCGCGATGCGCTCGTGGCCGAGACCGATCAGATGCTGGGTGGCGGTGAGGCCACCGGCCCAGTTGGTGGCTCCGACGGACGGTACCTTCGGTGCCGGCTGTCCGGCGGGGTCGACGATCACCACCGGGATGCCCAGGTCGTCGAGCTGGGCCTGCTGGCCGGCGGAGAGCTGGGACAGGATCAGCAGCACGCCGTCGGAGCGTCGCGCGGCGAGGTTCTCCAGCCAGCGCCGGTCGGGTCGGGTGCGGTGGCGGCCGTGCACCGCGGAGACGACGACGCCGGTGCCGGCCCGGTGGGTGACCTCCTCGACGCCGGCCAGGATCTCCATGGCCCAGGGGCTGCCCAGGTCGACGAAGACCAGGTCGATCAGGCCGACCCGGTGGTCGGGCCGCGCCCGGCGTGGTTGGTAGCCGCGCTGGCGCAGCAGCTGTTCCACCTTCTCCCGGGTGCCGGTGGCCACGTCGGGCCGGCCGTTGACCACCTTCGACACGGTGGGGACCGAGACACCCGCGGCGGCCGCGATCTCGGACATTGTGGTCCGGTTTCGAGACATGGGGCGGAGTTTACCCCGAAAGTTTCGGTGTTCGGAACCCCCAAACTCTCTGGCTATTGACGCCGAAACGCCGTCCGAATTATGGTCCTGCAACCGAAACTTATCGGAAGCGTCATCGAAAGGTCGCCCCGATCGACCCATGCCGCATGCGCGGACGGCGCGGCGCATGCGACTGAAAGGATGACATGACCACCGACGTGACGGCCTCCGTCTCCCTCATCCGCAACCCGGTACTGCCCGGCTTCCACCCGGATCCGTCGATCCTGCGGGTGGACGACGACTACTACCTGGCCACGTCGACGTTCGAGTGGTATCCGGGGGTCCGGCTGCACCACTCGCGGGATCTGGTGCGCTGGCGGGCACTGGGCGGCATCCTGACCGAACGGCGGCTGCTGGACCTGTGCGGAGCGGGCGACTCCTGCGGCGTCTGGGCACCCGACCTCTCCTATGTGGATGGTCGCTTCTACCTTATCTTCACCGACGTCGCCAGCTTCGAGGCGGGGTACTGGGATCCGCGCAACTACGTGGTCAGCGCGCCGGACATCGAGGGGCCGTGGTCCGACCCGGTACCGCTGCACGGGCACGGGTTCGACCCGTCCCTCTTCCACGACGAGGACGGCGGCACCTGGCTGCTGTCGATGAGCGCCGACTGGAGACCGGGCCGGGAGCCGTTCGCGGGCATCGAGGCGCAACGTTTCGACCGCGCCGCCATGCGCCTGGACGGGCCGGTCCACGCCGTGTTTTCGGGTACCGCCGCGGGCATGACCGAGGGACCGCGGCTGTACCGCCGGCACGGCTGGTACTACCTGGTGACCGCGGAGGGCGGGACGAGTTGGGCGCACCAGGTGACGGTCGCCAGGTCGACGTCGTTGACCGGCCCGTACGAGCCGGACCCGGCCGGCCCGCTGCTGACCTCGTACGGCCGTCCGGACCTCGCGCTGCAGAAGGCCGGCCACGGTTCGCTGGTGACCACGCCGGCCGGGGAGTGGTACCTGGCGCACCTGGTCGGCCGGCCCTACGCCCCGCTCGGCGACTGCGTACTGGGCCGGGAGACGGCGATCCAGCGGGTCGAGTGGACCGCGGAGGGCTGGCCCCGGGTGTCCGGCGCGATCCCGGCCGTGGAGGTGCCCGGACCCGACCTGCCACCGCACCCGTGGCCGGAGGAGCCGGAGGTCGACGACTTCGACGAGCCGCGACTCGGTCCCGAGTGGAGCACGCTGCGCCGCCCGGCCAGTGAGGACTGGCTGTCGCTGGACGCCCGGCCGGGATACCTGAGGGTCCACGGTGGACAGTCGCCGGTCGGCCGGGTCTGGCCGAGCCTGGTCGCCCGGCGGGTCTCCGCGCCGGAGTGCGCGCTGGAGACGGTCATGGAGTTCCGGCCGGCGACCTTCCGGCAACTCGCCGGCGTCACCGCCTACTACAACACCCGCAACTGGCACTACGCCTACGTCACCGTCGACGACGACGGTCGGCGGGTGCTGGAGGTGCTCAGCCGCGATTCCGGCCACCGCGTCGCGCACCGGCAGGCCCGGGTGGACCTGACCGGCGTCGACCGGATCGGCCTGCGGGTGGAGTTCGACGGCCCCGCGGTGCGCTTCGGCTACGACGCCGGGGCCGGGTGGCAGGGCCTGCCGGTCGAGTTGGACGCGACCATCCTGTCCGACGAGCACGCGGCGCAGATCGTGAACGGTGAGCCCGAGGCGTGGGGCTTCACCGGAGCCTTCGTCGGCCTCTGGGTGCAGGACCTGGGCGCGGACGGCGGGTACGCCGACTTCGACCGGACGCGCTACTCGACGAGCCCGGTCGCCGGCACGTCCGGCGGTCTGGCGTGATCTGAGGCGTGACGCCCTGTCGATCCCGCGATGACGGCGGTGACGGCGTGAGCCGGTGCGGCTAGCCGGCGGTCGCCGTCGCGCCTTATTGTCGTCACGACATCGTCGGGAGCAAGATCACCGGTCACCGGGAGGCGGCATGGCGGCAACGGCGGGTACCGCGACCTTTCGCGCGGCACGCGACTTCCTGCTGGCGCATGCCGAGGACTACGAGACGGCGTACCGGGAGTTCGACTGGCCGGAGTTGACCGAGTTCAACTGGGCGCTGGACTGGTTCGACGTGATGGCCGAGGGCAACGACCGGCCCGCCCTGTGGATCGTCGAGCAGGACGGCGCCGAGGCGAAGCTGTCCTTCGCGCAGATGTCGCGCCGTTCCAACCAGGTCGCGAACTGGCTGCGCGGCCAGGGCGTGCGCCGCGGTGACCGGCTGGTGCTGATGCTGGGCAACCAGGTCGAACTGTGGGAGACCATCCTCGCCACCATGAAGCTGGGCGCGGTGCTGATCCCGGCCACCCCGCTGCTCGGCCCGGTGGACCTGCGCGACCGGGTGCAGCGCGGCGGCGCGCGCCACGTGGTGGTCGGCTCGGCGGACGCCGCCAAGTTCGACGACGTACCCGGGGACTACACCCGTACCGTCGTGGGGCCGCCGGTACCGGGGTGGTCGGACTACGCGGACGCGTACGGCGCACCGGTCGACTTCGCCGCGGACGGGCCGACCCGGGCCGACGACACGCTCCTGCTGTACTTCACCTCCGGCACCACGGCCCTGCCCAAGCTGGTCGAGCACACCCACGCGTCCTACCCGGTCGGGCACCTGTCGACCATGTACTGGATCGGGTTACACCCCGATGACGTGCACCTGAACATCTCGTCACCCGGCTGGGCCAAGCATGCCTGGAGCAACGTGTTCGCGCCGTGGAACGCCGAGGCGTGCGTGTTCATCTACAACTACACCCGCTTCGACGCGGGCCGGCTGATGCGGGAGATGGACCGCTGCCAGGTGACCAGCTTCTGCGCGCCGCCGACCGTGTGGCGGATGCTCATCCAGGCCGACCTCGGGGCCCTGCGCACCCCGCCGGCCAAGGCGGTCGGCGCCGGCGAGCCGCTCAACCCCGAGGTCATCGACCAGGTCCACAAGGCGTGGGGGGTGACCATCCGGGACGGCTTCGGGCAGACCGAGACGACCGTACAGGTGGCCAACACGCCCGGCCAGGTCGTCAAGCCGGGTTCGATGGGCCGGGCCACGCCGGGGTACCGGGTGGCGCTGGTCGACCCGGCCACCGGGGAGGTGACCGACGAGGGCGAGATCTGCCTGGACCTCTCGGACCGCCCGCTCGGGCTGATGGCCGGCTACCACGGTGATCCGGCCCGGACCGCGGAGGCGATGGCCGACGGCTTCTACCACACGGGCGACGTGGCGTCCCGGGACACCGAGGGGTACCTGACCTACGTGGGGCGCTCCGACGACGTGTTCAAGGCGTCGGACTACCGCATCTCGCCGTTCGAGCTGGAGAGCGTGCTGATCGAGCACGAGGCGGTGGCCGAGGCCGCGGTCGTCCCGTCGCCCGATCCGCTGCGGCTGGCCGTACCGAAGGCGTACGTGGTGCTGGCCGCCGGCTGGGAGCCGTCGGAGGCTACCGCCGCCGCGATCTTCACGCACTGCCGTGCGAACCTGGCGCCGTTCAAGCGGGTACGGCGCCTGGAGTTCGCGGAGTTGCCGAAGACCATCTCCGGGAAGATCCGGCGGGTGGAGTTGCGCGCCGGCGAGGCGGTCAAGCACGCCGACCCGGACGCGCGGCCGGCCGGCGAGTACCGGGACGAGGACTTCCCCGCGCCGGAGGCGTGAGCCGGCGCAGCGCGTGAGCCGGCGCAGGGTCAGCGGTGCGCGCCGATCACGCCGGCCAGCACCACCGCCAGCACGGCTATGCCGACCATGGCCTGGAGGATCAGCGCCGGGCCCAGGTGCGTCCACACGGTGGCGCCGCGAGGCTTCAGGGTGCGGCCGGTCGACAGGTTCTCGATGACCACCGCACGCGGCGGCGCGTACGGGTCCCGTTGGCGGCGCACCGCCACCCGTACCCGGTCCCGGCACACCAGCGCGCCCTGGGACACGTGTCCGTGCATCTCGACCGGAACGATCATGCCGTCGGCGTCGGTGAGCCACACCTGGGTCACCTGGAACTCCGGCCCCTTACGGAGGTCCTTCCACTTCCGCGTGGGACCCGGGTTGGCCGGCGCCCGGACCAGTGTGGCGAGCAACCGGCTCGCCGTCCTGGCCACCGCTGTGGCGCCCACGACGCCGACCACGAGGTGGGGGCTGACCCGCACGTCCCGGCCGTACGCCTCGTCGATGCGCACGATCCAGCCGTAGAGCATGTGCCGCCGGGGAATCGGTTCGGGCTTGGTGTCGGAAAGTACCGGGAGGAAGTCTGCGCCATACATCTGTCACCGCCGCTAGACCGGCCCCCCGGAGCATCAGAATAACGGAACGTCGATGGATGAATGCAGAACGTGATTACTCACGTGCGGATTGCCCGTTCATGGCCACTCACGCGGCCGGCGCGGGTCACCCGCCACCGGTCAGACTCGTCCGGTCAGACGCCCCCGGTCAGACGCCCCCGGTCAGCGTGATGCCGCCGTCGACCGTGAGCGTCTGTCCCGTGACCCACGCCGCGTCGTCGGATGCCAGGTAGGCGACGGCGGACGCGACATCCTCCGGTACGCCGAGGCGCCGCAGCGGGTACGCCTGGGCGACCTGCTCCTCACGCCCCTCGTACAGCGCCGCCGCGAACCTCGTCTTCACCACCGCGGGTGCCACGGCGTTCACCCGGACCGACGGGCCCAACTCGACGGCGAGCTGCGCGGTGAGCTGGATCAGCGCGGCCTTGCTGACGCCGTAGAGCCCGATGCCCTCGGCCGGGCGCAGTCCGGCCACCGAGGCGACGTTGACCACCGCGCCGCCGTGCGCGCCGAGCCACCCGCGGTACGCCTCCCGTACCCAGGCCAGCGCGGCCACCACGTTGACCTCCAGCGTCTTGCGGGCGGCGCCGGGGTCGAGGTCGAGCAGGGGTCCGTACGCCGGGTTGATCCCGGTGTTGTTCACCAGTACGTCGAGCCGACCGTAGGCGTCCAGGACGCGCGCCACCGTGGACGACCGGTGCGCCTCGTCGTCGGCCCGGCCGGTGACGCCGATCGCGTGCTCCGGGCCGAGGGACGCCACCGCGTCGCGCAGACCGTCCTGGTTGCGCGCGGTCAGGCAGACCCTGCCGCCCTCCGCCACGATGCGACGCGCGATGGCCAGGCCGATGCCCCGGCTGGCGCCGGTCACCAGGGCCACCCGTCCGGTAAACCGAGAAGTCATGGGGCACGGTACCGTCACCCCCCGGCGGTCCGTCGATCGGTCCGGCGCCGGGTGCGCGGGCGAGATGTTGACGACGGGCGCTCCGGCGTAGTAAACGTGCCGTCGACGGTGTGCGTGCGCAGGACCAGGGAGATCCACCGATGACCGACTCGAATGCCGTGCGACGGCGCCGGGTGGACCGGGTGCACACCAAGGCGGTCCTCGGCCCGGATGCCCAGGTGGACGCGAAGGCCATCATCATCTCCCCGGACGACGTCGGGCTCACCGACCCGTTCCTGGTGCTCAGCGAGGACTGGTTCTCGTCGACCGGGTTCCAGTGGCACCCGCACCGTGGCGTGGAGACGGTGACGCTGGTCCTCGACGGCGTGCTGGAGCACGGGGACAGCCTGGGCAACGCCGGCGCGCTGGAGCCGGGTGACGTGCAGTGGATGACCGCCGGCAGCGGCATCATCCACCGTGAGCTGGCTTTTCGGGACGAGCATGCGCACACCCTCCAGCTGTGGGTGAACCTGCCCGCCGACCGTAAGCTCGTGCCGACCCGGTACCAGGACCTGCGCGCCGGCGGCCACGCCGTACGCACCGAGGCCGGGGTGAGCGTCGCGGTGATCTCGGGACGGTCGGGCGGGGTCACCGGTCCGGCCGCGAACCACTGGCCGATCCTCGGGCTGCTGCTCACCCTCGACCCCGACACCACCTACACGCAGTTGCTGCCGGCCGACCACCGGGCCTTCTGCTACGTGCTCGGCGGCCGGGTGAGGATTGCGGGTCGGCGCCTGGAGGCCGGCCAGATCGCGTGGTCGGATCCCGTCGCCGCGGACCAGGACGCCACCTCGCTCGCACTGTCCACGCCCGCGGGGGACGAGCAGACCAGGCTGATGCTGTACGCGGGCCGGCCGCTGGGGGAGCCGGTCGTGGCGGGTGGCCCGTTCGTGATGAACAGCAAGGCGCAGATCCAACAGGCGTTCGCCGATTTCCACGCCGGCAGGTTCGGCGACATCCCGCGTCAGGCCCGGCTGCTGACCCGCTGAGCACCGCCGTCGTACTCCGTTCGACCGGCTGACCTGCCGATCCCGAGACAGTTCCGTGTACCCTGAGCCGAGGATGTCCGGCCACGTGCACCGACGACACCCGGCGAGGCCCGTCCTCGCCGCCGTACTCGCCTGCGTCCTGGTGTGGTTGGGGGTCGCCGCCGCCACGAGCGTCGGTTCGATCCCGCAGATCGTTCACGCCGGGGCCGAGGCCGTCGCCACGCAGCCGTCCCTGCAGCACGTCGCGCAGCGCATCGCGGCCCGGCTGGGCCATGTCAGAGCGGCCGTGGTCGCCGCGTCGCAGCGCGACCTGCCCGGCGCGGCCGTGTTGCGCGTCCTGGCCATCGTGCTCGCGATGCTGCTCGGGCTCGGCGTCGCGCGCCGGGTCGCGAGGCGCCACCCGGTGGTCCGGATGCACGGCGTGCGTGCCCCGCCGGCCGGCACCCACGATCGAGCCCTTGCCGCGCGGGCCACGAGCCGCGCGCCCCTGATCACCGCCTGACCGCCGCGCGCCCCGGATGCGGGCGCCCGCCGTCCCATCGATTGGCCCGCACGTTCGGCCGCCCTCCATAACCGCCCTCCGCTCCTGGAGAACCGGCATGCCTGGAACTCTTACGCCCACCCCCGACCAGCCCCGCCCGGACCTGCTGCTCAGCCTTCCCGCGCTGCGTGCGCGCCTTGAGGAGCAGCGACAGTTCCGCATCGAACAGATCGCTTCCCTGGCCGGAACCGATCCTGCGAACGCGTTGTCGCAGCCCGGTGCCGGCGGGGCCGCCGAACGCAGTGTCGACGCGGCGAACGGTGTCGACGCCGGGAACAGTGCCGACGCCGGGAACAATGTCGACACCGCGCACGGTCAGGTGACGGCCGCACTGCTGGCCGGCGCCAGGCAGGCGCTGGCCGACATCGACACCGCCCTGTACCGGATCAACAACGGCGAGTACGGCAACTGCCTCGAATGCGGGGCGCACATCGGCATGCAGCGGCTGCGTACCCTGCCGCAGACGGCGCTGTGCGCCGACTGCCACCGGGCCCGGGGCGCGCACCCCGACCGGGTCTCGGATACCCTCGCCGCCGCCGGTACCGGCGCGGATCCCGGCACCGACGCGGACTTCGGCGAGGACGAGGACTCCGACGACCGCGGCGGCGGCCGTACGTCCGAGGCGAACCTGACGTCCACCGTCGGCCGGGTACGCCGGGAGGACGTTCCGTCCAGTCGTGACGCGGCATCGGCTACCTGACAGATCCGCGGCATCGGCTACCTGACAGATCAGCGGCAGACGGACACCGGGTGTGTGGCCCGGCCGAGCCCGCTGCGTAGACTCGCTCATCAGCGGAGCCCTGGTCCTACCAACGCCTGAGTCCCGCGACCGAGGCGATCAGGCACAATCTCCGCAACGGTGTTTGATAAGTTCGCTTTCTCCGACAGTGGGGACATCGCGGCTCTTTTCGTATTCTGTCAACGGCGCGGTATGCGGCGGAAGCGAGCATCCGGATGGCGAATTCGCAGGTACGCAGCCTGACCGGGGAGCAGTGGCACCTCGTCGACCGGTTGCGTGCCGAGTGGCTCGAATACGCGCTCGCGACGCAGCCTGCCGACCGTGCCGCCGCCGAGAGCGCCATCACCCAGCTGTACGAGCTGCGTGGTCTCGGGCCGCCACGGTTCGTGTGGGTCGACTCGCCGGCCGGCGGAAGCCTGGTCCTGTGGCTGCTGTCGGGTGTCACCACCGAGGAGGGCACGGCCCTCGCCGGTACCCTGCGCGAGGCGCTCTCCGATCCGCTGTGGGCCGTCCTCGACGACCGGTTGCGCGACTCGGTGTCGGCGTCGATCGCGGAGGCGATCGGTGACCTGCTGCCCCGGGCCGGCCGGCTGCAGGATCTCCTGGGCGATCCGTACCGCTCCTTCGCCGACGCGGCGACCGGGCTGTTCGGCCTGGACCTGCTCAGCGGGTACCCGCCGTGGTGGGAGTGGGCCACGCTGTTCCGCAACGTGCGGCGGATGCCCGAGCCGGTACGGCGCCGGCGCCTGCGGGACGTGTCCCTCGGCGAGTCGCTGCGCCGCACGGTCGACCGGCGGGTGCACGAGTCCCTGCGGGAGACGATCGAACGCTCCTGGGGTCCGACCGGCCTGGACAGCGTGCTGCGGGTGCAGCGGCAGGCTCTGCGGGACGCGGTGCTGACCGCGCTCGGCGACCCGTCCGGCTGGGATGCCGATCCGCTGCGCCGCTCGCTCGCACGGTCGCTGCGTGCCTCCGCCACGGCACACCGTGGCGGCCTGGACGAGATCGGCTGGATCGCCCGGTACGACCTGTACCGCCGGCTCGGCGTGGTCGACTACCACCCCAACGCGCAGCTGCGGCTGGATCTGGTCGCGGACGTCCTCCGCTCGGCCGGTCGCTGGTGGCCGCACCCCGCCGCGTGCGTCGTCTCCGAGCGTCCCGCCCGGCTCTCGGTGGAGTCGACGGACAGCGGCGTGCGGCTGCACAGCGCGCAGGGGCCGGCGATGGCCTACCGGGACGGCTTCGCGGCGCACGCGTGGCACGGCGTCGCGGTGTCGCCGCGGGTGATCAGCGGCGAGGTGACCGGCCGGGACTGGGAGCGGGAGCCGGACGAGCAGGTGCGGCAGGCCATCGCCGACCGGATGGGCTACGACTGGCTGCTCGGCCGGGTGCCGGCACAGCGGATCGCGACCGACGAGTCGGGCAGCCTCTGGCAGTTGCCGCACGATCTCGTGCTGCTGGAGGCCACCGATAGCGTCCCGGGCCTGTCCACCCCGACCCGCCGCCGGGTGGTCCCGGTACCGCCGGATCAGCGGGTACCGAGCGACGCCGCGCGGCGGGTCTTCGGCGCCGATCCGACCTGAGCCCGATGCGCTGGATCCGGTACGGTCGGTCGGTGACCTCCCGTATCGGTGACATCGTCGTCGACTGCGCCGATCCGCCCCGGCTCGCCCGGTTCTGGTGCGAGGTGCTGGGCTACCGGATCACCGACCAGGACGCGACCGGGGTGGCGATCACCGGCTCCGCCGTGATGCCCAGCGTTCTGTTCATTCGGGTACCCGAGGGCAGGGCGGCCAAGAACCGGATCCACTTCGACGTCTGCCCGACCGACCGCGACCCCGACGAGGAACTGACGCGGCTGCTGGCCCTGGGAGCCTGCCGCTCCGCCATCGTCGCGGGCGGCTCGTGGACGGTGCTGGAGGACCCGGAGGGCAACGAGTTCTGCCTGATGCGCAAGCGGATCCCCGCCGAACCGCTGCCGTTGCACGGCTAGAGCATCTTGGCCATGGTCACGTCATCGACGTACCGGCCGTCGATCAGGAATTCGTCGATGGACCGTCCCTCGACGACGTAGCCGTGGCGCTCGTACAGCGCCATCGCGGCCGCGTTGCCGCCCAGTACCTGCAGGCTCAGCTTCGTCGCACCCCGGTCGGCGGCGCTCCGCTCCGACGCGGACAGCAGCGCCGATGCGACGCCGAGCCGGCGGGCACCCGCGGCGACCGCCAGTCCCCGCACGACGAAGACGTGGGCGGCCTCGGGCAACCTGAACTTCGGCAGGACGCCCACGTAGCCGACCACCTCGCCGCCGATCTGCGCGACCAGGCAGTGCTCCGGCGCCTTCTCCTCCCCGAAGAACGAGGTGCGTGGCTTGCTCAGGTACGAGGGGAAGCCCGACCCGGGGGTCCACGCCGTGGTGTCCAGGGCGAGCAGTGCGGCGTCGTCGGTCGTCGCGGCCGGGCGTACCAGGGGTGCCCAGTCGACCGTGAACTCGTCGTGGGTCGCGAAGCGCAGGAGGTGGCGCCCGACGACGTCCTCGACCGACGCCAGACCGTCGACGTCCCCGGCTTTCGCGATCATGTCGATGCGGCCGGCCGACGGGACGAGTGCGCACGCGCCCCGGCTCAGCGTGATCGTGCCGCGTCCCTCGGCGGCGAGATCCGTCTGCACCTCGTGACCCAGGTGCGAGACCAGTTGCCTGACGTACCGGTCGGGGCGTTCGGTGGCGACCCGCGCGGCCGAGTAGAACATCGGGATCTGTGCCTTCCTCTACGGGGATGGTGGGGCGCCCGGAGCCCGGGGCCGGAAGAACGCGACCGCCAGGGTGGCCGACGCCTGGTCAGGCTGGGTACTTTGCCCCAGTTCGTCCGGCAGCTCTCCCAGCCGCGCCGTGGACGGCAGCAATGGTCAACACTTCTTGTCCATCTGTCAACCGGCTTTGGTCGGGTGAGCGGGTGCCGGCACGGGTCCCGTGGTCGCCGGAGCCTACGCCGGCTGGTGCACTGAGCCCGACAGTACGCATTCACTTGCCTCTATACGGAATGGTGCCTTCCGGATGCGCCGAAAAGGGCGGTGCACGGAACGCGGAAACGGTCACTATGGCCCCGCGCCGGGGGCAAACGGGAATCCATGCGCGATTCCGCGGCGATGGGTTCAGCGCCGGGGAATTCGTGTACCGGTGCGATAGCCAAAGGGTGCCGCCATCCGGGCAGGAAGCTCCCAGACGGGTTCATCGGGTGGCGTTTGACCTGGTCCTGGCCGTGAGGCGGCCCGTGACCCGGCTCACCGATGGCGGCAGGAGGCACCCCGCCGAGCCCCCAATGCCGCCGCCCCGAGCAGGCAAAATAGATGCCAATCGCTCGCGATTTCGTGGCATTAACTCGTTCCACCCGGGTTAGTCCGATAACGCTGGAATGCGTGTTACGCGGGACTGGTTGTAGCTTGCGTCCATCCATCCCCCGAACGAAAAGGAACCATCGTGCTGGTCAACTTGGACCGCTCCCGGCGCCGGCTTCCCGCCGTCACGCGCTGGGTACTGGTCAACCTTGACCGCGTCCGCCTGTGGCTGCTCGCCTTCGGACGCTGGCTGCGCCCCTACGGCAACGGCGCGGAGCGGTTGCTGCGTACCGGCGTGAGCTGGGTCATGCGCAGGACGGAGCGTCCCCGCCACTGGGTCGCCGTGCGCGCCCGGCCGATCCTCGCCCGCCTCGACGGGCCACTCGGCCGGCTGGCCGCCTCCGGGCGGTGGGTACTGGCCCGCGTCGACCGCTTCCAGCGGTGGATGCCCGACATCTCCCGCCGGGCCATCCTCGGCCTGCTCCTGGTCGCGCAACTGGCCTGGCCGGCCGCGTTCCACTCGCTGAGTGCGGTGGCTTCGCAACCGGCAAAGGCGGCCACGGTGTCTCCGCCGGCTCCGGGACTCACGCCACCGGCCGCACCGGCCGCGCCGGCCGCACCGGCCGCGGCACAGCCCCCGAAGGCCGCGCCGACCCCGGTGGCGGTACCGACCCCGGCGCAGCTGATGCCGGAAGGCATGCCCATCGACCAGACGACGTTCATCCCGACGACCGAACAGATGGGTAACGCGCACGCCATCATCACGACCGGGCAGCAGATGAACCTGCCGCCGCGCGCCTGGGTGATCGCCGTGGCCACCTCGCTGCAGGAGACGTCGCTGCACAACTACGGCGACCTCGGCGGCGCCAACGACCACGACTCGCTGGGCCTGTTCCAGCAGCGCCCGTCGTCCGGGTGGGGTACGCCCGACCAGCTCACCGACCCGCACTACGCGGCGAGCGCGTTCTACAACGCTCTGATCCAGGTGCCTGACTGGCAGAACCTGCCGCTGACGGTCGCCGCCCAGGACGTGCAGGTCTCGGCGTTCGGTGACCGGTACGCCCAGTGGGAGCAGCAGGCCACCGACATGGTGCTGGCGGCCTACGGGATCGGCCCGTACTGGGGCGTGGCGGCCGGGTAACCCTCCGACCCGCCAACCGACGGCCGGACCGGCGCCCACGAGGGTGCCGGTCCGGCCGTGGCCGTCTGCGCGGCGCTCAGCCGACCAGGGTCTTCACGGCGGCGGTCAGCTCGGTGATGCCCTTCCTGGCGTCGGCGAACAGCATGCCGGTCTTCGGATCGGTGTACAGCTCGTTGTCGATGCCGGCGTACCCGTGGCCCATCGAGCGCTTGATGACGACCACCGCCCGGGCCTGGTCGACGTCCAGGATGGGCATGCCGGAGATGGGGTTGCCCGGTCGGCGGGCGACCGGGTTGGTGACGTCGTTGGCGCCGACGACCAGCGCGACATCGGTCCGGGCGAACTCCGGATTGGCCTCGTCCATCTCCTGTAGCTGCGGGTACGGCACGTTGGCCTCGGCGAGCAGCACGTTCATGTGCCCGGGCATGCGTCCGGCCACCGGGTGGATGGCGTAGCTGACCTCGATGCCGCGCTGTTCCAGGACCTGGGCCAGCTCGGCCAGCTGGTGCTGTGCCTGCGCGGCGGCCAGCCCGTACCCCGGTACGAACATGACCTTGCTCGCGTACGCGAGTTGGATGGCCACATCGTCGGCGGACACCTCACGGACCTGGGCGTCCCTGGCCCCGACCGGCGACGCGGCGTCCCCGGTGCCGAAGCCGCCCACGATGATGCTCGGGATGGAGCGGTTCATCGCGTCGGCCATGAGCTTCGTGAGGATCGTGCCGGACGCGCCCACGAGGGCGCCGGCGATGATGAGTACCGGGTTGGCGAGCACGAACCCGGCCATCGCCACGGCGGTACCCGTGAACGCGTTGAGCAGCGAGATGACGACCGGCATGTCGGCGCCGCCGATGGGCAGCACCATGGTGACGCCGAAACCCAGGCCGGCCACGCAGAGCAGGACCAGCGCCACCCGGTTGCCGGGATCGGCGACGAGCCAGCCGCCGCCGCCGAGGAACCCGGCGGCCAGCACCCCGGTCAGCACCCGGGCGCTGGGGAACACCAGCGGTTGGCTCGGGATCCAACCCTGCAGCTTGCCGGCCGCGAGCAGCGAGCCGGTGAAGGTGACCGTACCGATGAGGATGTCCAGCGCGGCGGTCACGGCGACCGAGGTCGGCGCCGCCGTACCGCTGGTGAGGTCGTTGACGGCCAGCAGCGCGGCGGCGCCGCCGCCAACGGCGTTGAACAGGCTGACCAACTGCGGCATGGCCGTCATCGCGACGCCGCGCGCGGCGTAGAGCCCGACGGCCCCGCCGAACGCCGCGCCGGCGATCAGCACGACGACGCCGACGGCGGTGATGCTGCGGTCGTGTATCAGGACGGCGCCGGTGACGAGGACCGCGACGGCCATCGCGGTCGCGGAGAGTTGGTTGCCACGCCGGGCGGTGGCGGGGGAGTTCATGAGGTGCAGCCCGAGCACGAAGCCGGCGGCCGCCGCCAGGTACACCACGTGCGTGGCGGTGTCGAAGGAGCTCATGCCGGATCCTCGCTTCGCTGCGGTCCGGCGCCGTCGCGGGGTGCCGGGATGCGGGCCCGGAACATGCCGAGCATCCGGTCGGTGACCACGTACCCGCCGACCACGTTGGCGGTGGCGAACGCCATCGCGACGAACGCCAGCAGGTACCCCGCCGGCCCGCGCGCCGTGCTCGCGATGAGCATGGCGCCGACCAGGACGATGCCGTGGATGGCGTTGGCGCCCGACATCAGCGGGGTGTGCAGGGTGGCCGGGACCTTGCTGATCACCTCGAAGCCGACCAGCAGGCTGAGCACGAACACGGTCAGGTCGAACACCAGGTCGGTACTCATCGCGCGCCACCGCCCTGACGGGCCTGGCCGCCGTGGGTGATGACGGTGGCGGCGAGGATCTCGTCGTCGAGGTCGATGCGGGGGACCCCGTCGCGGACCAGGTGCGCGAGCAGTGCGGTGATGTTGCGGGCGTACGCGGCCGACGCACCCGGTGCCATGGCGGAGGCCAGGTTGCCGGCACCGATGAGCCGGACCCCGTCGGCGACCATCACGCTGCTCTCGGGCTGGGAGCCTTCCACGTTCCCGCCGCGCGGTCCGGCGGCCATGTCGACCACGACCGATCCCGGCCGCATGCCCTTCAGCGCGTCCAGGGTGACCAGCAGCGGCGGCTTCCGGCCCGGTACCAGGGCGGTCGTTATCACCACGTCGAACTCGCCGACCCGCTGCTGCAACGCCTCCTGCTGCGCCTCACGCTCGGCGTCCGTCAACGCCCTGGCGTAGCCGCCCACGCCGTTGGCGACGCTCACCTCGGCGAGGTCCAGGAACCGGGCACCCACCGAGCGGACCTCCTCCCGGGTCTCGGGCCGGATGTCATACCCGGTCACCTGCGCCCCCAGCCGCTTCGCGGTGCCGATGGCCGACAACCCGGCCACGCCGACCCCCAACACCAGCACCTGCGCCGGCTTCGCGGTACCGGCGGCGGTCATCAGCATCGGGAAGTACCGGCCGTACGCGTCCGCGGCCACCAGCGCCGCCTTGTACCCGGCGATGCTGGCCTGCGAGGTCAGCGCGTCCATCGACTGTGCCCGGCTCAGGGTGCGGGGCAACAGGTCCAGGCTCACCGCGTCCACGCCGTGCCGCGCCAGCGCCGGTACCCGGTCGGGGTCGGCCGACGGCTCCAGCAGGCCGACCAGCACCTGGCCCCGCCGCAGTTGAGCCACCCGCTGCGCAGACGGGGGCCGTACGCACACCAGCACGTCGGCGCGCTCGATCAGCTCCTGGGCACCGACCGGTACCGCGTCCACCTCCGTGTACGCGCTGTCGGGCAGGAACGCGCCCGTACCGGCGTCGTTCTCGACGAGCACCTCGCAGCCCAGCTCACGAAGCCGTGGAACCACAGCGGGCACCACGGCCACCCGATGCTCCCCGGGTTCGGACTCCTTCACCACACCGATGCTCGTCGCCACGAGCGCCTCCCATCGACAACGCTGTCTTAGGTTTTGAACAGTAGGCGCGACGGTACCGCCACGCCCACTGCCCGGGCGGCCCTTCCTTGTGTCGCAGCGCTTTTGTGCCACAGCGCCTTTGTGCCACAGCGCGCTCCCGTCGACGCGCCGGCGGGAGCTACGCGGCCATTCCGGGAGCTACGCGGCCGTTCCGGGCCGCACCAGCCCCACCTCGTAGGCGAGCACGGCGGCCTGAACCCGGTCGCGCAGGTCGAGTTTGGTCAGGATGGCCGACAGGTGCGTCTTCACGGTGGCCTGGCTGACGGTCAGCCGCTGCGCGATCTCAGCGTTGGACATGGCGCGGGCGACCAGCGTGAGCACCTCCACCTCGCGGCCGGTGAGCAGGTCCAGCCGCGCGGGCCGCTGCGCCCCGGGCAGTTGGTCGGCGAACCGGTCCAGCAGCCGCCGCGTCACGGTCGGCGCGAGCAGCGCCTCGCCCCGGGCCACCACCCGGACCGCCTCCGCCAGGTCGGCCGGCCGGGTGTCCTTGAGAAGGAAACCGCTGGCACCCGCGCGCAGCGCGGCGAACACCGGCTCGTCCAGGTCGAACGTGGTGAGCATGATGACCCGGGCCGGGTTGCCGGCCCCCACGAGCCGGCGGGTGGCCTCGATGCCGTCCAGGCGCGGCATCCGCACGTCCATCAGGATCACGTCCGGCCGCAGCCGCTCGGCCAGCACGATGGCCTCCAGCCCGTCGCCCGCCTCGCCGACGACCGACAGATCGTCGCGTGCGTCGATGATCATGGAGAGGCCGGCGCGGACCAGGTCCTGGTCGTCGGCGATCAGTACCCGGATGCTCATCGGGCCGCCGTCAACGGCAGGTGGGCGCGGACCTGGAAACCGCCCTGCGGCATGGGTCCGGCGTCCAGCGTGCCGCCGAGCAGCCGGGCGCGTTCGCGCATGCCCACGATCCCGTGCCGGGTGCCGGATGTCGCCGCGCCGCCGGAGTGGCGGGCCGTACCGTCGTCCACGATCTCCAGCTGGAGCGCCAGCGGCGCGTACCGGACGGTGACGTCGGCCCGGGTCGCGTGCGCGTGGCGCAACGTGTTGGTCAGCGATTCCTGCACGATCCGGTACGCGGACAGGTCGACCCCGGCCGGCATCGGTTCGGCGCTGCCCTCGGTGCGCAGCACGACCTCCAGACCGGCGGCGCGCAGCGGTGCGGCGAGGGAGTCCAGCTGATCGAGCCCCGGCTGGGGCGCGTTCGGTTCGTCCAGGTCCGCCGGGCGCATCGTCTGCAGGAGGGTACGCAGTTCGGCCAGGGCGGTACGGGCGGCGGTCTGGATCCCGCCCAGCGCCTCGCGTGCCCGCTCCGGCCGGACGTCGAACACGTCCTCGGCGGCTGCCGCCTGCACGACGATGACCGACACCGTGTGCGCCACGACGTCGTGCAGTTCCCGGGCGATGCGGGTCCGCTCCTCGGCGACGATGCGCCGCCGCTCCGCCTCGCGGCGGAGGTGGGAGGTGCGGAGCAGCTCGCCGAAGGACCAGGCCAGGGTCGGGCCCGCGATGCCGAGCAGCACGTCGCGCCAGCCGCCGTCGAACAGCTCCCACGGCGTCGTGACCACCAGGATGCCCAGCACGCACAGGGAGGTCCGGGGCGTTGTCAGGATGGTGAACATGACCAGCGGAGCCGCGGCGAGGCCGAGCCAGCCCATGTGCGGCCGGAGGATCTGCAGGCCGAACCCGGCCGCGACGACCACCGCCATGGCCTGCACGGGGAACCGGCGCATCCACAGCAGTGAACCGCCCTGCGCCACCGCCAGGGCCAGGGCGGCGGCGGTGGCGGCCGCGGCGGTGTGCGAGTCGGTCGGGATGAGCGTGATCATTGCTGCCAGCGCCGCGGTGATCAGCGCCGCGAACAGGGCATCCGGGATCCGGCAGGCTAGCGTGGCGCGCACTCGTTGAGGATAGATGGCCAGGCCGTCCGGGCCATCGGCCGCGAGACGGAGCCGTCGTCGGCGGTCATCCCCGCGAATGAGGCACGGCCGCCCCCGAACCGGTCTGCGGAGTGAGTCGAAGTCCGGAGCGTGGACGGATCCGGACACACCGTTCCGGCGCATACCTTGCGGCTCGACAGTGATTCGCCGATCGCCTCAGGAGGCACCCATGTCCACCACCACCGTCCGGGCCGGCACGCGGCACGGCACCGGCCGCCGTCGTGACCGGGCACTGGCCGTGGCCGCCACGGTGGCCGCGACGCTCGCGGTCTGGGCGGTGGCCGGGCCGCTCGCGGGGGTCCGGTTGGCGGTCCGCGCCGGCGGCGACGTCCGTCAGGTCGGCCCGGCCTCGGTGGTGATCACGAGCCTGGTGGTCGGGCTCGTCGCCTGGGCGCTGCTGGAGGTGCTCGAAAGGGTCAGCCGGCGGGCTCGCGGAGTCTGGATCGCCATCGCGGTCGTGGTGCTGGTGCTGTCGCTGGCCGGTCCGCTCGGCGGCGTCACCACGGCCGCGACCGTCTCGCTGGCATGCCTGCACGTGGCCGCGGCGGCGGTGCTCATCCCGTTGCTCGCCCGCACGGGCGGCCGGGTCCGCGGCTGAATTCCGCTGCCTGTTCGGGGCCGCGACCGGCCCGGGGGGCAGCCGGTCGCGGGCCCCGAACGGTCAGGCGGCGGCCGCCCGTACCCGCTCGGCGATGGTCCGGCCGTGCGAGTCGGCGGTGAGGTGGGCGTCGCGCAGCGACTGGTCGGCGAGGCCGATCAGCGATGCCATGGCCGGGACGACGCCGGCGAGGGTCAGTTCCGCCTCCGCGACGTGCAGGTCCATGCCCCACACCTCGCTGAAGATGCGCTGCAGGTACGGGCCGGCGTGGTCCCAGCCCTCGCGCGGGGTACCGGGGCCGTAGCCGCCGCCGCGGGCGAGCACCAGGACCCCGGGCCGGCCGGCGAGCAGCGGACTGTCGGTCGACGTGCCGCGGGGGTCCGCGAGGATCATGTCGATCCACGCCTTGACATGCTGCGGGACGCCGTAGTTGTACAGCGGGACCGCGAACAGGTACGCCTCGGCGTCGAGCAGTTCGCTCACGAGGGCGTCGGACAGCGCCGAGGCCTCTGCCTGCTGCGGCGTGCGCTCCTCGGCGGGGGTGCGCCCGGCACTGACCGCGTCGCGCCAGGCGGTGGCCGGCAGCGGCTCCAGTCCCAGGTCACGCCGGATCACCGGGGCGTGCGGGTGCTCGGCCCGCCAGGCCTTCTCGACGGTATCCGCGACCTCGCGGCTGACCGAACCCTCGGTACGGATGCTGGCATCTAGGCGGAACAGGCTCACAAGAACTCCCTGACAGGTGCAATGTATCGGTGAGCAGAAAGTCTGCCACGCAGAACATCTCCAGTGCAACTCTTCCCGGATGGGACGTCGGGGCAGGTAGCATGTGTTCATGGCGGCACCGGTACCCACGACCGACGACGAGGCGCGGGCCTGCGGCGCTTTGGAAGCCGATCTTGGTTGGGCGCTCGGCGCGGTGTTCCGCTCCTACGTGAAGGCGGCCAATGTCGCGGTCGCCGACCTGCCCGGTGGTCCGCGCGGATACCAGGTGCTGGCCGCCGCGGCGAGCGACGCGCTGGGCACCCAACTGGCGCTGGCCAACCAGCTCGGGGTCGACCGCACCGTGATGACCTACCTGCTCGACGACCTCGAACATGCCGGCCTCATCGAGCGCCGCCCGGATCCCGCGGACCGCAGGGTGCGGCGCATCGCGGTCACCGACCCGGGCAAGGCGCTGCTCGCCGAGCTCGACCGGCGGCTGGACCAGACCGAAGATCAGCTACTCTCGGTCCTCCCCGAGCCGGACCGGGTGACGTTCCGGGTGCTGCTGCGGCGGCTCGCCTGCGACGCGACCAGCCAGGATCGGATCACCCACACGTGCCAGGTGGTCGAAGAGACCGGAATCGCCGGAGATCGGCCGACCTCGGCCACCCCGCGCCGGGCCCGGCGGCGGCAGGCGTAGTCGACCCGACCGACCGATCGGACCGCTCCCGGCCCGCCGACCAGGGCCGGTTCCGCCGAGCTCCGGGCGGCGGGGCGGGCCGACCGGCCTCCGGGGTCGGACCGGTCCGTGGGGTTAGGTCGTCCGGCCGTGTCGAATCCGCCATCTGAATATCGATCCCGCACTGCCGAGGCAATAGGGTGTCCGTGGACACCCCACCCCCGAGACGGCGGCCGCCATGATCGAATGCTTCGCCCGGACGCACCCCGGCGCCGGCGTCGAGCAGCTCTTCGCGGAGCGTGACGCGCCACCGCGGCGGCGGGACGCCGTGTCCGGCGGCGTGGGGCGCCACGGGTGAGTGCCGAGGCGGCGACCGGCGAACACCGTGCCACGGACTGGCCCGGTGCGCGCGGCTTCGCCCGCGCCTGGGCCGGCACGATCTCGGGCACCAGCTACGTGCCGCTGACCCGTGAGGAGATCGAGGCGCTGCTGCACCGGCTCACCGTGTGCCTGGCGGAGGCGCTCGACGGCGAGGCGAGCGGCGAGGAGCGGGCGTACCAGGTCGGTGTCGACATCGTCGGCGCGAATTTCGCCGCACCCGAGGCGCTCGGCCGCACCGTGGCCATCCTCAACGAGCGGCTTCTCGCCTGCCTCGACCTGCCCGAGTCGCAGTTCCGGCCGGCGCTGGACCGCCTGGTGCAGGCGCTGGCCACCGGGTACGCGCGGGCGCTGCGCGACCGTACCCTCGACGAGCAGGAGGCGATCCGCCGAGCCGCGCTGGTCGCCCGGTCCCGGGCCGAGGCACGGCTGCGCGCCAGCGAGGACCAGCGCCGCTACGCCAGCCAGCACGACCCGCTCACCGGCCTGCCCAACCGTGCCCTGTTCATGGAGTGGCTGGCCGGGCTGTTCGCGACCGCGTCACCGACCGGCCGGCTGGCCGTCTGCGCGGTCAACCTGGACCGCTTCGACCTGGTCAACGACAGCCTCGGCCAGCAGACCGGCGACGACCTGCTGGTCGCCGCCGGGCGGCGGCTCGGCCGCCTGGCGCGATCCAACGGGTACCGGCTGGCCCGGCTGGGCGGCGACGAGTTCGGTCTGATCGTCGAGAACACCGACGGGACCACCGACGCGGCGACGATCGCGAACGGGATCCTCGCCGCCCTGAGCGAGCCGATCCAGCTCGACGGGCACCGGTTGACCGTCACGGCGAGCGTCGGCATCGTCGAGGAGGCGATCGCCGGTACCGACCCGACCGAGGTGGCCCGGGCGGCCCGGATGAGCCTGCACTGGGCCAAGCTGGACGGCAAGAGCCGGTGGGTGCTGTACGACCCGCATCGCAGCGCGCGTTACGTCGCCCGCTACACGCTGTCCGCCGAGATGCCCGGTGCCTTGTCGCGGGGCGAGTTCGCGCTGGTCTACCAGCCCCTCGTCGGCCTGGCCGATGGCGTCACCCGGGGCGCCGAGGCGCTGGCCCGGTGGCGCCACCCGGTGCACGGGGTGATCGCTCCGGACGGGTTCATCGATCTCGCCGAGGACACCGGGCTCATCGTGCCGCTGGGGCTGCGACTGCTGGAACAGGCCTGCGCGCAGGCCGCGGACTGGCACCGGCTGAGCCCCCACGCGCCGTTCGTCAGCGTCAACCTGGCCGTACGGCAGCTTCGCCACCCGGGCCTGCTCGAAGAGATCCGTACGGTGCTGGACGAGACCGGCCTCGCGGCGGAGCGGCTCCAGTTGGAGATCACCGAGAGCGCGGTCATCGGTACCGACGACGGGACCATCGGCACCCTGCACGAACTGGCCGACCTCGGGGTCCGGCTGGCCATCGACGACTTCGGCACCGGTTACGCGAACCTGGCCTACCTGCGCACGCTGCCGGTGCACGCGCTGAAGATCGATGGTGCGTTCGTCCGGTCGCTCAAGCACCCGGGCACCGACCCGACCGGCGAGGCGATCCTGTCCACCATGGTCTCGCTGGCCCACACGCTGGGCCTGAGCGTGACCGCGGAGGGCGTGGAGACGCCGGAGCAGGCGCGGGCACTGGCCGAACTCGGCTGCGATGTCGGCCAAGGCTGGCACCTGGGCCTGCCCGGTGCGCCGGAGCGGATCACCGGCCTGCTCACCGTCGGCCGCTGAGCGCGACCGGCGGTGAGACCGCTGAGCCATCCGGCGGTGAGACCGCTGAGCCATCCGGCGGTGAGCCGGCCGGCGGCTACGACTGGCTGCTGAACGCGGCGTCGAACGCGGCGGTCGGCTGGTCGAACGCGAACCGCCGGACGAACTCCAGCGCCTCCGGGGCGCCGACCAGCCGGTCCATGCCGGCGTCCTCCCACTCGATCGACAACGGCCCGTCGTAGCCGATCGCGTTGAGTGCCCGGAAGCAGTCCTCCCACGGCACGTCGCCGTGGCCGGTTGAGATGAAGTCCCAGCCCCGGCGCAGGTCGGCCCAGGGCAGGTGGGACGCGAGCCTGCCGCGGCGGCCGTCGCCGGTACGGACCTTCGCGTCCTTGCAGTCCATGTGGTAGATCCGGTCGGCGAACTCCAGGATGAAGTTGACCGGGTCGAGTTCCTGCCAGACGAAGTGCGACGGGTCCCAGTTGAGCCCGAAGGCGGGCCGGTGGTCGATCGCCTCCAGAGCCCGGCGGGCGGTCCAGTAGTCGTACGCGATCTCGCTCGGGTGCACCTCGTGCGCGAACCGCACGCCGACCTCGTCGAACACGTCGAGGATCGGGTTCCACCGGTCCGCGAAGTCGCGGTACCCGTCGTCGATCATCGACGCCGGTACCGGCGGGAACATGGCCACGGTGTGCCAGATCGACGAGCCGGTGAACCCGACGACGGTCCGTACCCCCAGCCTGGCCGCCGCCCGCGCGGTGTCCTTCATCTCCTGCGCGGCCCGGCGCCGTACCCCCTCGGGTTCGCCGTCGCCCCAGATCCGGGCCGGCAGGATGCCCTGGTGCCGCTGGTCGATCGGGTGGTCGCAGACGGCCTGCCCGACCAGGTGGTTGGAGATCGCCCACACGTCGAGGTTGTACCGGGCCAGCATGGCCCGCTTGCCGTCCACGTACGCCGGATCGGCCAGTGCCCGATCGACCTCGAAGTGGTCGCCCCAGCAGGCGATCTCCAGTCCGTCGTACCCCCAGTCCGAAGCCAGCCGGCACACCTGCTCGAACGGCAGGTCGGCCCACTGTCCCGTGAACAGCGTGATCGGTCGGGTCATGGTCTCCTCCATCGGGGGTGGGCGTCGGGCGGCACTACGCCGGGTCGACGGTGGTCCAGCCCGAGCCGGCGGCCGCGCTGCGCTCCACGGCGTCGAGTACGAGTTGGACCTGCAGCGCGTCGTCGAACGACGGCCGGGGGTCGGTGCCGCCGGCCACCGCCTCGATCAGGTCGCGCATCTGATGGGTGAAGCTGTGCTCGTACCCGATGATGTGCCCCGGCGGCCACCACGCGGACAGGTACGGGTGGTCCGGCTCGGTCACCAGGATGCGGGTGAACCCCTGCCGCGCGGCCGGCCCGGTCGCGTCGTAGAACTCCAGCTCGTTGAGGCGTTCGAGGTCGAAGGCGGCGGAGCCGGCCGACCCGTTGATCTCCACTCGGAGGCCGTTCTTGCGTCCGGTGGCGAACCGGGTCGCCTCGTACGTGGCGACCGCGCCGCCGTCCAGCCGGGCCAGGAACAGCGCGGCGTCGTCGACCGTGACCGGGCCGGTCGCGGTCTGGGCGCCGGCCTCCTCGCCGGCCGGCGACGCGGACAGGCCGGTCGAGGTGCCGGGCAGCGGCCGGCGCTTCACGAACGTCTCGGTCAGCGCGCTCACGCCGGCGATCCGCTGGCCGGTGACGTACTGGGTGAGGTCCACGATGTGCGCCCCGATGTCGCCCAGCGCACCCGATCCGGCCAACTCCCGTTGCAGCCTCCAGACGAGCGGGAACTGGGGATCGGCGATCCAGTCCTGGAGGTAGGTGGCGCGGATGTGACGGATCTGTCCGAGCCGGCCGTCCTCGATGAGACGGCGCAGCAGGGCCACCGCCGGTACCCGCCGGTAGTTGAACCCGCACATCGCCCGTACCCCCGCGTCGCGCGCCACCGCGGCGGCGCTGGCCATCGCGCGGGCCTGTGCCACGCTGTTGGCCAGCGGCTTCTCGCACAGCACGTGCTTGCCGGCGGCCAGCGCGGCCAGCGCGATAGCCTCGTGGCTGCCGCCGGGGGTGCAGATGTCGATGAGGTCGATGTCGTCGCGGGACACCAGTTCGCGCCAGTCGGTCACGGCCTCCGCCCAACCCAGGCGTTGCGCCGCCGCGGTCACCTTGGCCGGGTCGCGCCCGGCGACCGCCACCATCGTGGCCCGCGCCGGGAGGTCGAAGACCCGGTTCACGGTGCGCCACGCCTGCGAGTGCGCCGCGCCCATGAACGCGTACCCGACCATGCCGACCCGTAGCTGAGCCTCGTCCACCGTGGACACGTCCGCTACCCCCTGCCGCTCACGGGACCGTGGGCCGGTGCCCGCCGCCCGCCGTGCGGCGGTGGCGTCAGAGGACCATCGGGCGCTCCAGAGCTCTGGACCACGCCCGGGACTTTAGGCAAAATCCGCCGGTACGTAAAGAGCTTCTGAGCCGTCGGCGTCAACTTTCATTCGATCCAACAAAAGTCGGACCGCAGGGGCCGGCGCGGCGCGACCGGTCAGCGCGCGACTCTCAGGCTCCGGTGAAGCCGGGCGCCGCGGTCTCCGGCAGGGCCACCTCCAGGAACGCCAGGCCGCCCATCGCCAGGAAGGCCCGGTCGGGGGCGCGGATCACGGTGAACAGCACCGCCTCGCAGCTCGGGCACCGGGCGACCAGGCCGGGAGCGCGGTCGTAGACCCGGGTCTCGGCCATCGGAGCGACCCGTCCGCAGCCCGCACACCGCCCTCGGGCGGTGGTGATGTCCATGGTGAAGATCTCCTGGAGGATCCCCGCCACCTCGTTGCCGTCCACCCACTCGTTACTCATGCCGCCGCCGCCTCCTGGTTGCCGGTGGGCCCGAACCGCTCGGTCCTGATCCGCCGCGCCTCGTGGCCCTGCGCGACCAGCAGGTTCGCCGCCGCCTCGACGAAGCCGGTGGGGCCGCAGATGAACACGGCGGGTGCGAAGTCGGCCGGCCAGCCCACCTCCGCCAGCAGCGCGGCGTCCAGCCGGCCCGGCGGGCGCGGCCAGCCGGACGGCGTGCTGCGGGTGTACGCGAAGGCCACGTCCAGCCCGCGATCGTCGCGTACCCGGCGGGACAACTCCTCCGCGTAGATCACGTCGGCCTGGCTCCGGGCGGAGTACACGAGCCGGAACGGCACCCGGCTGTGGGCCGCGGCCCGACCCCGGACCATCGACATCAGCGGCACGATGCCCGACCCCCCGGCCACCAGCAGCACCGGCTCCAGGGCATCGGGCCGCCAGGTGAAGTAGCCGCCGACCGGGCCGCGTACCTCAAGCTGGTCGCCCGCCGAGGCGACGTCGGTCAGGTACGGCGAGACCTCACCGTCCGGGACCCGCTGCACGGTCAGCTCCAGCCGGTCCAGTTCGGGAGCCGACGCGATCGAGTAGCTGCGCTGCGTCGCGTACCCGTCCTCGGCGGTCAGCCGGACGTCGACGTGCTGCCCGGTGACGTGGCCCGCCCAGCCCGGCACGTCCAGCACGATGGACCGGGCGCTGGACGTCTCGGTGCGCACCAGCGCCACAGTGGCCGGCTGCCAGGTCAGTCGTCGGCGTATCGCTGCTCGTGCCACGGGTCACCGTAGTTGTGGTAGCCGGCGCTCTCCCAGAAGCCGGGCGAGTCCTCGTGCATCAGTTCGATCCCGCGCACCCACTTGGCGCTCTTCCACAGGTACAGGTGCGGGACCAGCAGCCGGGCCGGCCCGCCGTGCTCCGGCTCCAGATCCTGCCCGTCGTACCGGTACGCCACCCAGGCCTGCCCGTCGAGCAGGTCGGCCAGCGGCAGGTTGGTGGTGTAGCCGCCGTACGAGTGGATCAGCGCGAAGTCCGCCGAGGTCTCCACGTCGGCCAGCAGCGTGTCCAGCGAGATGCCCTCCCACGTGGTGCCGAGCTTGGACCACCGGGTCACGCAGTGCAGGTCCACGGTGACCGTCTCGGTCGGCAGCTCACGCAGTTGTGGCCAGGTCCAGCCGTAGCGCTGGCCGGCCTCGGTCGCCACAGTGAGCTGCCACTGCTCCAGGGGGATCCGGGGTGTCGGGCCGGCGGACAGGACCGGGAAGTCCTCGGTGAGGTACTGGCCCGGCGGCAGGTCGACGTCGCGCCGGCCGCGACCGGTGAACCCCCGCGTGACTATGGCCATCGGACCTCCTCGGCCGTGAACCTACCGCATCCGCCGACGGCGTAGCCGGCCTCCGCCGGCAGCGGTTCGGAGCTTTCCTACCGGCCCGGGGATCCCTCTTGACATCGATGGAGCGATGGACTTCTCTTAGTTAAGTTTCCTAACCGACACTCGTCGAAGTCTCAGCCCCCAGACCCACGAGAAGAGGTTCCATGCGTCGATCACGCGCACTCAGCGCCATGGGCGCGGGCATCATCATCGCCGGCGCCGTATCGGTCCTGGCGATCACCCAGTCCGCTCAGGCGGCCACGGGCGCACCGCTGCCGACACACGTCTTCGCGCCGTACTTCGAGGCGTACAACGGCGACAGCCTGTCCGGCCTGGCCCAGCAGTCCGGCAACAAGTACCTGACCATGGCGTTCCTCCAGACGCCGAGCCAGGGCTCCTGCACCGCGTACTGGAACGGCGACACCGGCATGCCGATCGCGTCGTCGACCTTCGGCAGCGACATCTCCACCATCCAGGCCGGCGGCGGCAACGTGGTGCCGTCCTTCGGCGGGTACGCCGCCGACGACACCGGCACCGAGATCGCGGACAGCTGCACCAACGTCAGCTCGATCGCGGCCCAGTACGAGAAGGTCATCACCACCTACAACCTCACCCGCATCGACCTGGACACCGAGGACAACTCCCTGACCAACACGGCGGGCATCGACCGGCGCAACAAGGCCATCAAGCAGGTCGAGGACTGGGCGACGGCCAACGGCCGCACCGTGCAGTTCGTCTACACCCTGCCGACCACCACGCACGGCCTCGACTCCAGCCACGGCCTGAACGTGCTGCAGAACGCGGTCGCCAACAACGCCCGGGTCGACATCGTGAACATCATGACGTTCGACTACTACGACAACGCCAGCCACGAGATGGCCAACGACACCAAGACCGCGGCGGCCGGACTGGTCAGCCAGCTCCAGCAGCTGTACCCGAGCAGGACCACCAGCCAGCTGTGGGGCATGGTCGGCATCACCGAGATGCCCGGCATCGACGACTTCGGTGCGGCCGAGACGTTCACCACGGCCGACGCGCCCACGGTGGAGAGCTGGGCGGTGTCCCAGGGCATCGCGGAACTGTCGTTCTGGGCACTGCAGCGTGACAACGGCAGCTGCCCGGGCGGCGGCGCGTCCGACAGCTGCTCCGGTGTGTCGCAGTCGACCTGGCAGTTCAGCCACACCTGGGAACCGTTCACCTCCGGCGGTGCTACGGCGTCGCCGACTCCGACCTCGACGCGCAGCCCGTCGCCGACCCCGTCGCCGACGCACAGTGCGACCCCGTCGCCCACCCCGACTCCGACCGCGACCGGCGGTGGCGGCGGTACCGGCGTGACCAACGGTGGCTTCGAGACCGGTGCGCTGTCGCCGTGGACCTGCACCGGCGGCCTGGGCAGCGTGGTGTCCACCCCGGTCCACTCCGGCGCCAGGGCACTGAAGCTGGCGGCCAGCAGCGCCGACGACGCCCAGTGCGGCGAGACGATCTCGGTGGCGGCCAACCACACGTACACGCTCTCCGCCTACGTCCAGGGCGCGTACGCGTTCATCGGTACCACCGGCGCGGCCACGGACGTGAGCAACTGGACGGCCTCGGCGCCGAGCTACACCAAGCTGTCGGTGACGTTCACCTCCGGCTCCTCCGGCCAGGTGCAGATCTGGGTGCACGGCTGGTACGGCACCGGGACCGTGTACGTCGACGACGTCACGGTCGCCTGACCCTGCCGAAGGCACGGTACGGCGCGACACAGCAAGGCACGACGCGGTACGGCGCGCATGCCCAGGGCGCGCGCCGTACCGCTGTGCCGGCTAGGCTGTCGGCGTGGCGGACCCGATCGAGGGCGGGCAGTTCCGCGGCGAGGACTGGTACGGCGAGGATTTCGGCGACCGCCGGTACGTCGGCTGCGAATTCCGGGACATCGACCTCACCGAGGCGACGAGCGCGGGCGCGACGTTTACCGAGTGCGTCTTCGGCAACGTGAAGCTCAACGCCTCCCGGCACACCGACTCCGCGTTCGTGCGCTGCACGTTCGCCCGGTGCAACCTGTTCGAGGCGCAGTTCACCGGCTGCAAGCTGATCGGCAGCAGGTTCGAGGACTCGGCGCTGCGCCCGCTGCACGTGGACGGCGGCGACTGGTCGTTCGTCACGCTGACGGGCGCCGATCTGCGCGGCGTCACCTTCCGGCGGGTACGGATGCGCGAGGTCGACCTGTCCGGCGCCGACTGCGAGGGCGCCACGCTCACGGACGTCGACCTGTCCGGCGCCGCGCTGAAGGGCATCCGGTTCACGCGGTCCGATCTGCGCGGCAGCGACCTGTCCGCGCTGGATCCGCGCGACGCGCAGCTCACCGGCGCGATCATCGTGCCGGAGCAGGCGATGGTGGTCGCGCAGACACTCGGGTTCGAGCTGCGCTGACGCCGGCCTGCGCTGACGCCGGCCCGCGCTGACGCCGGCGTTCGCGACGCCGGGCTGCGCGCCGCGTTTTGGTCAGGGGCCTCGATGTCCGGACATGCCGGCCACCGGCCGGCGGGACCCTTCCCGTTCATTCGGCCGTCCGGCCAGGGTCGACGGCACGTCCGGCGGTGGGTCCGACCATCCGCGGGTACGCGAGAATGGCCGGCGTGACCGACGAAGACCCGTACCGCTGGCTGGAGAACGTCGACGGGCCGCAGGCCCTGGAGTGGGTACGGCAGCGCAGCGCGCAGACCGTCGCAGGGCTGGCCGGCACGCCCGGGTTCGCCGCGCTGCGGGACGGGATCCGGCAGGTCCTCGACGCCCAGGACCGGATCCCGTTCACCAGCTGGCGCGGCGAGTACCTGTACAACCTGTGGAAGGACCGGGAGCACCCGCGCGGCCTGTGGCGCCGCACGACGCTGGAGGAGTACCGCGGGCGCGAGCCACGGTGGCAGGTCCTGCTCGACGTGGACCGGCTGGCCGAGCAGGAGGGCGAGAACTGGGTCTGGCAGGGGGCGACGGTGCTGCGTCCCGGGTACGAGCGGTGCCTGATCAGCCTGTCGCGCGGCGGGGCGGACGCGTCGGTGGTCCGCGAGTTCGACCTGGCCAGCCTGGCGTTCGTCACGGACGGCTTCACGCTGCCGGAGGCCAAGAGCGATGTGGCGTGGATCGATGTCGACCGGATCTTCGTCGGTACCGACTTCGGTGCCGGCTCGCTGACGTCCTCCGGGTACCCGCGGATCGTCAAGCTGTGGCGCCGGGGCACCCCGCTGTCCGAGGCCACGCTGGTCTTCGAGGGCGGCCTCGACGACGTCGCGGTGTCGGCCGAGCACGACCCGACCCCGGGATTCGAGCGCGACCTGGTCAGCCGGTGGCGCGACTTCTTCCATGGCGAGCGGTACCTGCGGGTGGCCGTGCCGGCCCACAGCGCCACCGACGGCGGGAGCGCCACCGACGGCGGGGCCGGGGACGGCGGGGCGCGGCTGGTCCGGATTCCGGTGCCGGACGACGCGGTCGTCGACGTGCACCGGGAGTGGCTGCTGATCCGCCCGCGTACCCCGTGGGAGCGCGGCGGCACGCGCTACCCCGCGGGCAGCCTGCTCGCCACCCGCCTCGACGAGTTCATCGCCGGGGGCGGCGAGCTGGCCGTGCTGTTCGAGCCGGAGGCGCACACCACGCTGAGCGACCACGCGTGGACCCGCAACCACCTGATCATGACGGTGCTCTCCGACGTGCGCAGCAGGCAACTGCTGGCCACGCCGGGCCCGGACGGCTGGACGCTGCGCCCGCTGGTGGCCGCGCCGGATGGCGATGGCGCAGCGGAGAGCGCCGCGGCGCGGGCCGGCGGGTACGCCCCGGGCGCCACCGGGGCCGGCACAGGGGCCGGCACAGCGGCCGCCACCGGGGTCGACACCGAGGGCGACGCGGGAGGCCACGTCGAGGGGCACACCGACGTCGCGGACACCAACCCGGACCACACCGACGACTTCCTGCTGTCCACCAGCGGGTACACCCGGCCCGCCACGCTGCGCTACGGCACGGTCGGCGGCGGGGACCTGGAGATCCTCAAGGAGGAGCCGGCGTTCTTCGACGCCGGGGACATGTCGGTGCGCCAGTTCTTCGCGGTCTCCGCGGACGGGACCCGGGTGCCGTACTTCGTCGTCGGGTCCTCCGGCGCCGGGCCGGCGCTGCTGACCGGGTACGGCGGGTTCGAGCTGTCCAACACGCCCCGGTACAGCGGGATCATCGGGCGCGGATGGCTGGAACGCGGCGGCCGGTACGTGGTGGCCAACATCCGGGGCGGCGGCGAGTACGGGCCCTCGTGGCACCACGCCGCGATGCGTGAGCGCCGGCCCCGCGCGTACGAGGACTTCGCCGCGGTCGCCACCGACCTGGTGGAGCGCGGGATCACCACCCGGGACCGGCTGGGCATCGAGGGTGCCAGCAACGGCGGACTGCTCATGGGGGTCATGCTCACCCGGTACCCGCACCTGTTCGGCGCGATCGTCAGCCAGGTGCCGCTGCTCGACCTGCGCCGGTACCACGAACTGCTGGCCGGCGCGTCCTGGATGGCCGAGTACGGCGACCCCGACGACCCGGCGGACTGGGAGTACCTGAGCGACTTCTCGCCGTACCACAACGTGCGCCGCGGCGAGACGTACCCGCCGGTCCTGTTCGTCACGTCCACCCGCGACGACCGGGTGCACCCGGGGCACGCGCGCAAGATGGTGGCCAGGATGGACGAGTACGGCTACGACGTCGGCTACTACGAGAACATCGAGGGCGGCCACGGTGCCGCGGCGGACAACGCCCAGCTGGCCTTCAAATGGGCGCTGGTGCTGGAGTTCCTCTGGCAGCGGCTGGCTGGCGGCGGGGACCCTACGATTGCGCTCCGACCCGGACGATCTCCGTACTGACCAGGATGGCGTACCCGACCAGCACGGCCGAGGTCAGCCAGAGGGTGAGCGCGGGGTCGGCGACGAGGCCGGTCACCACCGCGACCGGTGTCACGCCCAGCGCGCCGACGAGCAGCCGCTGCCGGGGCAGGTAGCCGAGCGAGAACCACTGCAGCGCCAGCCCGGACACCATCCAGGTGATGATCGACCCGCCGTACATCAGGCGCACGGCGACCGGCATCGCGTGCGTACCCGCGACGATCTCGCGTACCAACTGGCCCAGCGCCCAGCCGAGGAACAGGATGGCGCCACCGGCCGGCCAGTGCAGGTACCCGTAGGCCTGACCGTTGCCCAGCCGGGGTACCGCCAGCCGGCTGGTGACGAACGTGGTGTAGATCCACCAGATGGCGACCGGAATGAGGATGGCCACGCCGGCGGCCACGAGCCCCCGCGCTGGTGGGTGGGCGGAGGGCACCGCGTCGCGGAGGTTCGTCAGCGTGGATCCGAGCAGGATGATGATGAACTGGCCGATCCGCTCCGGGAGGTGCAGGGTGTGCACCGGGTGGCGGCTCAGCCAGCGACGGCCGAGCCACGGGGTGGCCAGTTCGAGCACCAGCGCGATGATCCACAACACCGGCCGTACCGGTGGCGGCAGGGCGAGCGAGCACAACCAGAGCAGCCAGCCGACGCCGAAGCCGGAACCGTAGACGGCGACCACCTCGCGTGCCGACCGGTCGCTGGCGAGTACCCGCAGGTACATCAGCAGCAGCGCGCCGCGCACCACGAGGTACCCGATCGGCAGCAGCAGCCCGTTCGGGACGCGCCGGACGCCCAGCGCGATGGCGCCGGCCCCCACCGCGGCCACCAGCACCATCAGCCGGTGCGGCACGTCGTCCGGGTCGTAGCGGGTGTCGTAGAAGCACTGCCCGATCCACGCCCACTGGATCAGCACGAAGATGGCGATCGCCACGGCGATCTGGCTCGCGGCCGGCGGCGCCCGCGTGCCCAGCCGTGCGGTCACGCCGGACAGGGCCAGCACGAACACCAGGTCGAAGAACAGCTCCAGCCAGGTCGCGTGCCGTTCCTCGTCGGGGTCGGGGCCGCCCGGGTGGCGCAGCCGGAGCCGGTCGACGATTCGGGACAGCCGGGTCACCCCGCCTCCGGCCACGCGCACACCCCTCGTCCCGTCTCGATTACTTTCGGTCATCATCGCGTAGCGGGTCGCCGCCACGCCCCAGGACGCGCGAACAACGGCCCCGACCTGGGCTCCGGGGACCGATCCGCGGTGATCACATCCGGTGTCGCGGACGCCGCCGGGTGCCGTGATCGTGGCGCAGGTCACGTCCGTTCGCTTGGTGCCCACCGCCCTCGCCCGTAGGCGCCGGTGTGGGCTACGGTGCTCGCACTGACTTCGGCGGTTCGGGGCCGGTCGCATATTGGCGCCGGGCGGGATGGGGGTGACGGTGACGCCAGGCGGGCAACAGGGCCCCGTGCGCGGTGGCCACGTGCTGCTGACCGGGGCGACCGGATTCCTGGGGCAGGCGGTGCTGGAACGGCTGCTGCGTGACTGGCCGGACACCAGGGTCAGCCTGCTGATCCGTGGTCGCGGCAGTTCCACCGGCGCCGACCGGTTGGCCGGCTTGCTGCGCAAGCCGATCTTTGCCGGGCTGCGCAAGGAGATGGGCCAGGACGCGTTCGCCGCCGCGGTCGCGGAGCGGATCAGCGTCGTGGACGCCCGGTTGGGCAGCACCGACGTGGTACTGCCGGACGACCTGACCGCGGTCATCCACGGCGCGTCCACGGTGTCCTTCGACGAGCCGATCGACGAGGCGTTCAACACCAACGTCCGTGGGGTGAAGGACCTCTACGAGGCGGTCCGCGCCTCGGGCTCCACGGCGCACGTCGTGCACGTGTCCACGGCGTACGTCGCCGGGGCGCGCAAGGGCACCGTTCCGGAGACGTCGCTGGACCACGACGCCGACTGGCGTACCGAACTGGCCTCGGCGGCGCGCTCCCGCGAACAGGTGGAGCAGGACTCCCGCCGCCCGGCCGCACTGCGCCGTGCGCTCGACTCGGCACGCGCCGAGCACGGCAAGTCGGGGCCCCAGTCGGTCGCGCAGGCGGCCGAGCAGGCCCGCACGGAGTGGGTGGACAAGCAACTGGTCGACTACGGCCGGCTGCGCGCGCAGAGCCTGGGCTGGCCCGACGTCTACACCCTGACCAAGGCGCTGGGGGAGCGGGTCGCCGAGGAGGAGCTCACCGGGGTGATGCCGCTGTCGGTGGTCCGGCCGGCCATCGTGGAGAGCGCGCTGCGCCACCCGTACCCGGGGTGGATCGACGGGTTCAAGATGGCCGATCCGCTGATCATCGCGTACGGGCGCGGCATCCTGCCGGAGTTCCCCGGCCTGCCCGACGGCGTGCTCGACGTCATCCCGGTCGACATCGTGGTCAACGCGATCCTGGCCGCGGCCGACGCGCCGCCGCCGGTCGACACCCCGGCCTACTACCACGTCGGCTCCGGTGCCCGGAACCCGCTGACGTTCCGCGCCATGCACGAGAACATCCGCGAGTACTTCACCGACCACCCGATGCCGGACGGCGGCCGGGGCCAGATCAAGGTGCCGGTCTGGGATTTCCCGGGCGCCCGTCGGGTCGAGCGGATGCTGCGCACCGGCGAGCGGGCACTGTCGGTGGCCCAGCGCGCCCTGCTGGTCGCGCCGGCCAACTCCCGTACCCGGCGCTGGCAGGACGACCTCAAGCGCGAGCAGGACCGGCTGGACTTCCTGCGCAAGTACGCGGAGTTGTACGGCGTCTACACCGAAGCCGAGGTGATCTACACCGACAGCCGGCTGCTGGCGCTGCACCGCTCGCTGCCGGTGGAGCGCCAGGACGAGTTCGGCTTCGATCCGGCGGTGATCGACTGGCCGCACTACCTGCAGGAGGTGCACTGCCCGGCGATCACCGCGACGATGCGCCGGGCCACCTCCGGCCGCCGCTCGGGGGCGCACGCGCTGCCGGCGGTGACCGAGTCGACGGACGGCCAGTTGGTGGCGGTGTTCGACCTGGAGGGCACGATCGTGGCCTCCAACGTGATCGAGACGTACCTGTGGGCCAAGCTGTCCGACCTGCCCCGTGGCGACTGGGCCGCCGAGCTGGTGGACCTGGCCCGGCAGCTGCCCCGGTACCTGTCCGCCGAGCGCCGCGACCGCGCCGAGTTCCTGCGCAGGTTCGTGCGCCGGTACGCGGGTGCGAACGAGGCGGCGCTGTCCCGACTGGTACACGAGCGGGTCGGCGACGCGCTGCTGCGCCGGGCCCGCCCCGAGGCGATCCGGCAGATCCGCAAGCACCGGGCGGCCGGGCACCGCACGGTGCTGATCACCGGCACAATCGACGTGCTCGTCCAGCCGCTGGCGGTGCTGTTCGACGAGGTGGTGGCCAGCCGGCTGCACACCCGCGACGGTGTCTACTCCGGCTTCCTGGAGTCGCCGCCGCTGACCGGTGAGGCGCGGGCGGCCTGGCTGCACCGGTACGCCGGAGCGGCCGGGGTGGACCTGAGCCGTTCGTTCGCCTACGGCGACAGCTACTCCGACCGGCCGCTGCTGGAGGCTGTCGGGCACCCGGTCGCGGTGAACCCCGACCCGCAGCTGTACCGGCACGCGAAATCCCGGCAGTGGCCGGTCGCCCAGTGGACGGCCTACACGCTGCCGGCCGGCGACGCCCTGGTGGAGACCCTGGCATGATCATTACCCTGGAGTACTACCGATCGCCGACCCGCTACATGGCCGGGCGCGGCGTGACCTCAACCCGGGCGGGTGGCCGGGCGGCCGGCATGTTCGCCGCCAACCTGTCCCCGCTGCGGCTGATCAACCGGCCCGACCCGGACCGGCCGGGCCACGGCTGGACCCGGGTGCGCCCGCTGCTGTCCGGCATCTGCGGCTCGGATCTGGGGCTGCTCACCGGGCGCAACTCGCCGTACCTGTCCGCCCTGGTGTCGATGCCGTTCACGCCCGGCCACGAAGTGGTCGGGGAGACCCTGGACGAGCTGGACGGGCTGCCCAAGGGCAGCCGGGTCGTGCTCGACCCGGTGCTCGGCTGCGAACCCAGGGCGGTGCGCGCCTGCCCGTCGTGCGCCGTCGACGAGCACAGCCGCTGTGACCACATCACCGCCGGGCTGGTCTCGTCCGGCCTGCAGACCGGGTTCTGCGCGGACACCGGCGGCGGTTGGAGCCGGATGCTGGTCGCGCACGGCAGCCAACTGCACCCGGTACCCGACGCACTGGACGCCGAGCAGGCCGTGCTCGTGGAGCCGCTGGCCTGCGCGATCCACTCCGTACGTCGGGTGCCGATCCCCCGGGGCGCCAGCGTGGTGGTGATCGGTGCCGGCACGGTCGGCCTGCTCACCGTGCTCGCGCTGCGCGAGTGCACCGAGGCGGGGCCGATCTACGTGATCGCCAAGCACGGCCATCAGCGCGAGCGGGCCCGCGAACTGGGCGCCACCGAGGTGCTCTCGTCCAACCGGGCCGCCCGCGCGCTGCGCCGCGCCACCGGCGGCTTCCTGGCCCACCCGGACCGTGGCGAGGAGTTCCTGCTCGGCGGCGTCGACATGGCCTTCGAGTGCACCGGCGGCTCCGGGCTGGACACCGCGCTGCGGTTGACCCGGGCCGGCGGTACCGTGCTGCTGTCCGGAATGCCCAACGGATCGGTGGATCTGACCCCGGTATGGTTCCGCGAGCTGAACCTGGTCGGCGCGTACGCCTCGGGGGGCCGGGACTTCCCGCAGGCGCTGGAGCTTGCGGGGCAGGCGCCCCTGAAGGGGTACGTGGACGCGATCTACCCGCTGTCGCGCTGGCGCGACGCGATCGGCCACGCCGCGGCCGCCGGCCGGTTGGGCACCGTCAAGGTCGTGTTCGACCCGACGCGGGATTAAGGGAGAGGATATCGATGAGCGAGCGCCAGATATGTGAGCGCGGCGAGGCCACCCCTCCCGTGAGGATCGGGAATCATGGGCTCGGGGTCGCGCGTGAGCGGCGCCTCGGTTCGGGACGGGTGGCGGCATGAGCCGGCCCGGTTTCGTCCTGGAGGTGGACGAGCGGACGCCCGCCCTGCTGATGCACGAGGGGGAGAGCTTCCGGCTGGAGAAGCTGCCGCTGGGCAGCCGGGTGGTGTACCCGCCCGAGTCGCTGCCCGGCCTGCGTGACCTGGACGCCCGCATCCGCGAGGCGCTGCTCAACCCGCTCGGCTGCGAGCCGCTGCCGGAGTTGCTGCACGCCGGCATGCGCCTGACGATCGTCTTCGACGACCTGTCGATCCCGCTGCCGCCGATGCGTACCCCCGACATCCGCCAGCGGATCATCGAGCAGGTCCTGGAGATGGCCGCCGCCGCCGGGGTCGACGACGTGGAGCTGATCGCCGGGAACGCGCTGCACCGCCGGATGACCCCGGCCGAGCTGAAGCGCACGGTCGGCGAGCGGGTGTTCCGGTCGTTCTTCCCGCACCACCTGCGCAATCACGACGCCGAGGACCGGGCCAACCTGCTGGAGGTCGGCACCACGAAGCACGGCGAGGTCGTGGAGATCAACAAGCGGGCGGCGACCAGCGACCTGATCGTCTACGTCAACGTCACGCTCACCGCGATGAGCGGCGGCCCGAAGTCGGTGTCGGTCGGGCTGGCCTCGTACCGCAGCCTCAAGCACCACCACAACGTGCACACGCTGCGGCACTCCCGCTCGTTCAACGACCCGCCCAACTCCGCCATGCACCACTCGTACAACCGCATGGCGGGCGTGCTGGACGAGCACGTGAAGATCTTCCAGATCGAGACGTCCGTCAACAACAACACGTTCCCCACCCAACTCGGCTTCCTCAACAAGCGCGAGTGGGAGTGGACGCTCAAGGACCAGGCCTCGTACCTGGCCGTGAAGCGGGCCAACGATCTGGCACCGGTCAAGCAGCGCCGGCAACTGTGGCACCGCACCTCGGCGCCGTACGGGATCACGTCGGTGACCGCGGGCGCCCCCGGCCCGGTACACGAGGTGACCATGGGTCACGTGCTGCGCCAGCAGCTCACCGAGGTCAACGGGCCGTCGGACATCGGGATCTGGGGCCTGCCGTACATCTGCCCGTACAACGTCAACTCGATCATGAACCCGATCCTGATGATGAGCCTGGGCCTGGGGTACTTCTTCAACCTGTACCGCAACCAGCCCCTGGTCCGGCCCGGTGGCGTGGCGATCTATTACCACCCGGTGCGCAACGAGTTCCACCCCGTGCACCACCCGAGCTACATCGACTTCTACGAAGAGGTACTGGCCGAGACCACCGATCCGGTGGCCATCGAGGCCAAGTACGAGGAGCAGTTCGCCAACGACCCCTGGTACACCCACCTGTACCGCAACAGCTACGCCTACCACGGCGTGCACCCGCTGTACATGTGGTACTGGGGCGCGCACGCCATGGAGCACCTGGGGCAGGTCATCGTCGTCGGGGGCGACCGGCGGACCACCGCGCGGATGGGCTTCCGAGCAGCGTCCACATTGGACGATGCGCTGGAGATGGCCCGGGAGAAGGTGGGTAGCAGCCCGAGCATCAGCTACCTGCACACCCCGCCACTCGTCATGGCCGACGTGCGCTAGGGGGCGGCGATGGGACTGATCCGTGAAGCCAGGGTGCTCACCGCCGGTCGCGACTGGCGGGGCCGCTCCCGTATCCCGCGTTCGGCGGCCGGCCATCAGCCGCCCGATGAGCCGCGCGAGTTTCCCACCGGCTGGGCCC
>DASXOA010000039.1:0-42635 GCA_036494675.1 Rugosimonospora sp.
CCGCCCCACCCCACCCCACCCCACCCCACCCATGTACCAAGAGGTACCGCCAAGCGAGCTCTCCTTCTGGGGGTGAGGTTTCCCCGGTGAGCCGGACACCCTGAAACCAGACAGTGGTCTGGGGAAGGATGTTCTGGTGCCCCGTCCATCGAACGGGACCTCATACCCGCTCCGGTCACTCTTGCGGCAGGGTCGCCGCGACCTGCCGCAACCGGGTCGAGGCGTCTGCGACGCTGGGGTCTCCATGACCAAAACTCGCGATATCCGCGTCAAGCTCAGCCAGCCGATGAAACGACATCGACAGGCGCTGTTGCATTAGGGGAACGGGGACGTGTTGAACGGGCGCAGGATCCGCGGCCAGATCGCTCGGGCAAGTTCGATGAACGCAGCGGCGACCCGCGTTGTCGATTGGGCGTCGACGGCGAGTTCGTAGTGGGCGCGGCGGAGGTTTTGCATGAAGGCGTGTCCGGTGATGAAGACCTGTGCTGTCCTTACTCAGCTCCGAGGGGCGATGCGACCCGGAGGGAATGATCATACGAAATGGATGGTGAGGGCGGTGACCGCGGCCACCGCGGCGGCGAGGGCGACCACCAGGTTGGCCGGGACCACCCGGGCCCGCGCCGCGACGTAGCGGGCCATCGGGCCGTCGAACGGGGCTCCGGCGCGCGGGAAGCTGCCCCGCCACGCCCGGGCCAGCCGTAGCGCCCTGTACACCGCGCCGGCCGGTGCCCAAGCTCCGGACATCTGGCTCCGAGACCGGCGAACAACGCCAGGAACATCGCCGTCCTATGGCAGTGTCCACCGTTGGTTGGCCGAGCCGGTGCAGGCAAAGATGATCAGCTGTGTTCCGGGTGGGCCGGATCCGGCATCGTCGAGACACCTGCCGGACTGGGGGTTGAGCAGTCTCCCGTCGGGTTGTGCCCGCCACACCTGCGCCCCGGTGCCGTTGCAGTCATACAGCTGCACCGGCGTCCCGTCGCCCGTCGCACCATCTGTGACGTCCAGACACTTGCCCAGCACCTGCACCGTACCGTTGGTCTGCACGGTCCACGATTGCGCGTCGGTGCCGTTACAGCCGTAGACCTGCACCGCCGTGCGGTCCGTGCGGCTGGCTGAGCGCACATCCACACACAAGCCGCCAACGCCAACGATCGGGCCACTGACCGGGCCGGTCGGTCGAGTCGCCGACGGCGCGACACCGCCCGGACTGCTCGACGCCGCGGCGCCGCCCGACGACGTCGGCGTACCGCCCGGGCTGGCCGGCACGCCGCCTGCAGCAGTCAGACCATCAGCAGTCGGACCATCGTCCGCCGGTACACCCGCACCAATGCCGCCATGCCATACCAGCATCACAGCGGCGAAGACGATGGAAACGGCGAGGAAGGCCAGCGCACCGGGGATGAGCCACCCGGTCGACGACGTCCGCTCTGGGATCACCCCAACATAGTGCCCGACAGACACGACCAGGCCGCAAGCGCCATCAGCAGACCAACGTCTTGCCCAACCGGATCGGCGCCCTGGCGCCAGCTGGACGACGCCGCCCCGGCGGGCAGGAGTCCACCCTCCTGGCCCTGGGAACACCTTCTACCATTGGGGCGGATCGCGTCCCCATCGCGAGGACGGACAGCAGGCGACCATTCGGGTGATCCCGCAGCGGCGAAGACCCGGCCGCATGGCGCCAGATAGATCAGGGCGGGGGCGGCGCACGATGCGCCGCCCCGGCGCGGTTGGACCCTGGACCAGGCGGCCAGAAGCGTTACCTGGTGCTGAAGATGGCCGCGGCGCCGGCCGGCAGCTGATAGGTGTACGTGGTCGAGCCCCACCGCACAGGGAAACTGGCGACCGCGTGCCCCGGGTTGTACACCACCAGCAGTTGGGTGCCGTCCGGCAGCGTGGCGGTCTTGCGCTGCACGTCGGAGCCCGGCCCTGGCGAGGCGGTGGCTGCCGGCCCCGGCGCGAACACGTCCAGCTCGTGGATCGACCACCAGCTGCCCGAGCTGCCCTGGTTCACGATCCGCACGAAGCGCGCGGTAACGGGCGGCATCAGGATCTGGGTCACGGTAGCGCCCGGCCCGCTGGCGATCGGATCCGACCAGGTGACGCCGTCGTCGGAGACCAGCATCTGATACTGCCGTACGAAGTCGCCGCTGCTGCCGCTGGTGTCCAGCACCAGCTTGTCGAAGGTGCGCCGCGCGCCGAGATCCAGCTGGAACCAGTCGCCCGGGGTCATGCCGTGGCCGGTGCTCCACCGGGTCGCCGGATCACCGTCGGCCGCTTTGCCGGCGGGGTCGTCCGGGCTGCTCGCCGACGCCGAGACCGACCAGCCGTCCCTGGGCAGCGCCTGCTGCGATGTCGGCGGGGTCAGCGAGGCGCCGGTCGGCAGCGTGTACCCCAGCCACTGCCCGCCGACTCGTACCTGCGACTGGAAGGCGAGCATCCCACTGTCCACATTCACCAGTGGGTGGCTGCCGCCGGGACCTCCCAGCGGGATGTCCACCGAGCCGATCGCGACCGGGTCTGGCCTTCGGTGCTCCCGGCCGGTCCATGTGAACGTGGCCGCCGCGCCCGCGGGCAGCGTGTAGCCGAACGACTTGTCGCCCCAGCTGACCCGGAACGTCCGCGATGCCGTACCGGAGTTGAAGACGACCAGCGCAGTGGAGCTGTCCGGGTTGACGAAGGCCACGTCCTGCAGGTCCCCGACGCCGAAGCTGTTAGAGGCCACCCGCCGCGCACCCGGGTGCACATACTTGCTCACCTGGCCGATGCCCCAGTAGTCGACGGTCTTGGTGTATGCCCACCGGCCGGATGCGTCCGGTGCCACGGTTACCACACCGCGGCAGGTGTCACAGCCGTTGTTGGTAGGCCCGTTGTTCTGGTCCAGCGCCATGTTCCACCGGATGACACCCTTGGCCCAGTTTCGTGTCGAGTTGATGACCAGGCCCAGCGCCCCGGCGAAGCCGGCCTGGTCGTCGCCCTCCCAGGTGCCGCCGGAGCACTCGGTCTGCCAGGCCGGTTCGGCCGGGTAGTCGTTGTGCGACACCGACTGCGCGGTTGGATCACCGGCATAACAGTGCCAGGCGCTACCGGCCACGTAGCCGACCGCGGCCGGATCAGCGTACATGGTCTCGGGGTAGCTGACCACGTCCCAGTTGTGGTCGTACGCCAGGATCCCGGTGTTGACATGATGGGCGCGCAGGTCCGGACCAAGATAGTTCTTGACCAGGTTGTCCTCCTGGGCGGCGGGCAGGAACATGCCCGGGTAGGTCGTTGGTTCGTAAAGTGGCTCGTTCTGCGGGGTGACGTACTGCACGGGCACGCCAGCGGCCGCGTACGCCTGGAGGAATTTGGTGAAGTAGTCGGCGAGCGGCTGGTAGGCCTCCGGCCGCAGGCTGCCGGTGACCATCGAGTCGCTGGTCTTCATCCAGCCCGGCGGGCTCCACGGCGTGGCCACGATGGTCAGCTGCGGGTTGACCTGCCTGGCCTGGCGCAGCAGCGGGAGTATGTACGCCCGATCGTGGTCGATCGAGAAGTGCGCGAGGCTCGGGTCGGTCTGCCCGGCCAGCATATCGTCGTAGGAGTAGTTGCCGTTGACCGCGAAGTCGCTGGAGCCCATCGGCTGGCGCAGGAACGACAGGCCGATGCCCTGGCTGCTGAACAAGTCGCGCATGACGGCGTCGCGCTGCGCGCTGTCGAGCTTGGTGCCGATCAGCCAGGCGGAGGAGTCGGTGAAGGAGGCACCGAAGCCTGTGATCTGTTGGTACTGCCTGGTGGTGTCGACGGTGATGGTCTGCCTGGCGCCGGGCGCGACGGCGCCCGACGGGCTGGCCTGCCAGGACAGGGACGGCTGCCGGGCCAGGAAGGTGTTGCTGCTCAGGTTGGTGAGGACGACGGAGACGTCCCCGGGACGGTCGGGGTGGGCGGTGGCGGCGCCGGGTGTCAGCGCCAGTACGGGGAGCGTCGCGACGAGGGCGACGACCGGCCACTTGGGGGACACGTGACAATCCTTCCGAATACTTCGCCGGATCCGAATGCCTCGATCACATCACTATTGAGTCAAGGTCACCATCAGCAGGCAGCGCATGAGGTTCCGGCGAGTTGCTCAAGGCCGCGTTCGCGGGCAAGCCGCTTATCGTGGCCCTCGGCTCGGCCGCGCCCCGCACTCGTGGCAACGTGCTTCGCGCATCATCTTGTGCGCCCACCGGTTCGGCGGGTTTCTTCCCGACCTGACCCGCTTCTATCGTGGCGCTTCAAACCTGAGTAGGGCCGGAACTGTCTGAAGCACCACCACGTCCTTGCGTGCCGACCTCGCCGAGGCGTACGTCGATCTTGACCAGGCCGATCTGGCGATCACGCTCTACCAATCGGCGTTGGCCGAGTGCGGGCGAACACTCGGCTCCGATCACGCAGCGATCGCGGAACTCCGCGAAAGGTTTCGGCGGGGTGCTGCCGATCGTGGCGGGCACCGTCATCCGTATCCAGGTGCAGCGGCTACCTGGCGACCGGGCACCGCAAGACCTGTGGTTGTGGCACACCGCCCCGCCCAGCACGGTCTTCGATCTGGACCTGCTGTGGAAGACCTACCTACGGCGATTTGATGTTGAGCACACGTTCCGCCTGCTCAAAGGCACCCTGGGCTGGACCGCTCCGCAGATCCGTAGTCCCGAACAGGGACAACGCTGGACCTGGCTGATCCTGGCCGCCCACACCCAGCTGCGGTTGGCCAGGACCCTGACCAGCGACCTGCGCCGCCCGTGGGAGAAGGCCATCGCCGCGGACAAGCCGGTCACTCCCGGACGGGTCCGCCGAGGTTTCCGTCAACTCCACCGATCGCTGGGAACCCCCGCCAGAAAGCCAGAAACAACAACCGCTGGTCCCGGCCGTCCCACGGGCAGCACCCGTCCACCACGAACCCGCTACCCAGTCGGCAAGAGACAGTCCACTATGGACACGTCAAGCACGAACAAGCCCTCGCCAAAGGGTTAAAACTAAAGCTAAGGGCGTGCCGATGATTAACACCGGGTTCGATCTTCCCGAGGCGCGACTCTGTGAGCGAGTGGCGCATGAACATGGCCCTCCGTTACGGGCCTTGGCCTCGTCCAATGCCCGCCTACCACAAACTACAGCGCCCCGACCGAAAACATCGATTTATTCCTCTGCACGCCCTTATTCTCCTACGCCGAGCCCGAGCTTGGGACGGGCCCAGGCGGCCAAGCGGTTGATGGCGTCGTCGGCCTCCGGCGCGAGGCCCGCGGCCATCTGGAAGCTGTGCTGCTGGCCAGGGAACTCGTCGAGCTGGACGTCGATCCCGGCCTGCTTCGCGTGCTTGGCGAGCATGCGGCTGTCGTCAAGCAGTAGCTCCTGATCGCCCACCTGGATGTACAGGGGCCCGAAGCCGGTCAGGTCGGCGTGCAGCGGTGACGCGTCCGGGTCGCGGGGATCGCAGCCGTTAAGGAACGCCGCGGCCATGTCCTTGATCCACTGCTTGCTGAACAGCGCGTCGTTGCCCTCGTTGTAGTCCATTGACTCGCCGATCACCTCCAGGTCCGTCCACGGTGAGATCAGCATCGCCGCGGCCGGCAGCGGCAGGGCTCCGTTGCGTGCGCGCAGCTGGACGGTCACCGATAGCTGGCCACCCGCCGAGTCCCCGGCGAACATGATCCGTCCCGCCGGTATGCCCTGGTCAAGCAGCCACCGGTATGCGGTCAGGCCCTCGATGACCGGCTGGGGGAAGACCCCGCCCTGGAACACCAGCGTGTAATCGATCACCAGTGCGCGGGCGCCGATCGCCGTCGCCAGGTGCGCGAACATCTTCCGGTGCGTGAACATCGACCCGCCGACGTACCCGCCGCCGTGGAAGCACAGCAGCACCGGGCCGTCCTCGGCGGTCCCGTGCGGCACCGCCCAAAGCGCCGGCACCCCGTTGGCGTCCACCTCCAGGTAGTCGACGCCACGCGGCTCCCCGGTCAGCAGGTCCCACTGGGTGTTTGTCACCAGGTCGTCGGGCTGGGGGTTCATCGTCGACTGCCGGACCGTCGCCCAGTAGCGCTCCACCCGCAGGGATTCCTTGCTCACCATCGTTTGTCGTTCCTTCCGTTGTATGCAGCCCCATCGGGCTCTCGGCTAGTCGTCGCGGGACGGTCCGCGATTTGGACAGCTCGTACTGTCCCAATCCGGCTGGGCGCCGCGTCGAGTAGGTAAGAGCAGCTAACTAGGGAGGCAATTCATGTGTTCCGAGTACGCGTACAAGTCCGTGCGGGCCACGTTCAAGGCGATGTCCGAGGCGTGGGCCAGGCAGGACGCCGCACAGTTCGCTGCCTGCTAGGCTCACGACGGTGTGCCAAGAACGCTGAAGGAGGCTCCGATGTAGACGGACGTCGTCTGGATGCGGTGCTGCACCGGTGATGGAGGTAGGTCCTCCGTGATCGCCCATGCAGGGGGAGGTCGCAAACCAACGCAATCTGCTGCGGTGAATGAGTCGTGGTGGTGAGCGTTGCGGAAAGGGCGCACGTGATGCGTCAGGTGTGAACCGAGAAGGCGAACGAGAGTGAACCACTGATGAAACGTCGAACGCGTATCGACGACGACCGAAACCGGGGTCCAGTTGTTGCCCCCGGACGAGTCTGGCGGGTGCCTGCCCGCTGGCCAGGTGGTTGTCCGGCGCAGAGGCGGCGCGAGCTCGGTGAGGTTCCACCCGTGGGCCGGACACTCTGAAACCAGACAGTAGTTTGGGGAAGGATGTTCTGGTGCCCCGTCCATCGAAGTACCCCGAGCAGTTCCGTCGGGACGCGGTTGAGCTGGTCCGTTCGTCGGGCCGGTCACTGCGTGAGATCGGCCAGGAACTCGGCGTCAATCATGAGACGCCACGAAGCTGGGTCAACGCCACGAAGACCGCCGAGGCCGCCGAACGCGGCTAGGGCGGGCAGGTCAGTGCCGATGAGGCAGAAGAACTGCGTCGGCTACGGAAGAAGGTCGCCGAACTCGAGCTGGAGAAGGACATTCTCCGCAAGGCAGCCGCTTATTTGCTCGCGAGATGGGTCGATGACGCACCGCTACCAGTTCATCTCGCAGCACCGCGCCGTGTTCGGCGTCGCGCGGCTGTGCCGCGTTCTAGCGGTACGACGTCAAGGCTTCTACGAGTGGCTGGGTGCCGCCTCGACCCGGCAGCAACGCGCAGCGGCCGAGGATGAGCTGGCCGCCGTGATTCGTGGCATTCACGGCCAGCACCGGGGCGCGTACGGATCCAAGCGGGTCGCCGTGCATCTGCGTCGAGACGGTCGGCGAGTCAACCGAAAACGCGTGGAACGGATCATGCGCGAGCGTGGCATCGTGGGGATCACTCGCCGCCGGTGACGGTCGTTGACCAGGCAGGATCCGGCGGCCGCGCCGGCCCCGGATCTGATCGGTCGGGACTTCACCGCCCCAGCGCCTGGCCAACGGTTCGTGGGCGACATCACCGTCGGCAAAGTGAAACCGGCTGGAAAGAATCTGTCCAATCGGCCCCAGGTGCCGCGTCGTCTTGACGAAGGCAGTGCAGGCAGTCAGTAAAGGAGCGATCACATGGGTCTTGACCAGAAGCACGAGGAGCTTCTCACCATCTTCGACGCGATGTCCGGCGCGTGGGAGGCGGGCGACGCGGCAGAGTTTGCGGATTTCTACACCGACGATGCGACCGTGGTCGGGCCGGGGATCTACCTGCGGGGCAGGGACCACATCAGGCAGAGCATGGCCGGTGCCTTCGGCGGGCCGCTGAAAGGCTCCAGGCGTCCCCATCAGCCGCGGAGCACGCGCCTCTTCGCCGACGGTGCTATCGTCGTGACGCGGAGTGACACCGTTCTTCCCGGCGAGGCTCAGGTGCCGCCGGAGCGGGAACACCTGGTGACGTGGATTCTTGTCCGCCAGGGGGGCCGGTGGCGGGTCGAGGCCAATCACATGAGCCCGGTCAGACTTGATCAACAGCCCGAGGAGGCGTGATGCCGCAGTACATGGTGCTGCTGTACGCGGAAGAAGTCGAGCAGGCGGACCAGGAGCAGCGCTGGGCGGAGATGCCGTTGTGGCTCGAGCTGACCGAGGGACTGCGGAAGGCGGGCCTTCTCGTCAGCAACGGCGCGCTACGTCCCCCGGACATGGCGACGACCGTCCGGGTGCGCGGCGGGGAAGCGGAGATCACCGACGGCCCCTTCGCCGTGACGAAGGAGGTGCTCGCGGGCTACTACGTCCTGGAATGCGCCGACCTCGATGAGGCGCTGCGCCACGCCGCCCGGTTCCCGACGGCACTGTACGGCTCCGTGGAGGTGCGCCCGATCGTGGACCCGGCCTCCTATAGTCAGGCGTGACGAGCCAGGACGAGATCGCCGCTGCGGCCGGGTCGGCCGCGGCAGCCGAGCGCGTCTTCCGCGACGAGCGCTCGTCCGTCCTGGCGACCCTGATCAGGCAGGTCGGCGACTTCCAGTTGGCCGAGGACGCAGTGCAGGACGCGTTCGAGTCCGCCCTCGCCACCTGGCCCCGGGACGGTATCCCGCGCAACCCCGGTGCCTGGATCACCGTCGCGGCCAGGAGACGGGCGATCGACAGGCTGCGCAGGGACCGCTCGGTGGCGGACCGGGCCGCCAGGCTCGCCGAGCTGACCCGCCTGGACGGCCAGGAGCACTCCGCAATAAGTGAGGAAAGCGTGCTCGACGATGACCGGCTCCGGCTGATCTTCACCTGCTGTCACCCAGCGCTTGACCAGTCAGCACACGTCGCGCTCACGCTGCGGACGATCGGGGGCCTGACCACCGGCGAGATAGCCCGCGCGTTCCTCGTCGCGGAGCCCACCATGGGCAAGCGGATCGTCCGCGCCAAGCGCAAGATCGCCGAAGCCCATATCCGGTACCAGGTGCCCACGCACGACGAACTCCCCGGTCGGCTGCGTGGGGTCCTGCGGGTGGTGTACCTGATCTTCAACGAAGGCTATTCCGCCAGCGTCGGCGACCAGCTCACCCGCGGCGAGCTGAGCGGCGAGGCGATCCGCCTGGGCCGACTGCTTTGCGAGCTGATGCCCGACGAGCCGGAAGCATGGGGCCTGCTCTCGCTCATGCTGCTCCATGACGCCCGCCGTGCCGCCCGCACAGCTCCCGACGGCAGGTACGTCTCGCTCAACGACCAGGATCGTGCGCTGTGGGACCACGACCGCATCGCCGAAGGACTCCGGTCCCTCGATCGGGCCGTCAGGGCGCACCGGCCCGGCCAGTACCAGCTGCAGGCCGCGATCACCGCCCTGCACGTCCGGGCGCCCAGCCCGGATGCCACCGACTGGGCGCAGATTGCGGACCTGTACGCCGCCTTGGGCAAGCTCAGCCCCTCACCGGTCATCGATGTCAACCACGCGGCGGCCGTGGGCTTCGCACACGGACCGCAAGCAGGCCTACGGCTCGTCCGCCCGCTGCTCGCGGACCCCGCGCTCGACCACTACCAGCCGCTGCACGCCACCAACGCCGAGCTGCTCAGGCGAGACGGCGACCGGCTGGGTGCGGCGCACGCCTACCAGCGTGCGATCGAGTTGAGCGAGAACGCCGTCGAACGAGCAGAGTTGCGGCGCCGACTGGCCGCCCTCTGCGGCGAGTCCTAGTTCCTAGAAGGGCATCTCGGGGTCCTGGAATGCCCACGGCTCCGCTTCGGGATCCTCCTCTATTCGAGCACGTAGCATCTGGTGTCTTCGCCCCAGATGTTGAGAGTCTCGATCGCGCGGTAGCGGTGAAACTGGTCGGCGCTGGTAGTGAGGAGCTCCCGGACCAGCGGCGCGAGTGCGGCTTGTTGGTGGACGAGTTCCGCCGGACTGAGCAGAAGGCAGGCGGCGGTAACGGCCGCGTGGCTCCAGATGGTACAAGGCTTCTGCTCTGATGGCGGGGTCGTCGTCCAGGAGCCTGTGCACCGCTTGCGGCGTAGGACGGGGAGCGAGCGCTGCGCGTCGACGGCCTGGTACCCCTCCACACCGGAGCCAGCATTTCGTCGGAGATCGCGAATGGCCGATTCGCCAGGGGCGCTGTTGCATTGCCAGCTCGCCGGCAGAATCGGGCCGCGTCCAGCAGCAGCGGGGGTGAAGCGCTGCACCCACCGGTACACGGTCACGTGGTCGACCTCGACACCGCGTTCGAGTAGGAGTTCTTCAACGTCGCGGTAGGACACGTTGAAGCGGAGGTACCAGTGGACCGCGACGACGATCACCTCAGGCGGAAACCGGAACCCGGCGAACGCGGACCCCGTGGTATCCACCGGCGACGGCGAACCAACGATGTCATCACTCAAGCTTGCCTCGGTCTGTTGGTTCCGAATGCAACAGAGCCGCCCAGGACAAGGGCGGCCTCGGCTGGACCATCGTCGACCGCCACGACCCGGAACGGCTGGCCGACCACTACGTGAGAGATGAGGAACTGCAGGCACGCGAAGTGATCGACATGCTCACCATCCTCGACGCGCCGGCGTCGCCGGCACGGTCGTGTTCACCTTCGCTGCGCCGTCACTGCCGCACCGCGACGATCCCGCACGCGACCTCGACATGGCCGGTTACGGCCTCGTCGCCTGCCACGACGACGGATCGTGGCAGCCTAAACAGCTCTTCCAGGCGCTCGCCGACCACTATCAGTGAAGCCAGGGGTCGATGTCCCGGCGGAATTTGTGGGCCGGCGGGTTGAGCTGGGGCGAACGGTGGGTGAGAATTCGGGCGCTACGTGATCAACGGATTGGGGGGCGTGGTGCCGGGGGAGGGGGTTGGGGGTACCCGGTTCGTGGGGCGGATACGGGAGCTGGGGATGGTGGGTGCGGCGCTGCGGGGCGGGGCGGTGCTGGTGCTGGTGGAGGGCGAGGCGGGGATCGGGAAGAGCCGGCTGGTACAGGAGCTGGTGGATGAGGGAAAGTACCGGATGCTGGTGGCGAGTGCGCCGCCGTACCGGCAGCCGTACACGCTGGGCCCGGTGGTGGACGCGGTACGGCAGGCGGCGGGCGGGGTGGCCGGGCTGGGGTTGAGCCCGTTGGCGGGGGTGCTGCGGCCGCTGTTTCCGGAGTGGGTGGCCGAACTTCCGCCGGTACCGGAGCCGGCGGAAGACCTGCTGGCGGCGCGGCACCGACTGTTCCGGGCGCTGGCGGAGCTGCTGGCGAAGCTGGCCGTGGATGTACTGGTGACCGAGGACGTCCACTGGGCGGACGAGGTGACGCTGGAGTTCCTGCTGTTCATGGTGGCGCAGCGTGCCCTGCCGGTGAGCCTGGTGTTGACCTACCGGCCGGAGGATGTGCCGGCGGATTCGCTGCTGCCGCGGCTGCTGTCGGGCTCACCAGCTGGCGGTACCGTGCTGCGCATCTCGCTCGGCCCGCTGGGCGTGTCGGATACCGCGGAGCTGATTTCGTCGATGTTGACCGACGAGCGCGTGTCGCCCGCGTTCGCGACGTTCCTGCATGAGCGGACCGACGGGCTGCCGCTGGCGATCGAGGAGTCGGTACGACTCATGCGCGACCGCGCCGACCTGGTGCATCGGCGCGGCGAATGGGTGCGGCGCCGCCTGGCCGGCATCCACGTGCCCTCGACGGTGCGGGACGCTGTGCTGGAGCGGGCCGGGCGGCTCGGCGATGACGCCCGCGCGGCGCTGCGGGCCGCGTCGGTGCTCGCCGAACCGACCGGTCCGGCGGCGCTGCTGGCGACCGCCGGGCTGCCGGGGGACGGCACGCAGTGGTTGACGGCGTTGGATTCCCGGCTGCTGTGGGAGAACCCGGCCGGGCTGATCATGTTCCGCCACGCGCTCGCGGCCCACTCGGTGTACGAGTCGATTCCGGCCGGCGAGCGGCGGGCGATGCACCTGCGGGCCGGGCGTTACCTCGAGGCGATGCAGCCCCCACCCGCGGCGCGGCTGTCCCGGCATTTCCGGGCGGCCGGCGACACCACGCACTGGTGGCGCTACGCCGAGTTGGCCGCCGAGTCGGCGCTCGCGATGGGCGACGACGCCAGCGCGGTCGCGGTGCTGCACGACGTGATCGCCCACCCGGACCTGCCGGCGGAGACCGTGCTGCGGTTGGCCGTGCAGCTGCCCTTGCTGTCGGTGACCGGCGGCCGGCTCGGCTCGATCGCCCGGGCCCTGCGGCGCGCCATCGAGGCAGGCACGCTGCCCCCGGCCGATACCGCGCGGCTGCGGTTCCAGCTCGGCATGATGCTCGACGTCATGACGGAGTACGACGCCAGCCGGGTGGAGCTGCTGGCCGCGATCCCGCAGCTGAGCCCCGGTTCCGCCGAGTCGGTGCACGCGATGCTGCTGCTCGGTTGGGCCCGTGGTAGGTGGCCGCGCGAAGTACACCTGGGTTGGCTGCACCGGGCGGCCGAAGCGACCGAGCTGTTGGCGCCGGGCGAGCGGCTCGCCGTCATCATGGAACGCGCGGTCGGCCTGCTCCTGCTCGGCGAGGAGGAGGGCTGGGCGGTCGCGGCGCTGGTACCCGACGAGACGGATACCGTCGCGCAGCGCTCCGCCGTGCTGCGCCTCGATCTCAACACCGGTGATCTGGCGATGCGGTGGGGCCGCTACGCCGCCGCCCGGGACCGGCTCGACCGGGCGCTGGCGCTGACCGAGGCCTACCAGTACCAGCGGCTCGGCGACATCGTGCGCTCGACGCTGATGCATCTCGACTGGTACGAGGGGCACTGGTCGGGGCTGGCCGACCGGGCCGGTGCGTACGCCGACGACGACGGGCAGCAGCCCGTCGCCGGACTGGAGTTCGTGCTGGTCGCCGTACTGGTCCGGGCCGCGACCGGTAGCCGCCAGGCGGTCGAGTCCGCGCTGGGGCGGCTCCTGGCCGAGCTGCACCGGCGCGGCGACGTCCATGGCGTGATGGAGCCCGCAGCGGCACTGGCCCGCTGGTGGCTCGCGGACGGCCGGGTCGAGGATGCGCTGCGCGTCACCGAGGAGCCCATCGACATCCTGCTGCGTAAACGGATCTGGCTCTGGGCGACGGAGATCGCGCCGGTCCGGGCGGCCGCGCTGATCGCCGCCGGCCGGGACGACGAGGCAGCCCGGATCGTCGCCGACTTCGAGGCCGGCCTGGCCGACCTCGCCGCCCCCGCCCCGCAGGCCGGCCTCGCCTGGTGCCGCGCGATCCTCGCCGCCGGGGCCGCGACACCGCCCCGCGATCCGGCAAGCGCATCTGATCCGGCAAGCGCATCTGAGCTGATGGGCACACCCGGTCCGGCGGGCACGCCCAGCCCGGCCGGAGCGGTCGCGGTCGAGCGGGCGGCCGAGGTGGCGACGCTGTACGAGCGGGCGGTGCAGGCGTGGCGGCGGCTGCCCCGGCCGTACGAGGCGCTGCTCGCCGGCGAGCAGCAGGCGTCGTGGCTGATCGCGGCAGGGCAGCGGGAGGCGGGGTTGGTGTTGCTCGGCGAGGTGTCGCGGGAGCTGACCGGGCTCGGCGCGGCGGCCGACGCGGACCGGGTGGCGCATGCCCTGCGGGGGTACGGGGTCTCCGCGCCACGCGCCTGGCGTGGCGGCCGGCGCGGGTACGGCGACCAGCTCTCGCCGCGCGAACTGGACGTCGTGCGACTGGTCATCGCCGGCAGTACCAACCGCGAGATCGCCGCGGCCCTGCACCGCTCGCCGAAGACAGTCTCCACGCAGCTGGACTCCGCGATGCGCAAGCTGCAGGTCAGTACCCGCACAGCGCTCGCCCTCGCAGCCCTCGAAGCCGGAGTGACCGCCGCCGAGTAACCCCAACGGGGGCGTACCGGAGCCGCCGGGCCCGATCCGCAGACGCCGGCTGATCCCGCAGGCATAGACAATCGTGGATGGCTGAAAGAATGGCGGGCGGATTCTTTCAGGATTCTTTCAGGTGTCTGTCTGATCGCGAGCGCCGACTGCGCTGCGGACACTGGGTGCGTTCATCGATACGCCCGTATGAGAGAGGCAGATGGAGACACCGCCGTACCCGCAGGCCGACGAGGGCGCCGGGCAGCCAGAGGCGCAGCCGGAGCCGGTAGAGCAGGACCCGGCAGCGCCGATCGATGTCGACGACGAATACGAACCGCTCTGAGAGAGGAACGGAATGCGACTATCCCGGCTCATCGTCATTAGCACCGTCGCCGCGCTGGTGGTCGGTGCCGGCGTGGCAGGCGGCGCGGCCGCACAAGGCCCCGGCGCGGTCAGTACCGGCGCCGGATCGTCGATCAAGGTGGGCGACGTGCCGCCCGCCGTACCGGTATCGGCGCAACCGCCGACCAAGCCGACCGTGGTCACACTGGTCACCGGCGACCAGGTCCGGGTGGACGGGCAGAGCGTCACCCCGCTGGGCACCACGCCCTCGATGCTGATGCGCTTCGAGTGGGGCGCCGACACCTACGCGGTACCGGCGGCGGCGCTGCCGTACCTGGGCTCGACGCTGGACATGCGGCTGTTCGACGTCAGCTACCTGGCGCAGGCCGGCGGTACCGCACCGGTGACGGTCACCACCACCACCACCGGCACGGCCGCGCCGCTGGCCGCCGGCACCACGACGCTGAACGCGGCCCAGGCGCAGAGCCTCGGCGCGCGCATCAAGGCGAGGAACCTCACCGGAATCAAGCGGATCAGCCTGGCCCAGGAGGCGGACGCGCCCGCGTTGCCGATCGCGCCGGCCACCGCGGCGCCAGTCGCCAAGGCCGCCGGCAACGGCGGCGGGCTGCCGTACGACACCCTGACGGTCAACACGATCGACCGCACTGGCGCGGCCGGCCAGGCACTGATCATGGTGCAGAACCTGACCGACCCGTCGCTGGCGTTGTTGCTCGCGCCGTCCGACGGGTCGGCGAGATTCAGCCTGCCGCAGGGCGACTACAGCGTGGAGAGCAGCGTGCTCACCGCCGACGGTGACGGCTTCGACGCGGCACTGGTCGCCAACCCGCAACTGGCGCTGCGCGGCGACAAGACCGTCACGCTCGACTCGCGGACCGCCAAGCCGTACCTGCCGACGCTGGATCCGTCGATCCCGCCGATGGGCGGCCGGCTCGACTCCGTCGGCTTCACTCGCACCGGCGCGGGCGGCGATACCGAGCACGGTGGCAGATTCGTCATGTCGCTGCTCTCCGCTACCCCCAACCCGCTGCCGCAGTACGTGCCGTACGCGATCTACGTGGCGCCGACCGCGAAGGTACACACGGGCAGCCTCGACTTCGCCGCGTACACCGAATTCTCCGACTCGGTACTCTCCGGCGGGACCCAGTCCGGCCCGGCGTACGTGCTGGGCTTCCCGTACGCCGGCATCATCCCGGACGGCGTCAGCACCGTGGTCCGGAAGACCGATCTGACCACAGTGGACAACGGGCTGGACGCCGGCCCGGACGGCGGTGCCGGCGGGTACCTGACCTTCAACGTCTATGAGCCGTGGGGCGACGTGTTCGAGGCGGAGATCCAGGTCAGCACCGGCGATCGTAACGACTACTGGTACAGCGCGGCGCCGGACACCGAGCGGTGGCAGATCAGGGCCACGCCGCCGGACGGCGCCAGCCGGTACGGTGCCCTGCACCAGGCGCGCCCCGGCAGCGTGGTGCGCGAGGTGTGGAACAAGGGGCCGATGGTGCCATCGCCGGCGGCCCTGCCGATCGACACGCTCATCCCGTCCCTCGCGGTACCGGTCGGGCCCGAGGAGACGCTCTGTCCGGCGTGCCGCCAGGACGACAACGCCACGTTGTTCCTGGGCAGCTACGGCGATTCGAATCCGGCGCACTACGCCCAGGGTTGGGGCAACCTGACCACGTCGTCGCTGCGGTTCCGCCGCAACGGTGCCCTCGCGGCGACGTCGGCGTACCTGCCCGGCGACAGCGAGGACATGAACAACGTGCTGCTGCCGATGCTGCACCAGCGGGCCAGCTACGAACTGGACTGGTCGGTTTCCCGGTTTACCGATCCGGCCGCTGTCACCGACACCGATTGGACATTCACCTCCGCGCCGCAGACCACAACCCGTCTCCCCGGTAACGAGCAGTGCACGCCGGACGCCAGCCGGGCCTGTGCGGCGCTGCCGCTGCTGTTCGTCAACTACGACCTGGCGCTGGATCACCAGTCCCAGGCGCCGACTGGCGCACCGTTCACGGTGGCGTTCCGCCTCGGGTACCAGCAGGGCGCACCGGCGGCGACCGGGCTGGGCGCCACGCTCAGCGTGTCGTTCGACGACGGGCAGACCTGGAGCACCCCGCGCTCGGCCCACGCGACCGGCAACGGTCAGTTCAGCCTGGGTATCCAGCACCCGGACAGCGCCGGGTCCGTGTCGCTGCGCGTCGAGGCGCACGACGCGGCCGGTAACGCGGTGCGCCAGACGGTCATCCGTGCCTACCGGTTGGCCAGCCAATGAGAGGGGACGCAGCGATGCGCAGATGGGTGCTGGCGGCGTTCGCCGTCGCGCTGAGTCTGTTCGTGTTCAGCATGCCGGCCGGCGCTCAACCGGGAAAGCAGGCCGCCAACGGCGGCACGCCGACCCGGGCCTGCGCGGTACCGGCGAAGTCGGCCAAGCACCGCGCCGCCTGCCTGGCGCTGGTCGACACCGACGCGACGGGCAAGAGTGTGAGCGGTCCGGCCCTGGCCGCACTGCAGCCGTTCATGGCGGCCGACCTGCAGTCGGCGTACAAGCTGCCCTCGGCCCTTCTCGGCGCGCGGCAGACGGTGGCGATCGTGGACGCGTACGACGACCCGAACGCCGCCGCCGATCTCGCCGCCTATCGGGCGGCGAATAACCTGCCGGCGTGCGACGCGGACTTCCCGTGCTTCCGCAAGGTCGACCAGCGCGGTGGCACCAGCTATCCGGTGGCCGACAGCGGTTGGGCGGTGGAGGAGTCGCTGGACCTCGACATGGTGTCGGCGACCTGCCCGAACTGCCAGATTATTCTCGTCGAGGCGGACGACAACTCGTTCGACAACCTCGGTGCGGCGGTCGATGAGGCGGTCGTGCTCGGTGCCACGGTCGTATCGAACAGCTACGGCGCTGTCGAGTTCAACGGCCAGCAGGCGTACGCGACGCACTACGACCATCCGGGCGTGGCGATCACGGTGGCCTCGGGTGACGGCGCGTTCGGCGCGACGACGCCGGCCTCGCTCCCGACGGTGACCGCGGTCGGCGGCACCACGCTGTATCAGGACTCCAGCGCCCGTGGCTGGAGTGAGCTGGCCTGGTCGGGTGCTGGATCGGGCTGCTCGGCCTACCAGGCGAAGCCGTCCTGGCAGAAGGATCGGCTGTGCCGCAAGCGGACCGTCGCCGACGTTGCGGCGGTCGCCGACAGCAACACACCGGTCGGGGTGTACGACAGCTTCGACGCACCCGGCTGGATCGCGGTCGGCGGCACCAGTGTCGCGGCCCCCATCATCGCCGGCGTCTACGCGCTGGCCGGCAACGCCAGTACGGTCACCCCGAGCTACCCGTATGCGCACAGCGGTGCGTTGTTCGACGTGGTCGGTGGGAGCAACGGCTCGTGCGGCGGCAGCTACCTGTGCAAGGCGGTGTCCGGCTATGACGGGCCCTCCGGGCTCGGTACGCCCAATGGCATCGGCGCGTTCTAGGAGGAATGATGCGTAGCAGAAGACTGGCTGCCGTGCTGGCGGCCGGCACCCTCGCGGCGATGGCCGGTGCCGCCGCCCCGGCACACGCGCAGCCGGACGGGCAGACCACCGACCCGGGCCCGGCCTGCACACCGACCTGGCGGATCGTGGACGCGCCGGCGCTGCCGGCGGCGTACTCCATCGGGTTCAACGGCGGGACGGTCGATGCCATCTCGCCGGACAACGTGTGGATCCCCGGGACCCTGGACGGGAATCTCATGCCCGGCACGACCTGGGTCGGGCACTGGAACGGCCATTCGATAACCACGGAACCTGCGGTACCCAAGTCGCCGGCGACGTCGCAGGTCATGAACGGAGCCTCGTTCGACTCGGCGACCGACGGATGGATCGTCGGCGGCCAGTATGTCAACGCCACGCGCGGCGGCCTCTATCCCCAGCCGTTCTCGGCGCACTGGGACGGTCACCGCTGGACCACGGTACCGCTTCCGCCCTCGCCGCACCTCGGCCAGACCATCGCCCTGCCCACGCAGGTCGCCGCGCTCTCACCGACGGACGTGTGGGCGGTCGGCGCGGAGACCGTCGGTCTGACCACCACCGGCTCGCTTGTCGAGCACTGGGACGGCAGCCAGTGGTCCGTCGTACCCAACCCCGCCTCGAACGCCGCACGCTCGATACTCACCGCGATGAAGGCCATCTCGGCCAGCGACGTCTGGGCGGTCGGCCGGCAGGTCACGGCGGACGGCGCGATCGTGCCGCTGGTCGAGCGGTACGACGGCACCGCCTGGCATCTCGTCGACGTACCGTTCGGCAGCCCGGCATCGGAACTCTCCGGAATCAGTGCCACCGGACCCGACGACGTCTGGGTCGTCGGCGCCGACACGGCACCGGACTCCGGGGGGTTCGCGGAACCACTCGTCGAACACTTCGACGGTACGTCCTGGGCGGCCTTCCCCGATCCGGCGGGCATCGGCAACGTGGAACTCAACGGCGTCTACGCGGCAACCCCGACCGATGTGTGGGTGACCGAGTACGTGCCGGACCACACCGCCGTCGGGATGCTGCACTACGACGGCAGGACCTGGACCCAGGTGCCGTGGCCGGCGCCGGCCGAGTACGGCGAGTACTCCTGGGCCATGAGTATCGACGGCACCGGTCCGAACGACGTGTGGGCGCTCGGCGGCGTCACCGTCGAGCCGGGCTCGACGACCAACCACACCGAACTGCGCATCGCGCACCTGACCTGTGGAGGGAGCTGACGATGCGGATCCGAGTCCTGCTCGCGGTGTGCACCGCCGCCGCGCTGCTGATCCCCGGGGTCGCCCTGGCCGCACCCGGCGGCACCGCGCCAACCAAGGTGGCGGTACAGCACTCGTGTGCCCAGCCGACCCAACCCGGGTACGCCGCATGCCAGGCGCTGCGGCGCACGGACGTGGCTTCGCGTAAGGGAATCCAACCCGCCGCCAGCACACCGGCCGGGTACGCCCCGGCCGACCTGACCGCCGCGTACCACCTGCCGGCGGCTTCCACCACCTCGACCGTGGCCATCGTCGACGCGTACGACGACCCGACGGTCGAGGCCGACCAGGCCACCTACCGCGCCCAGTACGCCCTGCCGGCCTGCACCAGCGCGACCGGTTGCTTCACCAAGGTCGACCAGCGTGGCGGCACCAGCTACCCCGCCCCGGACTCGGGCTGGGCCACCGAGATGGCGCTGGACGTGGACATGGTTTCGGCGATCTGCCCGAGCTGCCACATCCTGCTGGTCGAGGCGGACGACAATTCCTCGGACAACCTCGGCGCGGCGGTGGACGAGGCCGTGACTCTCGGCGCGAAGTACGTGTCGAACAGCTGGGCCGGGCCGGAGGACTCGACGGAGCCGTCGTACGACGGCTACTTCAACCACCCGGGTGTGGTGATCACCGCGAGCACCGCCGACGCCGGCTACGGCGTGTACTACCCGGCGGCCTCGCCGTACGTCACCGCGGTCGGCGGCACCTCGTTGAACCGGGACACGACCACCACCCGGGGCTGGCGCGAGTCGGCCTGGAGCGGCGCGGGCAGCGGCTGCTCGCAGTACGAGCCGAAGCCGGTGTGGCAGACCGGTTCCGGCTGCGCCCGACGCACCGTCGCCGACGTGTCCGCAATCGGCGACCCGGGCACCGGGGTCGCCGTGTACACCGCGACAGGGTGGCAGGTGTACGGCGGCACAAGCGTCGCGACGCCGATCATCGCGTCGGTCTACGCGCTGGCCGGCACCCCGCAGGCCGGCAGCAATCCCGCCGAGTACCCGTACGACGCCGCACTCGCCGATCCGACCGCCATCAGCGACGCGACCGGTGGTAGCAACGGCACGTGCACCCCGGCGTACCTGTGCAACGGCGTCACCGGCTACGACGGCCCGACCGGCCTGGGCACCCCGAACGGCGTCGCCGCCTTTGGGTACCGGCAGCACGGCACCGTTGCCGGCACCGTCACCTCGGCCGGCGCCGCGGTACCGGACGCCACTGTCACCGTCGCCGGCCGGCAGGTGGCCACCGATGCCGGCGGCAAGTACGCGCTGGACCTGCCGGCCGGCTCGTACCAGGGCACCGTCGACAAGTACGGGTACCTGCCGCAGACCGTCGCGCTCACCGTCACTGGGGGTGCCACCGTCACCAATGACGTGATCCTGACCGTGCACGCCACGGCCACGATCGCCGGCACGGTGACCGATGGCTCCGGTCACGGCGGGCCGCTGGCCGCGAAGGTCACCGCCGACGACGGCGCTGGCCATCTCGTCGCCGCCAATACCGACGCGACCGGGCACTACTCCGTGGCGGTGCTGACCGGCGCCAGCTACACGCTGCGCGTCGAGGCGACGGTTCCGGGCTACCTGGCGGCAACCAAGACGGTGGCGGTCGACACCTCCGATGTCACCGCCGACGCGGCGCTGCTCGTGGACCAGCTCGCCTGCACCGCGTCCGGCTACCATCCGGTCGAGAGGGGCTCAACAGAGCCGTTCTCCGGTACCTCGGTGCCCTCGGGCTGGCGGGTGGTCAACACCGACCCGCACTACCCGGGCTACGCGGCGCAGCCGGGCTGGGAATTCACCAACCCCGGCAACCGGGCCAACACCACCGGCGGCGGCGGTAACTTCGCGATCGTCGACTCCGACCACAGCGGCGCCATGCACGTGCAGGACACCGCGCTGGTCGGCGCCACGGTCAACATGTCCACTGTGGACAACCCGACCGTACGGTTCTCCACCGATCTCAACCCGGCCGTCAACTCCACCGCCACCGTCGACGTCTCCACCGACGGGGGCACCACGTGGACCTCGGTCTGGCGCAGTACCGGCATGCACGGCCAGCACGGTACCGCCGCGATCGTGGTACCGCTGCCGACCGCGGCGCACCAATCCGCCGTCGCGCTTCGCTTCCACTTCATCGGAAGCTGGTCGCAGTGGTGGGAGCTCGACGACGTGTTCGTCGGCGACCGCAGCTGCGAGGCGGTCTGATCCAACCGGGGCCGGTCCGGACTTCTGGACCGGCCCCGGGGTCAACCAGGTTGTGACACACCGGTCTGACGCCCAACGATGGGCAGCCTTCTCGCCGAGGCTCTGTTGCATTCGGAACCAACAGACCGAGGCAAGCTTGAGTGATGACATCGTTGGTTCGCCGTCGCCGGTGGATACCACGGGGTCCGCGTTCGCCGGGTTCCGGTTTCCGCCTGAGGTGATCGTCGTCGCGGTCCGCTGGTACCTCCGCTTCAACGTGTCCTACCGCGACGTTGAAGAACTCCTACTCGAACGCGGTGTCGAGGTCGACCACGTGACCGTGTACCGGTGGGTGCAGCGCTTCACCCCCGCTGCTGCTGAACGCGGCCCGATTCTGCCGGCAGACCGAGATTGAGCGGCTGCGGCGGCAGAACGAACGCCTGGGCGCGGACCTGGCCCGGAACAAGGCCGCATTGGAGATCATGGGAAAAACACACGCGTTCTTGCGGCGGCTCTCCGAGAACGTGGACCACGACCCGAAGCAGAGCAGATGATCGACGAGGCGTTCGCACAGCTGGCACCGTTGGTCAGCACCACCACCGCTTGTGCGCTGCTGGGTAAGTCCCGGGCCACGCGCTACCGACGATGCCGTCCCGCCCTCTCCCGGCCCCGGCCCATGCGCGCGGCGCCGGTGAACAAGCTGACCGATTCTGAACGCGCCCAGGTTCTCGTGGTCCTGCGCCACGACGACTTCGTCGATAAGGCCCCGGCCCAGGTCTGGGCCACCTTGCTCGATGAGGGGCAGTACCTGTGTTCAGAGCCCACGATGTATCGGATCCTGCGCGAGCACGGTGAAGTCCGGGAACGCCGCGTCCAGGCGACTCATCCGGCAAAGGTGAAACCTGAGCTGGTCGGCTACCGCACCCGGGCAGGTGTATTCCTGGGACATCACGAAACTGCAGGGCCCCGGCCGGGGTGAGCACTTCCAGCTCTACGCGATGATCGACATCTTCAGCCATTACGTTGTGGGCTGGACGGTCGCGGCCGCCGAGTCCGCGCACCTCGCCGCCGCGTTCATCGCCGACATCGTCGCCACGCACGGCGCGCCGCAAGCGATCCACGCCGATCGAGGTACCTCGATGACCTCCAAACCCGTCGCGCAGCTTCTCGTAGACCTCGGCGTGGCCCGCAGGCACTCCAGACCCCACGTGTCGAACGACTCCGTTTTCCGAGGCGCAGTTCAAGACATTGAAATACTGCCCGGCCTTCCCCGGCCGGTTCGGCTCACTCGCCGACGCGCGCGCCTTCTTCAACCACTACAACCACATCCGACACAAGGCCCTCGGCCTACACACCCCAGCCTCGGTGCACTACGGTACCGCCACCCAGATCCGCGCCCACCGAGGCGATGTCCTACACGCCGCTCAGGCCCGCAACCCCGAACGGTTCAGCACGCCACCGGTACCACCAAAACTGCCCACCGCCGCGTGGATCAACCCGCCGACCCCAGCACTGCAAATACCAAGATAAAACATCATCATCCGCCGAACCGGCGATGGCGAGCCCTGCTCACCGCGCTCGCCACGGCCATCATGGGGGGCGGACACCGTCGTGGCCGCACCGGGCAGCCCGGCCGTCGGCCGGGCTGCCCGCCACCATCGGATAACGCACCTGAGCCAGATACGGCACCATCGACGGCTGTCACGAAGACATGCCGCACCAACCTCAACCTAAGGCGCCACCTGGAGATCACGGATCGGTAACGACCCGTCAACACGTGTTGCTTTCGTTAACGATCACGTCACATGATCGACCGCAACCACGAACGCAACACGTGTTGCTAGGAGGAGCCGGTGGCCACACGCCGGGCCGAAGTCGCGAAACTTGCGGGCACGTCGCCCGCGGTCGTGAGTTATGTACTCAACGGGGGACCGCGTGGCGTGTCGCCAGCGACACGCGCCCGGGTGCTCGCCGCGATCGAACAACTCGGGTACCGGCCGAACGGCATCGCCCGGTCGCTGCGGATGAGCAAGACGATGACGCTCGGGCTGGTCGTGCCGGACACCTCCAACCCGTTCTTCGCGCACCTGTCCCGGGCAATCGAAGAGGCCGCGTTCACCGAGAACTACACGCTGTTGATCGGCAACGCGGCTGAGGACGACGCGCGGCAGGCCACGTACGTGCGCACCTTTCTCGCCCGGCAGGTCGACGGTCTGTTCCTGGTGCCGGCCCACGGTCCGACCAGCTGCGTCTCGGATCTGCAGCGCTCCGCAGTGCCGTGGGTGACGCTCGACCGGCAGATTCCGGGCGCTGGCGCGCCGGCTGTGCTGGCTGACAACCGGGGCGGTGCGCGTGTCGCGACCGAACACCTGCTCGCCCACGGCAGGCGCAGCATCGCCTGCATCTCCGGACCGGAAGACGTGGTGCCGGCGAATGAACGGGTCAACGGCTGGCGCGACGCGTTGGCCGAGGCGGGGGTGCGGCCGAGCGAGATGTCGGTGTGGCACGGCGCGTTTGGCCGGCGTGCCGGCTATCTCGGCGCCCGGGAGCAGTTGCGGGACAAGCGTTTTGACGCTGTCTTCGTGGCCAGTGACGAGCAGGCGATCGGCGTGCTGCGGGCGGTGCAGGAGATGGGCATCCGGTGTCCCGAGGACGTTGCGATCGCCTCGTTCGACGGGATCGCGGCGGCCGGGTATACGACGCCGGCGTTGACCACGATGGCCCAGCCGTTCGCCGAACTCGGCCGCACTGCGGTCGGCCGGCTGCTGGACCGGATGGACAATCCGGATGCCGATCCGGATCTTTCGATGCTGCCGGTCGTGCTGGTGGAGCGGGGCTCGTGTGGCTGTTCCGATCCGCCTGGCGGAGACTCGCCAGGCACCCTGGAGGTAGGCCGGTGAGCCGGGTCGTGGTCGTCGGCAGCGTGAACATCGACATCACCGTCAGGCTGGATCGGCTGCCTAGGCCGGGGGAGACGGTGCTCGGCGGGGACGCGGTGTTCCGACCCGGCGGGAAGGGCGCGAACCAGGCGGTCGCGGCCAGTCGGCTGGGTGCGGATACCACCCTGTACGCGGCCCTCGGCGCTGACGCGTTCGGCCGGCAGATCCGTGACGCGTTGGGCGTCGAGGGGGTGGGCCGTGAGCACCTGCTCGATCTCGCTGGCGAGACCACCGGGATAGCGATGATCGCGGTCGCCGGTGACGGCGAGAACACCATCGTGGTCGCCTCCGGCGCCAACCTCGCTCTGGATCCAGGCGCCGTCAACGGTCTGCGGGACGCGCTGGCGCCCGGCGACGTGGTGGTCATCCAGCTCGAGATCCCGGTGGAAACCGGCCTAGCCGCGGCAACCGCGGCCCGGGCGGTCGGTGCCCGGGTGGTGCTCAACGCGGCGCCGCCGCCGAAGCCTGGCGATCCTACATTCCAGGTCCTGCTGCACACCGTGGACGTGCTGGTAGTCAACGAGACCGAGGCGGTCGCCCTGGCCGACCGGCCGGCGCCGACGTCGCCCAGGGCCTGGACCGGCATCGCCGGTGAGTTGTGCGGTCAGGGCCCGACCGCCTGCGTGATCACGCTCGGAGGGCAGGGCGCGGTGGCTCACGATGCCACCGGCGGCTGGACCCAGCCGGCGTTCGGTGCTGAGGTCGTGGACACCACAGGTGCGGGCGACGCGTTCTGCGGGGCGTTGGCCGCGGCGCTCGCCGACGACCTGCCGCTGGCGGCTGCGGTGCGTCGCGGCTGTGCCGCCGGTGCCTTGGCGACCGCGAAGGTCGGTGCTCAGTCGGCGATGCCGACCCGGGGTGAACTCGGCAGTCTCGTCGGTGGGGAGGCGTGATGCGCCAGTCCGGACTCTGGCATCCGCGCTTGATTTCGCTGATCGTCGGCCTGGGCCACGGCGAACTGCTGGTCATCGCCGACCCCGGGCTACCCGTGCCGGACGGTGTCGAGGTCATCGACCTGGTGCTGAGCCGCGGCGAGCCCAGCCTCATGACCGTGCTGCGGCCGGTACTCGCGGAACTCGTGGTGGAGCAGGCCGCGGTCGCTGAGGAGTTGTCCGACCGGAAGCTGATCGAGTACATCACTACGCAACTCGGCGACACGCCGCTGACCTGGATCACACACGAGCAAATCAAGATGACAACGGCGAAGGCGAAAGCTGTGGTGCGGACCGGCGAGGACACGCCGTACGCGAATATCGTGCTGACTGCGGGGGTACCGTTCTGATGCCAATCACCAACGACTACACCGACCGGGTCTACTCCGGGGTTCTCGGGAAGGTCATCGCGGTCTACCTGGGCCGCCCGTTCGAGGGCTGGCGGTACGACCGGATCCGCGCGGAACTCGGCGACGTTACCTACTACGTCAACGACCGCACGGATGTCGCCCTCAAACACCACCTGCTCGTGGTCACCGACGACGACATCAGCGGCACGTTCGTGTTCCCGCGGGCGTTGCGGGACGCCGGCCTCGACCCGACCCCAGCCGAGGTCGGCGAGGCTTGGCTGAATTACATCGTCGAGGACAAGTCGGTGCTGTGGTGGGGCGGCCTGGGCAATTCCACCGAACACACGGCGTACCTGCGGATGAAGGCCGGCATCCGGCCGCCCGACAGCGGCTCGATCGCCCGTAACGGCACAGTTGTCGCAGAGCAGGTGGGTGCCCAGATCTTCGTCGAGGGCTTCGCGCTCACCTGCCCCGGCGATCCGGCGGGCGCAGCGGATCTGGCCGAACGGGCGGCCCGAGTCAGCCACGACGGCGAGTCGATCCACGCCGCGCGGGTGGTCGCCGCACTGGTGGCCGGCGCGTTCACTGCGGGCAAGATGGACGATTTGCTGGATACGGCGGTGGCGCTGATCCCGGCGGACAGCCTGATCGCGCGGATCCACACGGATGTTCGTGACTGGGCCTCGGACGGGGACTGGCGGGCGACCCGGGCCCGGATCGAGGAGAAATACGGCTATCACCGGTACGGCGGCAACTGTCATGTCGTGCCGAACCACGCCATCGTGGTCGCCGCGCTGGCGCACAGTGGTGGTGACTTCGACCGGGCGATGACCGTGGTGACCACGTCTGGCTGGGATACCGACTCGAATGCCGGCAACGTCGGCGCGATCTGCGGCGTGTTCGGCGGCCTCGAGGGGTTGGGTCGGCAGGACTGGCGCGGCCCGATCGCGGACCGGATGTACCTGCCGACCGCGGATGGCGGTGCCTGCATCACCGACGCCCCGCGCGAGGCGCTCGCCCTCGCCGCGATCGGCCGGCGACGCTACGGTGCCGCCGCAGAGCCCGAACCACAGGCCCGTTTCCATTTCACATTGCCGGGCTCGGTTCAGGGCTTCGGCGTCGTCGAGGGTGCCGCGGCGGTCCGCAACACCGAGGGCCGTCTCGCAGTGGACGCTGCCGCGACGGTGCTGACGCCGACGTTCATCCCGCGGGAAGCCCAGCAGATGCCGATCTACGGACTGCTCGGCAGCCCGACGCTCTACTCTGGACAAACGATCCGCGCCCGGATCACCGGCGCCGCCCAACTGGTCATTCAGTCCTACACCGGCACCGACGAGCCGCGCACGCTGCTCGGTCCGGCGGTGCGGGACGGCGAAGTCACGTGGACGGTACCGGACCTGGACGGCCAGCCCATTGTCGCCGTCGGCATCCACTCCGAAGGACCGGCCGATCTGCACTACCTGACCTGGGACGGCGCCCCGTCGATCACGCTGACCCGGCCGGGCGACGGCGGGACGATGTGGCGGCGCGCCTGGGTTGCGGCGCTCGACCGGTTCGACGAACGGTGGCCGGAACCTTTCCGCATCGTGCAGAACCACGGCACCGGCATGCTCATCACCGGCACCCGCGAGTGGCGGGACTACACCGTCACCGCCGATGTCACCCCGCACCTGGCTGCCGCGGTCGGGCTGGCCGCCCGGGTGCAGGGCCTGCGCCGCTACTACGCGCTGGAACTGGCCGGCCCGGATCAGCCCCTGGCCCGGCTGGTCCGCGGCGACACGGTGCTCGCCGCGTGTCCGTTTGTCTGGACATTCGGCCGAACGTATCAGCTGACTCTTGACATGGATGGCGACCACATCCGGGCGCTGATCGACGGCGCAACCCTGTTCGACCTCCGCGATGGCGCCTATGACTGCGGGGGTGTCGCGCTTCGCGTGACCGAGGGCCGCACCGCGACCCAACACGTACGCATCACCCCCATCACCGGCCACACCCCTAGTGAGGACTCCCAATGACTGAACCACATTTGAACCGTCGCCGTCTGCTGTCCAGCGCGGGCCTAGTCGGCCTCGGCGTGGCCGCGCCGAGCATGCTGGCCGCCTGCGGCGGCGGAAGCGGCGCCAAGGGCAGCGGCACCGGCAACATCAACCTGTGGATCGACATCACCGGTGCCGCCAACCAGAAATACTTCACCGACAGCGTGGTTGGTTCGTTCCAGAAGGCCTACCCGAAAACCACCATGAAGACCACCTACTACAAGGGTGATGATCTGCGCCGGGTGGTGCAGACCGCGCTGCAGGCCCGCTCGGGCCCGGACATCGTGCGCGGTCCGAGCGCGACCCAGACGATCGCCTGGAGCAAGGCACACGAGCTGGTCGACCTGACCTCATACTCGAAGAAGTGGGCCTGGGACAGCAAGCTGGCCGACTGGGCCATCAAGGCGTTCACCACCGGCGGCAAGCTGTACGCGCTGCCGATGCGGGTGGACACCATGATGCTGTACTACAACAAGACCCTGTTCGCCTCGAAGGGCTGGACCCAGCCGAAGAACCGGTCCGAGCTGGAGGCCCTCGCCACCGAGGCGGCCGGGCAGGGCATCGTTCCGTTCGGTTCGTCCAACGTCGACTGGACCGCCGCCAGCGAGTGGCTGATGACCGTGTTCTGGAACCACTTCTCCGGCCCGGACGCGCTGTACCAGGCGCTGACCGGCAAGATTCAGTTCACCGACCCGGTCTTCGTGGACGCGGTGACCCTGCTGAAGTCGTACTTCGACAAGGGCTGGATCGCCGGCGGCGCGAACAAGTACTTCTCCGTGCCGTCCGCCGAGGTCGGTGCGAACCTCGGCAAGGGCACGGTGGCCACCATTCCGCAGGGCGAGTGGTATATGAGCAACATCGGCCAGTTTTTCGGCAGCAAGGCCGGCAACAGCAACGACTGGGACTGGATGCCGATCCCGTCGCTGTCGGACTCGGTGCCCTACAACACGTTCGCGATGGGTGTCGGCGGCTCGTTCGCCATCAACGAGGCCAGCAGGAACCAGGATGCCGCCGCGAACTTCCTGAACTGGTACTACGGCGACCGCAACGCGGCCATGCAGCGGATGGCGGACGTGCCGGCCACCTACAACATCCCGATCAACTTCACCGCCAGCGAGATCCCGGCGAAGACCGACCCGCGCGCCGCGCGAGTGCTGACCTCGTTGAACACGGCAGTTTCCAGCGGCAACTACGGCTACGTCACCTGGACCTGGTGGCCGCCGAAGTCGGACACCTTCGTCTACGAGGGGCTGGAACAGGTGCTGACCAACAAGATGACCCCGGCGGCTTACTGCAAGCAGCTCGCCACCACCTTCACCACTGAACGCCAACAGGGCAACATCCCGCAGATGTTGCCGAGGACGGTGCAGTGATGACTGCCGCATCGGTGCCAGCCCCGACCCGCGCCGGAACGGCGTCGGGGCGGGCCAGGCCCCGCCTGCGGCGCGGACTGATCGCCTGGGCGTTCCTCGCCCCGTTGCTGATCCTCAATGTGCTGGTCGTGCTGGGCCCGTCCCTCGCGACGCTCTACTACTCGTTCACCGACTGGTCCGGTATTGGGCCGGCGAAGTTCATCGGCATCGACAACTACACGCGGGCGTTCCGCGACCCGGCAGTGCATCAGGCGTTGCTGCACAACGCGATCTGGTTCGTGCTGTTCCTGTCGGTACCGATGGCGCTGGGTCTACTCGGCGCCCACCTGATCAATCAGGTGCGCCGGTTCCAGATGCTCTACCGGACGCTGTTCTTCATCCCATACGTGAGCGCGAGCGTCATCAACGCGGCGATCTGGAAGATGCTGCTGTCCCCGGACAGCGGAATCGGTCACCTGCTCGGCATCAACCAGGCCTGGCTCGGCGACCCTAACACCTCCCTGTATGCGGTCAACTTCGTGGTCGACTGGCACTGGTGGGGTTTCCTCGCGGTCATCTTCTTCGCCGCGATGCAGGGTGTGGACCCACAACTGTACGAGGCGGCAAAGCTCGACGGCGCGAACCGGTGGCACCAGTTCAAGTCGGTGACCCTGCCGGGCATCCGCCCGACGATGATCTTCATCGTGCTGATGACGGTGATCTGGTCGCTCAAGGCGTTCGACTACATCTACATCATGACCCACGGCGGGCCGGCGAACTCCTCCGATGTGGTCTCGACCCTCATGTACGACCAGGCCTTCAACCAGTACTCCGCCGGATACGCGGCGGCACTCGGACTTTCCATGACTGTGGTGACCGGCCTCGTGCTCGTCGTCTACCAGGTCGTGCGGCGAAAGGGGTGGGAGGAATGACCGCCACCATCGCACCACAACGCCAGTCCATCCGGCCGGCGGCGAACCAACGCAACCGGCGCCGCCGGGGCCGCTACTTCCCGGCGTATCTGGTGCTGACCGTGCTCGCGTTGTTCGCCATCGGCCCCGCGATCCTGATGCTGTTCAACGCGTTCAAGAGCAATGCGCAGATCGGCGCGAATCCGTTGACTCCGCCGACCTCGTTCAGCCTGCACAACTTCGCGACCGCCTGGAACAACGGCGATTTCGGCACCACCATGCGCAACAGCGCGATTCTGGTCGCCGGCTCGGTCCTCGGCACCTGCACGGTAGCCGGCCTGGCCGCGTACGCGTTGAGCCACCTCAAGGTGCCCGGCGGCAACGGAGTCATCGCCTATCTGTTCCTGGGCAGCGCGATGCCGGTGCAGTTGTTCGTGGTGCCGCTGTTCTCGCTGTGGACCAGCCTGAGGCTGACCGACAGCCTGTTCGGCCTGATGGTGATCTACTGGGCCACTGATGCGCCGTTCGCCACCCTGTTGCTGCGCTCGTTCCTGATGAAGGTGCCGAAGGATTTCGTCGAGGCGGCCCGGCTGGAGGGCGCGTCCGAGCTACAGATCGCCTGGCGGGTGATTATCCCGCTGGCCTGGCCCGGCTTCATGACGGTCGCGCTGGTGGTCGGCCTATGGGCGTGGAACGAGTTCTTCTGGGCGATCACCTTCATCCACGATCCAGCAAAGATGCCCATCTCCACCAGCTTCCTGGCCTTCCAGGACCAGAATTCCACCGACTGGGGCCTGACCAGCGCCGCGGCACTGTTCATGCTGGTACCGGTCGTGCTCCTGTTCCTCTCGCTCCAGCGGCGCTTCGTCGCGGGCCTGACCTCTGGCGGATTGAAGTGACACAGCCCAACATCATCCTGATCATCTCCGACCAGCTGCGCCGCCAGGCGCTCGGCTGCTACGGCGATCCCAATGTGAGTACACCGAACATCGACGCGCTGGCCGCGTCGGGTGCCCGGTTCACCGCCGCGTCCTCGACATATCCAGTCTGCGTGCCGTTCCGGTTCACCCTGATGACAGGGGAGTACGCGCACACCCGATTCATCCCGGCGATCGAGTGGCGGATGTCGCCGGCCGAGCGGACGCTCGCCGACGAGTTCAACGACGCCGGATACGACACCGCCATGTTCGGCAAGTGGCACCTGTACGGCAACTTCGGCCACTATCCCGGCCACAATGTCGTGAAGGCGTCCCGTACCCCGGTGCCGCGGCCGTTCCAGGGACGATTCGGCACGTTTGCCGGCTTCGACATCGCCAACGACCCGTACGACACCTGGTACTCCACACAGGACGACCCGACCATGCGCAAGCTCGACGGCTTCCAGACCGACGAACTGTTCGCGATGGCGACATCCTATGCGGTGCAGGACCGGGACAAGCCGTTCGCCGCGGTGCTGTCGGTCGAGCCGCCGCACCCGCTGTTCACCGCGCCGCCGGAATATCTGGCCCGGTGGCGGGACCGGGAACTGATCCTGCGCGACAACGTGGAGCTGGGCAAGGATTACCGCAAGCGCGGCCCGCACGGTGAGAGCTTGCTGGACGACCTGCGGGTCTACTACGCGATGATCGAGAACCTGGACGACAACGTCGGGCGGCTGGTGGCCTCGCTGCGGGAAGCCGGCACGCTGGACAACACCATCATCGCGCTGACCGCCGACCACGGTGAACTGCTCGGCTGCCACGGCCTGCTCGCCAAACAACGACCGTGGGAGGAATCGCTGGGCATCCCACTGATCATCGGCAACGTCGGGTCCCGGGTGGTGGGCGATCCGGTCTGCACCGAGGACCTGTTCCCGACGCTGTTGGGCCTGGCGGCTATCGCGCCCCGCGACGAGAAGCCAGGTATCAACCTCGCGCCGATCGCCCGCGGTGAGACCGACCATCTTGACCGGGACGGTGTGCTGCTCGAGTTCGTCGCGGAGATGCGGCCGAACATCCCATTCCACGAGGAGACCTGGCGCGGCATCCGCACCAGCCGTTACAAGTACACGGTTATCGGTGATGCGCACGGTGGCAAGCCGTGGCAGTTCTTCGACCTCGAGGCCGATCCCTACGAGCTGACCAACGGGATCGACGACCCCCAGTACGCCGACGAGATCCACCGGCATCACGTGCTGCTGCGGGAACGGATGGCGGCCACATTCGACCACTACGTCCTGGCTCCCGCGTTCGGCGAGCCGGGCCTCAACACCTGGGACCCCGCCGCTGAACACCAGTTGCGCTTCGGCTGACCCGACAACTCCTGACCTCGGAGGCTTCATGCGTCGCACCAGGCTGGCCGGCGTCCTCGCCGGCGCGCTCCTCGCCGTCTCGTCCCTCACGGTTCTCGCCGCGCCGGCCCAGGCCCACAGCACCTCATACGTCGGCAACGAGTACGACCAGACCACCACCACGCCAGTCAACGGATCTGTCCCGGAGGTTGACTCGGTCGCCGACGGCATCACCCGCTCGACCGAGGCGACCGAACGCGAGGTCGCGGCACACCGCGCCACCCTGCGATACGGCGACATCCGGCCCGCCGCCGGTCCGGCGCTGAGCCTGTACCCGGGCACGGTCGGCGTCCCGGCATCCGACCAGTATTCGGTGCGGGTCGACGGCCGCTCGTCGTTCGTCTACAAGACACTCGCCGCAAAGCGCGACACGAACCGGGAACTCGACACGTCCTGGACGAGCTTCTCGTTCGCCGGTGCGGTAACAGTCAGCGTCACGGCGCTCGCACAGACCGGGCTAACTGGCTGCCTCGTCCGCCCGGCCTCGGCCGCGATCCAGACCAGATTCGCCGACAACACCTGCACCTTCACCATGCGGCAGGCCAAGAACGTGTCGGTGGAATTCGCCCCGAACACCACCAACCCGATCCAGCATCCGATGCTGGTCTTCGCCAACCCGCCGGAGAACGACGTTCCGCCAGCGACCGGCGACCCGAACGTGCTCTACTTCGGGCCCGGGGTGCACCAGATCGGTTCCGGCGTGGCGTTGCATTCCAACGAAACCGTTTACCTGGCCGGTGGCGCCTGGGTGGAGGGCGCGTTCATCGCTAGCGGACCGGTCGACAACGTCACCATCAAGGGACGTGGGGTGCTGGATGGCCTGTTCATGGATACCGGCAACCAGGACTCGAACAAGAACCAGCCCGGGATGATCGACATCGCCGATCAGACATCGCAGAACGTACTGATCGAAGGCATCACAGTGGTCAACGCTCCGCGCTTCAACATCCGGGCGCTCGCGCAGTACACCACGATCGAGAACGTCAAGACCATGTCATGGTGGTACAGCACCGACGGCCTGGTCGCGGGCAACAAGTCCCTGGTGGAGAACAACTTCGTCAAATCCAACGACGACTCCCTCAAGTTGTTCTGGGGCGACGAGGTGGTCCGGGACAATACCGTGTGGCAGCTGGAAAACGGCGCCCCATTCATGATCAGTTGGAATCTCGAGAACAGCCCCAGCGACTTCCACGTCTACGACGATGACGTCATCCACGCCGAGCACTACCAGATCCAGAAATCGGCGGTGTTCCGCGCCCTGCATGCCGGTGCCGGCACCCCGAACCACTACCTGTTCGAGAACATCCGGGTCGAGGACGCCACCTACCGCCTGTTCTACCTTGCCATCGACAACAACAAGTGGTACGACCCGACACTCGGCTACGGCCACCTCGACCAGCTCATCTTCCGCGACATCCACGCGGACTCGACCTTTACGCACCCGAGCCTGCTGCAGGGTATCGACAGCACCCACGGCGTAACGAACGTGAGCTTCGTCAACGTGTTCACCAACAACGCCTGCCAATCAGACGACAGCAACTTCACCATTGATCCAGCCACCACCAACGCGATCCGGATCATCAAGAGCGCACATGGGGGTTGCCGGGAATGAACGTCGTCGTTGTCCTCGCCGATGACATGGGCTGGGGGGATCTGGGCTGCTACGGCTCCCGGATCCCCACCCCGAACATCGATCGGCTGGCCACCGAGGGGGTGCGGGCCACCAACTGCCACTCGGCGTCCGCGGTGTGCACGCCCAGCAGGTACGCGCTGATGACCGGCCGCTACGCCTGGCGGGGTCCACTCAAGAGCTTCGTTCTGATGGGACACGGGCCGGCCCTCATCGAGCCGTCCCGACCGACTCTGGCCACGGTATTGCGGGACCGCGGATACGCCACCGGCGCGTTCGGCAAGTGGCACCTCGGGCTCGGCTGGCGACACCGAGACGGCTCGGTGCGGAACGCGTTCGCCCCCGGCGCCACGCTGCACGACGACATCGAGACCGACTTCGGGCGTGACATCGACTACGCCGCGCCGGTGACCGGTGGTCCGACCGCGCTCGGCTTCGACCGGTTCTTCGGCATCGCCGGGTCGCTGGACATGCCACCGTACGCGTTCATCGACCAGGACCGCACGGTCGGCATCCCGGATCGGGAAAAGAAGCACTACCTCACCGAGCAGCGTCCGGGCCTTCAGGTCGAGGGGTTCAACGAGAGCGACGTCGATGTCACGTTCACCCGGGAGGCTGTCGAGTTCGTCCGCACCCAGACCGGACCGTTCCTGTGCTACCTTGCGCCGTCGGCGCCGCACCGACCGAACGTGCCGCCGGCGTTCATCCGCGGCCGCTCCGGCCTGGGCGACCGCGCCGACGGCGTATGCCTGGTCGACTGGGCCGTCGGTGAGCTGCGCGCGGTACTGGAATCAAAGGGTGTCCTAGACGACACGCTGTTCATCGTTACGAGCGACAACGGCGCGGTGACCCACTTCACCGACGATGGGGACATCGCCCGGCACCGGCCCAACGCCGACTGGCGCGGGCAGAAGGGCGATCTGTGGGACGGCGGCCACCGTGAGCCGTTCGTTGCACGTTGGCCAGGGCACTTCGGGGCGGGTACCGCGGTCGACGCGCCGATCTGCCTGACCGACGTGCTACCGTCCGTGGCTGCGGCGGCCGGTCTCTCGGTCAGCGTCGATGACGGCCGCGACGTGCTGCCCATCCTGGACGGCACCGAGTCCGGTGATCCGGACCGGCCGATCGTGCACCACAGCCTGGGCGGCCGGTTCGCGCTGCGGTCCGGGCGCTGGAAGGCGATCTTCTCGGCCGGGTCGGGCGGCGGATTCTCCGAGCCGTCGATCAACGACCTGTTCGCCACTGGTACCGGCAAGCCCCACACCGTGCCGCCCTGGGACGCCGAGCATCCGGCCGGCCAGCTCTACGACATGCAGACCGATCCCGCCGAGACCCACAACCTGTGGAATGCGAAGCCGGACGTAGTCGCCGATCTGTACGACATGCTGCGTTCGATCTGTGGCGACGCGTCCAGCGGCCTGGCCTTCGACGTAGCGCTGACCATTGGCGGGGTAGGTTCGGGGACGTGACCAGCGCTTGTTGCACACCGGGGCCGTCGCATCAGGGCGACCCAGTAGCTCAACCAGCCGTCGAGTTCGACCTGCCGCATCGTGAGCGGGCGGACGTGATTCGTGGCATGGTGGCGATCCCCGAAGGCGGCTTCCAGATGGGCGGCGAGGATCCGGACGCGTTCCCCGACGACGGCGAGGGCCCGATCCGGGAGGTGTTCGTGTCCGCCTTCCACATCGATCCGAAGGCGGTCACCAACGCCCAGTTCGGGGCGTTTGTCAAGGCGACCGGCTACGTGACGGAAGCGCAACGTTTCGGCTGGTCTTTCGTGTTCCACGCGTTCGTCACCGGCGAGGCCGCCCAGCGCGTGCTCAACGGCTCGGTCCCGCAGGCCCCGTGGTGGCTGCCCGTCGAGGGCGCGGACTGGCGGCACCCGGCGGGACCCGGTACCGGCATCGGCGATCGCCGCAACCATCCAGTGGTACACGTGTCGTGGGCCGACGCGAACGCGTACGCGGCCTGGGTGGGTAAGCGGCTGCCGACCGAGGCCGAGTGGGAGAAGGCGGCCCGTGGCGGGCTGGACCATGCGCGGTTCCCGTGGGGCGACGAGTTCATGCCCCGTGGCCAGCACCGGTGCAACACCTGGCAGGGCCAGTTTCCGCGGCGCAACACGGGCGAGGACGGCTACCTGGACACCGCACCGGTCGACGCGTTCCGGCCGAACGCCTTCGGGCTCTACAACACCTCCGGCAACGTCTGGGAGTGGTGCGCCGACTGGTTCAGCCCCGACTGGCATGCCGTCTCCTCGCCGGCGACCAGACGCGATCCGGCCGGACCTCACCACGGTATCGGCCGGGTCATGCGCGGCGGCTCGTACCTCTGCCATGAGTCGTACTGCAACCGCTACCGGGTCGCGGCCCGCACCTCCTCCACGCCCGACAGCGCGACGGGCCACGTCGGTTTCCGCTGCGCCGCCTGACGCTGCCGCAGTACCGGGGTGGGTTCTGTTGCGTTACGGATCGGGCGATACGCTGCGCCGGTGGCGAGATTCGCGGTCAGATCATTCGGGCGAGTTCGGTGAACGCTGTGGCGACTCGGGAGCCGGGCGGGACGTCGATTCCGAGTTCGTAGTGTCCACGGCGGAGGTTCTGAAGGAAGGCATGCCCGGGGATGATCACCCGGGCCGTGCTGTCGGTGCGCAGCCCACGCGTCGGTCGCAGCCGGTGTTTGAGGTGGCCGTGATCGGCCTCAACCGGATTGTTGGCGTAACGCTCGACGTGATGCCACGCCGAGGGAACGAGTTCATCGAGTACGGCGGGATAGACCGCGGCGGTGTCGGTCACCACCTCGGTAGGCGTCACCTTCAGCGTCCGCAGCGCCCGGCGGAAGAACCGGCGGGCAGATTCCGCATCCCGTCGTGCCGAGACGAGCACGTCGATGACCTGGCCGTACTGGTCGACCGCCCGGTACACGTAGCGCCACACCCGCACCTGTCACCTGGTGAATGGCGGCAGAACCGGGCCGCGTCAGACAGCAGCGGCGCGAAGCGTTGTACCCACCGGTAGATCGTGACATGGTCGACCGCGACACCGCGCTCACTGGGAGGCGCTGCCTCTGACCCAGGCCGCCCAGGCGGTGCCGCGTTCGGCGTTCCCGGACGCCTACGCGAAGTGGGAGGACGACGCGCAGCAGGTCGTCTCCACGGTCGCCGGCGTCGCCTCCATCAACGACCTGCCCGGCGCGCGTTGGTCAGGCGGGCCAGCCGCTGGACGACCAGCCGTACTCCGGTCAGGTACTGCTCGGAGTACAAGGCGGTCATTTGTCGCGCAGTATCGGCCGGAGCGCACCGAGCCGGCGGACTTCGACGAGTTTTGGCGGGACACCCTCGCCACGGCCACGGCCTACCCGGTCGATGCGGAGTTCCGCCCGTACGACGCCGGTCTGTCCCTTGTGGACACCTGGGACGTGCAGTTCACCGGCTGGGGCGGTCATCGCTCGCCGGCTGGTTCCTGGCGCCCCGTGGGGCATCCGGGCCGCTTCCCACCGTGGTTCAGTTCCTCGGGTACCACGGCGGGCGCGGCGTGCCGTTGGACTGGCTGGTGTTCCCGGCCGCCGGGTACGCGCAGCTGGTGATGGACACCCGCGGGCAGGGCGATGGCGCCACCGCCGACCCCGACCCGGGTGCCAACCCCCAGGTGCCGGGCTTCCTGACCCGGGGCATCGCCGATCGCGACGCCTACTACTACCGGCGGGTCTTCGTCGACGCGGTGCGAGCCGTTGACGCCGCTCGCGGCCATCCGCTGGTTGACCCGGACCGCGTCGTGGTGGCCGGCGGCAGCCAGGGCGGCGGAATCGCGCAGCCGTGGCCGGGTTGCGTACCGACCTGGCCGCGGCGCTGATCGACGTGCCGTTCCTGACCCACTTTCGTAGGGCAACCGAGCTGGTGGACCGTCCCGGGTACAGCGAGATCGTGGAGTACGTGGCCCGCCGGCGCGAACAGGCCGACGCGGTCTTCGACATGCTCGACTACTGCGACGGGGTCAACCTGGCCGCCCGGGCAACGGCACCCGCGCGGTACTCGGTGGCGTTGATGGACGCGGTTTGCCCGCCGTCGACGGTGTTCGCCGCTTACCACCACTACCGCGGCCCGGCCACTATCGACGTGTGGAAGTTCAACGGTCACGAGGGTGGCGGCCAGGCCCAGCGGGCCATCCAACTCCGGTGGCTCGCCGAGGTTCTGGCCGAAACGGCAGCGACAGAAGGAGGCACCGCGCGATGGCACCGGCCGAATGGTCCGCGTTCGACGATCCCGACACCGGCGTGACGACCCGGTGGCTGACCGACCACAAGGGAAACTGTCCGCCGACGCGCGGATGCGCGGATGGTGGTGAACGCCGGCGGGCGGCCGGTGGAGTGGATCCCGCCGGCCGCCCGCTGCGGATGCCGTCGATGTCCGGTCGACAGCACCCCGGCAGTGCTACTCGCCCTCCTCCATGCTCTCGTGAACCTTGTGCCCGACCTCGTAGACGAACTCCGACGTCCAGTTCACGGTGTCCGTGGCGACCGACTGCCGCACCGCCTGCCGCGCGCTGTCTACCTTGACCGCGCTGATCAGAGCGCGGGCCCGGGTTATGCCAGTCGGCGCGTGCTGCCAGGCGAGCTTGGCGGTCCGGTACGTGGCCCGGGCCTCCGAGAGCTCCCGAGTCTCGCGTATCAGCTTGCCCGCGCCACCGGCGCCGACCACCGACAGCCCGGCCAACCCCGCCGCCGTGGCCGCTCTGGCGAAATGGCCGTGAGCGAGCTGCACCACCGTGTCAGCGCCGTTGGCCGCGAACGACAGCGTGTCCGCGGTCAGCGCGATCGCGGCGGTGACCACGTCAAGCCCAGGTACCCACGCGGTGGCGACCGCGATCAGCGTGAGCGCCGGCGCGACGGTGTTGGCGAAACTGGTCACCCTGTCCCACCACGAATGGTGGTGGTTGCGTCCCCGCTGGACCTCGGCCGCCCGCCGCTCGGCCTCCCGTTTCTGCGCCGCGATCTGCGCCTCGACCTTCGCCCACCGGGCGGACAGCGTCCGTTGGTAGGCGTTCCACGCCTTGCCCGAGTGGAACACCGACGGCGGTACCCTCGGCCCCGGATTGCAGTCGTGCAGGTCGCAGTAGCCGGGCTTCTTGCCGCCGCCGACATAGCCGGTCTTGCCGCAGCCGCCCGCCCCGCTGGCGCACGGCAGCATCAGGCCGCTCGGGTCGCTGTAGGTGGTCGGGTTGCTGTTGGCGTACCCGTACGCGTTCCAGCTCTGCGGCGTGTGGATGTCGAACACCGGGTCGGCGGACAGGAACCGGCCGGTGTCCGGGTCGTACTCGCGGGCGCCCACGATGGTCAGGTTCGCGGCGGTGTCGACGATCCCGCCCACGTACCCCTTGTCGCCAGGCCACGCCGGCGTCACGCCACGGGCCTGGCCGAAGGGCGTGTAGTACCGGCGCGTGACGGCCTGGGTGGCATCCGCGGAGACCATGGTGCTGGCGGTACCCTGCCGGTCGTCCAGCAGGAACGACAGGCCGGTGCCGGTTCGCACGGCGATGGTGTCCCCGCCGAAGCTGTAGTACCGGGTGGTGGCGAGAGCTCCGGCGGAATTGACGGTGATCTCCTCACCGTCGACGTAGAGCACAGTGCTGCCCGGATCGCGGCGCAGCAGCAGGGTGCCGTCGGCGTCGTAGGCGAAGGTTGAGGTCTTGCCGTCCTTGGTCGCCGACGCGAGCCGGCCCTCGGCGTCCCAGGTGAGGGTCTGCGCGTCGCCGGCGAGCGCGCGGTTGGTGGTGTCGCCCGCCGGGTCGTAGCCGTAGCTGTCGACCCGATCGCTGTCCGGGCCGCCGGTGGTGGTCACGCTCTGGACGGTGTGCGGCTGGACGCCTCCGGGGCTCGGGTAGGTGTAGGTGTGGGTGGCGTCGGTGCCGCCGGGCGTGACGGCGTGGTCGGTCTCGCTGGTCCGGTTGCCGGCGACGTCGTAGCCGAAGCTCTGCCAGTACGGTGCCGGTCCGCTGCCCAGCGCGCCGGCCGCTGGCGTGGAGTCGCAGGTGCTGCCGGTGGTCCGGGCGGTGACGAGCCGTTGCAGGTAGTCGTAGGTGAAGCACTGGGTGTCCGCCGGGGCTGCGGTGGGCGCGTCGTCGATGCTCGTCACGTTGCCGCCGTCGTCGTAGCCGTAGTGCGTGTCGTTGAGGGCACCGCTGACGGTGGAGCGCTCGTCATAGACCCGCAGCAGCCGGTTGGTGCCGTCCTCGTAGGTGTTGGTGCGGTACACCAGGTGGCCCGCGCCGTCGGAGCTGCTGCGCTGGCTGACCAGACCGATCTTCGAGTACGTGGTGCCGGCGACATAGCTGGCCAGGCCGGTCAGCGTGGTCGCCTCGCCGATGGTGTCGTACCCGAATGTGACCGTCTCACCGGCGGTGGTTCCCGCACCGGGGTAGGTGACCGTCAGCGGCGTGCCGTCGGCGCCGGTGTTGTAGGTGGCGTGGCTCGTGTACGAGCCGGCCAGCCCTGTCTCCGTGGCCGGTACGGTCAGCGTGGTACCCAGCGACTGGTAGCGGTCGTCGTACCCGAGCACCGTCGTGGTGTACGGCTGGCCGCCCAGGTACCGCACGGAGTCGGTCAGCTCACCCTTGGCCAGGGTGTCGTAGTCCCACCTGGCCAGCGGGGTGCCGGTCAGTGAGTCCTGGTACTCGCCGGTCTTGCGGCCCAGCGCGTCGTAGCTGTAGGCCAGCGTGACGCCTCGCCCGTCGGTGGAGGTCAGCAGTTCGTCATCATCGTCGTAGGTGTTCGTCGTCGTCCCCGTGTCCGGGTCGTGCTCCTCGATCCGCCGCCCGCGCAGGTCGTACCGGTAGGACCAGGTGTTTCCGGCCGCGTCGGTGATGGTCGACACCTGCCCGTCCGGCGCGTACGTGTAGCTGATGACGTCCGCCGCTCCGGTCGGCTGCCCGCCGTGGTACTGCAGCAGCTGGGTCAGCTGGCCGCGGGCGTCGGCGATCTGGGTGGTGGCGATGGCGCCCTTGGGTGGGGTGACGCTCACCCGGTCCCCGCCGTAGCTGGTGACGGTCTGCCAGCGGGCGTTGCCGTTCTCCAGGAAGGTCGCCAGGATCGGCCTGCCGACGCCGTCGTAGGTGGTGGCCGTCTGGCCGGGTACCGCGGCCTTCGGGGTGAACAAGTCGGCCGACGGTGCGGTGTCGCCGTTGTAGTAGTCGCTGTTGGCCCGGGCCACCAGTCCGCGACTGTCGTAGATCTGGTCGGTGATGACGCGCCCACCGCCGGGTGCGGGTACCTGGGTCTGCCGTTCCCGCAGCAGCCCGTCGTAGAGCTGGTAGCTGGTGGCGTACTGGCCGCTGGCGTGCAGGGTGGCGGTGGACACCGCGGTCGTGCCGGTGGCGCCGCGGATCTGGTAGCCGTAGGCGAGGTTCGGGGTGGTGGGGTTGGCAGACTTGAGCCGGCCGGGCAGCCACACCTGGGTCAGCCGACCCAGCGGGTCGTAGGTCAGGTCGGTGCGCTTGCTGTTCTCGTCCAGGATCGTGGTGGCCTGGTCGGTGGCCGGGTTGAGGTCGGTGTCGGTGGTGTAGCCCTTCGGGTCGGTCACGGTGGTGTGGGTGACCAGGCCGCCACTGGCCGGGGTGTACGCGGTCTTGGTGGTGCGCCCCATCGCGTCGGTGGTGGCGGTCAGCCGGCCGTACGCGTCGAACGTGTTGAGCTTCGTGGTCAGGTAGACCGGGTTACCGCCGGTGTACCCGGTCACGGATTCGACGCGGGTGTCGTCGCCCTTGGTGGGAAGGGTGCCCCAGGACTGGCTGTCGTAGGAGGTGCGCTGGTCGGACAGGACGTCCGCGGGCCGGTCGGGGGTCGCGGTACAGGCGGTCGCGACCACCTCCTCCCGGGACGGGTAGGACAGCATCCACGCGGCGGTGTTCTGCGCGTACGTGGTGCGGGTGCACTTGTCGTCGGTGCCGATGGTGGTGTCGCCCAGGTCGTTGACGGTGGTGGGCAGGCCGTTGCCGTCGTAGCCGTGGTCCACCTCGGTGGTCCGCCAGCCGCCACCCGACAGCGCGGTGCGGGTGCGTTCGACGCCGGTGTCGGTGAGGTTGGCGGTGCGGGTACCGGCGGAGTCGGTGTGCGTGGCGGTCTGCGCCGTCCAGGGGTCGTCGATGACGTCGTCCACCACCGTGCCGCCTGGCCCGTTGAGGTCCACCTTTTCCCGTTGCCGGCCGGCCAGTTGCGGGTCGTCGGGCACGCTGGTGGCGGTGGAGTCGGTGACGCTGACCGTCTTCTTCTTGCTCGCGTCGTCAGCGTCGGCCCGGTCGCCGTTCATGCCCCGGAAGTACACGTAGTCCACTTCGGACTGTGGCTGGCCGGGTGCGCCGGTGACCTCGCCGACCTTCGAGTACCCGCGCCAGTCGCCCCAGGTGCGCTCCTTGGCCTTGGTTAGCACGTCGTTGTCGTATGCCCAGGCCGGGCTGTCCAGGTAGTTGTACGTGGTGACCAGGTCGGCCGCGCCGCCGGTCAGGTCGGAGGTGCTGACCTGGGTGACCACGTACTTGTGGAACCAGTCCTGGAAGGGTTTGGGCTGCGGCGGGTCGCCGGCCCAGTACTGCGGGAAGCAGCGCTGGGTGTTGGTGGCCGGGTCCGGCTTGGCAGCCGCGGTGCACTCCTTGTCGGAGTAGGTGATGGATAGGTGGGCACCGGTCTCGGTGTCGATGGTGCCGATGCGGTACTTGTCCAGCGGGGCCAGGCTGTCGCCGACGGTGTCCACCCGGTTCTGCAGCTGGGTCATGCCGAACACCACCGGCGGCACGCTCAGGCTGCCCCCCACGTCACCGGTGTGCGTTATCTTGTCCAGCCAGAGCGACGGGGTGGTGCCGTCGCCGGGTGCCGGGAATGACTCGTCCAGTGTCCAGGTGTCCACGTTCTGCCACGACGACCCGACCCGCACCTCGGTGGCGACACTGGTCAGGCGCTTGCGGGACCAGAACGACGGCGACACGTTGGAGGTGCAGGCGTCCGAGGAGCCGCAGTTCTCGTCGAACGGCACGTCCGGCCAGTGGCTCGCGTTGGCCTTGGTGAACTTGCTGGTCGCGCAGTCGAACGACGAGTCCGGCAGGCACCGTTCGGAGACCCCGAATACGACCTTGTCCAGCGGGCTGGCGCTGTACATGCTGGTCGGGCGCT
>DASXOA010000040.1:0-20129 GCA_036494675.1 Rugosimonospora sp.
GGTACCACGGCACGTCGTACCGCAGCCGGGCCTCCACGACCGCCTCGGCCATCCGCTGCTCGCTGATCCGGCTCGGGTCGGCGAAGCACAGCTGGAGGATCTGCCGGGCCAGTTCGTCGGGCGTTACCGCGGCCATCCGCCGGGCGGCCAACCGGTCGGCCCGCGGGATCAACAGGAACGGCAGCATCCTGCCGTGCGCGGAGCGCCGAGCGTCCAGGAACGGCATGGCCGGCGAGATCAGCGTGAGGGTACGCACCAGGTCCGGCCGCAGAGCCGCGACGCGTACCACGATCGATCCTCCGAGCGAGTTGCCGAACAGGTGCACCGGCCCCCAACCGGCGTGCTCCATCACCCGGATCACGCGGTCGGCGAAGGCGCTCACCGAGTAGCTGCGCGCCGGATCGCTCCGGCCGAAACCGGGCAGGTCCAGCGCGTGCCCGTCGAGCCGGTGCGCGAGCAGGCCCGCCAGGTCGGTCCAGTTGGACGAAGATCCACCCAGCCCGTGTACGAACAGGGCGGGTTCGGCCCCGTCCGCGGTGGCGGGGGTCTCCCGCAGGTACGTCGCCGTGCCGTCCACCGTGATCCGGTGCCCCGGCCAGGGTGGCGCCAGCGTGTCCAACCGGGAAACGGAGTCTGACGGAGCGATGACGGCGCGCTTCATCAGTCCAGTCTGCCTCGCGGCACACCGATATGCCGTTGATGCATCCGGGACCGGACTCAGCCGAGCAGCGCGTCCAGCCGCCGGTTGACCGCGGCGAGGGTAGCCCGGACGACCGCCTGCCGCGGGTCACCCGCGACCAGTGCGGACCCGCTGAGCTGCTCCGCCGTCCCGCCCAGAACCAGCAGCACCACGACCACGGCCACGTCGCTGCTGCCGAACGGCACCACCGCCGCGTGCTCGACGAAGCAGCGCCCGGGCTGTTCCGCTCCCTCGATGCCGGACAGCAACTGGTCGAGTGCCGCCGTCGCGGCGACCGCGGCCAGCCGGAGCACGTAGCCGTCGACCGCCGGGCCGCTGGCCACCCCGAGCGCCGGCCGCCCGCTGCTGGTGAGCCTCACCTCGACGGTCGCGTCGAGGCCCAGCGTGCTGACCTGGACCTGATCGATGATCACGCGGGGCCCGGAGACCGACCGGACCACCCGGCGCGGCTCGGGATCCGGTTCGACCGAGGTACGGGTGCGGGCGGTGGCCACCTGGTGGCGTCGCCGGGTCCGCTCGTCGCCGTGCGCGGCCGCCGCGCCCCCGAGCTGCTCGGTGGCGGCGGCCGGGAGTGGGATACGCGGTGCCGGCGCGGCGCCGGCGACCGGCATCGCCCCGCCGTCGCGGTGCGGTTGGCCGAGGTTCGGTGCCGAGACGGCGGCGGATTGCTGGCGGCGCGGCTCGGCGTGCCGCCGCTCCCCCTGGCGTCGCGGCTCCGCGGCCAGCCCCATCCGCTGCTTCAGCAGCCGGGCAACGTCCCGGGAGACCTGAGCGCCGTCGGCGCCGTCGGCCAGGTCGAGTCGCAGCGTGTGCACGCCGCCCGGATTCGGCTTGAGCTGGGCGTCGCGGACCCCGGAGACCTTCCGGACCGCGGCGAGCACGGCGTCGGTGTCGAAACCGTCCGGACGCTGCGGCTCTTCCTCCTCCAGGTCCTCGTCGTACCGGAGGTGGGTGGCGATGCGCGCCAGCTCTGGCGGGTCCAGGGTGGTCGGCCGGCACTGCTCGATGAACTCGTCGTCCGGTTCGTCGTCGGGCACGTCGGGAACGTCCGGCGCGGCCGGTACCCGCTGCGGCAGGACCCTCGGCACCGGCATGCTCGGCACCGAGGTAGTCGACGCGGCGGGCGCACGGGCCTCCGGCTCGCGCGCCGGATCCGCATCGGACACCGGGCCGCCGGGCTCACGGGCGGCGGGCTGCTGCCCGGCACCCGGACCGTCGGAGTAGTCGGCCAGGCTGGGCTGGCCGAGCGGGGTGGGTGGACCCAGCGGCTGGGGGTCGAACGACTCCGCGGCAAACGGCTCCGCGGTGAACGGCTGTGGACCGAGGGGCTCCGGAGCGAACAGCCCCGGCGCCTCGGCCGATTCACTCATCTCGTCGGGCTGATCGGCGTCGGAGCGCCCGGACTCGACGGCCGCCGCGTACGCGGCCTGGATCGCCGCGTGGTCCTTGGCCTCGGCCTCGGCCTGGGCGAGGGCCGCACCGGCGCGCAGGGCGGCCAGCGAGTCACGCAGCGGCATGGCCCGCCTGGCGGCCTCGACGGCAACCGCCTGATCCCGCAACACTGCCTCATCTCGCGACACCGCCTGATCCCGCGGCACCGCGCGCAGGGACGGCCCGTGCAGGCGCGGCGGATCCAGCGTCGGCGCGGCAGGCGCCTCCCGGAACGGGGCCGCCGGGCTGACCGGCTCGGCCCTGCCGATGGGAGGCATCGGGCCGGCACGCCGGACCGGATCGCGCGGCGCCATGGGCGGCCCGTAGCCGTCCGCGGGCCGGTCGAGGCCCGGCCGGTCGACGTACGGTGAGCCCTGCCGCGGCGGGCCGGCCTGCGACGGCGGTTCCACCGGCCGGTATTCGGCCGGGTGCTGGTCGGCGGGACGAGTCTCGGCGAGGCGCGTCTCGGCGGGCCGAGACTCAGCCAAGCGCGGGTCGGCGGTGCGCGGGTCGGCCGTGCGCGGGTCGGCGAGGCGCGGGTCGACGGAAGGAATCTCCGCGAGCCGGTTCTCAGCCGGACGGTGCTCGATCGGACGGTGCTCGGCCGTGTGGTGCTCGATCGGACGATCCTCGGACAGGCGGTGCTCGATCGGACGGTGCTCGGCCGTGTGGTGCTCGGCCGGCCACTGGTCGGCCGGGCGATGCTCCGCCGGCCACTGGTCGGCCGATCGGTGCTCCTCCGGCCACTGGTCGGCCGGGCGGTGCTCCGCCGGCCACTGGTCGGCCGAGCGGTGCTCGGCGGGCCAGCGCTCGGCCTGGCGAATCAGCTCGGCGGGGCGCAGCGCCTCGGCCCGGCGCATGGCCTCGGCAGGCCCGGCGAGGGTGTCACGAAAGGAGTTCGCCTGCCCGGCCCGCTCGGGGTCCGACCCGGCGCCGTGAACCGGGGAGATCGACGGGTACGCGCCCGAGCCGGACCGTGCGCCGGCATCGCCGTCGCGAACCGCGTCGGCGGGCTCGCCGGCCGAGCGCGACGCCTGGGCCGCCTGGCTCGCGGCGGTCATCCGACCGAGGGCCGGCATGTCGTCGAAAGACGGCGGGACCAGCCTCGGCGACTGGTAGGGGTCGTAGGGCGGCTCGGGCTCGGCGGCCTGCGGCATGCGCGGCTCGACGGGCTGGCGCGGCTCGACAGGCTGGCGCGGCTCGACGGGCTGGCGCGGTGCCCATGGCCCCTGGACGGGCTGCTCCTGATCACCGCGATAGGCGGCCGGTTGCTGCACGTTGCTCGGAAAGCGCTGGCCGGTCAGGTCGGCCGCACGGGAATGGCCATCGGACCAGTCGCGCACCTCCGTGGCCACGGAACGGTGCCAGCCGGGAACCGAGGCGACGTCCGGCTCCATGGCCGCGCCGGTGCCGGCCCGGCCACCATCCACGCTACGCAGGAACGGACGCGTCCCACCGGAGCGGACGGCCTCGGCCCGCACGACATCGCCACGGGTCCCTGCCGGGTCCGGCTGCCAGCCACCCGCCCGGACCCTCGCCACGCCGTTTTCGTGGGCACCGTTGCCGTTCGCACCTGCCGGTTCGCTGCCGGGCTGCCCTGTTTCGTCCACCGTGCGCTCCTCGGTCGCCTCGTGTGAGGCTACCGTGTTTGAAGTAGGCGAGTTAACTGGTAAACACGACGAGTTCGAAGCTTCAGGATTTCCGGAGGTGCGGATGGCCGCGTCGAGCGGCACGAACACAGCGGGCCGCCCGGTCCGACTGCCTCGTTCGGCCCGCCGCAAGCAGCTGCTCGCCGCCGCGCAGGAGGTCTTCGTCGCGCAGGGCTACCACGCTGCCGCGATGGACGACATCGCCGATCGCGCCGGCGTCTCCAAGCCGGTGCTCTACCAGCACTTTCCGGGAAAGCTCGAGCTCTATCTCGCGCTGCTGGACACGCACGGGGACGCGCTGGTCGGCAAGGTACGGGACGCCATGGCTGCGACCAGCGACAATAAGGAGCGGGTCGCCGGATCGATGCGGGCCTATTTCGAATTCGTCGACCACGAGAGCGAGGCGTTCCGGCTGGTCTTCGAGTCCGACCTGCGTAACGAGCCGGCGGTAAGGGAGCGGGTCGACCGGGTCGAGCGCCTGTGCATCGAGGCCATCGCTGAGACGATCATGGGCGACACCGGTGCCGCCCGGGAACGGGCCGAACTGCTCGCCGCCGGCCTGGTCGGGATCTCGGTGACGGCCGCGCAGTTCTGGCTGGCGGGTGGCCGGCGGGTCGACAAGGACGACGCGCTGGCGATGCTCGCCGCACTGGCCTGGCGCGGCATCGCCAGCTTTCCGATGCAGGGCGAGCCGCACGGCGAGGCCGGCAACGCGATCGGATAATCTTCTCACCGGATACCGCAGCTGAGGAGGACCACGTGGAGGTCAAGATCGGCGTTCAGTTCGCGCCTCGCGAGCTGTCCCTGGAGAGCAACCAGACGCCGGCGGAGGTCGAGGCGACCGTGACCGAAGCGCTCGCGTCCGGCGGCACGCTCTCCCTGGTCGATGAGAAGGGCCGGCGCGTGATCGTGCCGGTGGAGAAGCTCGCGTACATCGAGATCGCCGAGACCGCGAGCCGCCAGGTCGGCTTCAGCGCCGGCTGAGGCGGCGCCTTTCGGCGCAGCCGGCCGAGCCCGCACTTCCCGGCTCTGCCGGCTGGCGCCGCACGCGCGCGGCCACCCACGAGCGGGCCGAAGCCACGTCCCGTGCGTGGCCGCAGCTACGCATGTACGGCCGAGCGCAGCCGAAGGCCCCGCCGGTGCGGCCGAGGCCAGCGCGTCCGCGGCTCAGTTGTTCAGGCCGACGGTCGCCATCCGGGCCGTGTGTGCCGCGGTCAGCCGCTTGAACAGGCCCTGGATGTCGGCCTGATCGGCGGCACTGGTGATGATCAGCATCGCCAGGGTCGGGTGGTCCGCTGCCACCCGTTGGGCCTGCGACAGGCCCTCGCCGACCAGCCGGCGGGCCCACATGGACAGGCGGTTGGCCAGCTTGGGGTCGGCGGCGATCGCCGAGCGGATCTCCTCGCCGGCGAATTCCGCGTACCGGGAATCGTGCAGCACCTCCAGCACCAACTGCCGGTCCGGTGAGTCGAGGAACGACGCGACCTCGCGGTAGAAGTCGTCCGCGATGCCGTCGCCGACGTACGCCTTGATCAACGCCTCGTACCAGTCCTTGGGCTCGGTCTGGCGGTGGTAGTCGGCCAGCGCCTCCGTGAACGGGTGCATGGCGGCCTGGGGCTCGGCGCCGAGCACGGCCAGCCGGCTCTCCAGCCGCCGGTAGTTGACGATCTCGGCGGCCGCCATCTCGCTGAGCATCGCCCGCCGGTGCAGGTCGGGCGCGAGGCGGGCGTCGTTGGCCATCTGGTCGAAGGCTTGCAGCTCGGCGTACGCGAGCAGGGCGAGCAGATCGACGACCGCTTCGGGGTGTGACACGAGCGCAGGCTATCGGATCTGACCACGTCCGACAGGGCCGGACCGACCAAGCGGCACCACGTCGCGCAGATAGCCGACTTGGTGATCAAATGATCGATTTCGCCCTGAAACACGGCGATTTCCCGGCCGGACTCCGAGACGAGTACGATAGTGGTATTGCCGCGGGCGCCAGCGCCCGCGTCACGCGTGCGGCCCGCAGTTTCCCACTGCGTGTGGCCCGCGCCACATCCATAGGCGCCCTTGGGAAAAGACGATGGGGCGCACCGGCGAAAGCAGAAGGACCCCCATAATCCCATGACGATTGAACCCAGTGCAGCCAGTGCACAACTGGCCGCAAATGCGCCCGTTCGTGTTGACAGCCCGACATTTGCCCAGCTAGGCGCCCGCCCGGAGACGGTTGCCGCGCTTGAGGCGGTCGGCATCACCAGGGCGTTCGCGATCCAGGAGCACGCGATTCCGATCGCGATGCGCGGCACGGACATCATCGGCCAGGCTCCGACGGGTACCGGCAAGACGCTCGGCTTCGGCATCCCCCTGCTGGAGAAGGTGATCGGACCCAATGAGGGCTCGAACGGCGGCGTACAGGCCCTGGTCGTGGTACCGACCCGGGAACTCGGTCTCCAGGTGGCCCGCGACATCGCGGCGGCCGGCCGGACCCGCGGCATCCGGGTGCTGCCGATCTACGGCGGGGTGGCCTACGAGCCGCAGACCGACGCGTTGAACAAGGGCGTCGAGATCGTGGTCGGTACCCCGGGCCGCCTCCTCGACCTGGCCAAGGGCAAGCAGTTGAAGCTGGGCAGCGTGCGCTCCCTGGTCCTCGACGAGGCCGACCGGATGCTGGATCTCGGCTTCCTGGACGACGTCGAGAAGATCCTGTCGATGCTGCCCAGCGACCGGCAGACCATGCTGTTCTCGGCCACCATGCCCGACCCGATCGTCACTCTGGCCCGGCGCTTCTTGTACCAGCCGATGTCCATCCACGCGGGTCACTCCGCGGAGACCGGCCCGTCGCCGCAGACCCAGCAGGTCGTCTACCGGACCCACTCGCTCAACAAGCTGGAGATCGTGGCCCGGATCCTGCAGGCCAACGGGCGCAGCCTGACCATGATCTTCACCCGGACCAAGCGCAACGCGGACCGGGTCGCCGAGGACCTCGACTTCCGCGGGTTCGCGGTGGCGGCGGTGCACGGCGACCTCGGGCAGGGCGCCAGGGAGCGGGCGCTGCGCGCGTTCCGGGCCGGGAAGATCGACGTACTGGTCGCCACCGATGTCGCGGCCCGCGGGCTGGACGTGTCCGGGGTGACGCACGTCATCAACTACGACTGCCCGGAGGATCCGGACACCTACACGCACCGCATCGGCCGGACCGGCCGGGCCGGGGCGACCGGTGTCGCGGTCACGTTCGTCGACTGGGAGGACATGCCGCGCTGGCGGCTGATCGACAAGTCGATGGGCATGGATCTGCCGGAGCCGCCCGAGACGTACCACACCTCGCCCTGGCTGTTCACCGACCTGGACATCCCGACCGACGTGAGCGGCACGCTGCCGTCCGCGGACCGGACCAGGGCCGGGTTGTCGGCCGAGGTCGAGGAGGACCTGGGCGGCAGTGACCGGGGCAAGTCCCGGCGCGTACGCGGTAGTACCGGCACCAAGCCCCGCACGCGCCACAGCGACGCTCCCGAGTCACCGGCCGCGACGGAGGAGTCGACCCGGACGCCCCGGCAGCGCCGCCGGCGCCGGCTCGGTCCCGCGGAGGCGCCGGCGACCGCGTCGCCGGACACCGCGGCGGAGTCCTCTGTGGACGGACGCGCCGACGGGGAATCGGTGGCGGTGGACGGATCCGGCCCGGCCAAGTCGCGCAGGCGCCGCCGTCGTCGCGGTTCCGCGTCCCGCACGGCGGATGCCGCCTCCTCGACGGTCGACGCCGACCGGGGCCCGGCGGGTGGCGGCGAGGCGGCCACCGCGAGCGCCGAGTAGCGGGACCGTTCCGTCAAGTCCACAGTGGACAGAAGTGGGTTCAGCCATGCCGCAACCGCTGGACGAGGCGCTGGCCGAGATCAGGATCGCGTTGCTGGACCGCGCCGGACTGCGCCGTGCGGTGGCCGCGGGGCGGCGGCGCGGTACCAGTCCGGAGTGGGTACGCGCGGAACTTCGCCCGGTGACCCTCAAGCGCGGCGATCAGCTTCAGGTGGTCACGTCGGACGGGAGCCGGCCGGCCACCCGGAATCTGGCCTGGGGAGCCGACGCCGAGGCCGCCGTGGACGGGCTCCTGGCCCAGCCGTTCGGCAACTGGCACGTGGAGACCGCGAGCGGCACGCTGCAACTGCGGGTCACCAAGAAGGGTGAGGCGCAGTTGCACCGGTCCGGCACGGTAGCACCCGCCCTGCCGACGGAGCACGACCGCGAGAAGGACTACCTGCTCGATCCCGGCGATCCGCTGTACGACGCGATCGGCGGCAACGCCGCCAAGCGCCGGCAGGTGGACGCGTTCCTGCGCGCACTGGCGTCCACTGTGGACGAACCGGTGCGTCGGATCGTCGATCTGGGCTGTGGCAACGCCTACCTCACCTTCGCCGCGTACCGGTACTTCGCGTCACGCGGTGAGGACGTCGAGATCGTGGGCGTCGATGTGCGCGAGGACCAGCGGGCGCGCAACGCGGCGCTCGCCGAGACCCTGGGCTGTGCGGACCGGGTGCGGTTCGTCGCGGGTACGATCGCCGACGCCCCGGTGGACGGGGCGGATGTGGTGCTGGCGCTGCACGCGTGCGACACGGCCACCGACGACGCGTTGGCCCGTGCGGTGCAATGGGACGCCCGGTTCATCCTCGCCGCACCGTGCTGCCACCACGACCTCGCGGCGCAGTTGCGCGCGGGGATGGCACCCGACGGGTACCAGATGGTTGTCCGGCAGCCGATCCTGCGGGAGCGCTTCGCGGACGTCCTCACCGACGCGTTACGGGCCGCCCTGCTACGGCTGCACGGCTACCGGGTCGACGTGGTCGAGTTCGTGGACTCCCGGCACACGCCCCGCAACGTGTTGCTCCGTGCCCGACGCACCGGCGCGCCGCCCACCGAGGAGCAGCGCGCCGAGTACGCGAGCCTGACCGGCGCCTGGAACATCACTCCGGCGCTGGCGAAACTGCTCGGCTACTGCAAGTAGCCCTCCACCTCGCCGGTCGGGCGGGCATGCGCCGCGTTCGGGTCGGTGCCGGTCTCGCGGGCCGCCCGGCGTTGCCGCAGCAGGTCCCAGCACTGGTCCAGAGCCTCCTCGACCTCGCGCAGGCGGGCCTGCTCGTCGTCGGCGGCGAGTTGCCCGTTCTGAACCCGGCCGCGCAACTGGTGCTCCTCGTCGACCAGCGCGTTGATCTGGTGAAAGATCTGCTTGTCATCCATGGGCCCAGCCTCGCACGCCGGTGGCCGTGGGTCCCAGCGTTCGGCGGCCTGTCTCACCAAGCCGGCTCGACCCGGCCGCGTACCTCGCCCAGGCCGAGCCGGATCCCGCCGGGTCCGGGCGCCCAGGCCCGGATCGCCGCCTCGTCGCCGTCCTCCAGGAAGGTCCGCCGGGTGCCGTCGGCCAGCAGGACCGGCTCGGCGCCGCCCCAGGACAGCTCCAGCAATGAGCCGCGCTGGTCGGGCCCGGGGCCGCTGACGGTGCCGGAGGCGAACAGGTCGCCGGTGCGCAACGACGCCCCGTTGCAGGTCAGGTGGGCCAGTTGCTGGGCGGGCGTCCAGTACATCGAGCGGAACGGCGGCCGGGAGACGACCGTACCGTTGATCTCAAGTTCGAGCTCGATGTCCAGCCCCCACGGATCGCCGGGGACGTCCCGCAGGTACGGCAGCGGCTCCGGCTCGCGCGGCGGCGGGTCGACCCGGGCGTGCCGCAGGGCATCCAGCGGCACGATCCAGGGGGATACCGACGTCAGGAACGACTTGCCGAGGAACGGACCGAGCGGCACGTACTCCCAGGATTGGATGTCCCGCGCCGACCAGTCGTTGACCAGGCACATCCCGAAGACGTGCTCGGCGAAGTCGGCGACGCCGACCGGCCGGCCCGGTACGGATGGGGTGCCGACCACGAACCCGACCTCCACCTCCACGTCCAGGCGCCGCGAGGGCCCGAAGGTGGGTGCGGGGGATGCCGGACCCTTGCGCTGTCCGCTGGGCCGTACGACGGGGTGCCCGGAGACGGCGACGGTGCCGGCCCGCCCGTGGTACCCGATCGGCAGGTGCTTCCAGTTCGCCGGCAGCGGATCGGAGTTCGGGCGGAACAGCCGGCCGACGTTCGTGGCGTGGTGCTCCGAGGAGTAGAAGTCGACATAGTCGGCGACGGCGAACGGCAGCAGCATCTCGACCGCGTCCCGCTCCACCAGGTGGGGCCGGACGGTGGGCTCCGCGGCGGGATCGCCGAGCAGCCCGGTGAGCCAGCCGCGCACCTCCCGCCAGGTGGCCGGACCGGCTCCGAGCAGGTCGTTCAGTGTCGTGGCGGACAGCGTCGCGGCGGACGGCAGCGGGGCGGCGCCGTGCCGCCCGGCGGTCGCCAGCGCACCCAGGTCGACCACGAACTCCCCGATGGCGGCGCCGATCCGGGGGCGGCCGTCCGGCCGGGTCCGGAACACACCGTACGGGAGGTTTTCCAGCGGGAACGGCGACCCGTCCGCGCCAGGAACCCAGCTGGTCATCCGCGGTTCCCCGTCGACATTGGGCGGGACGTCATTCGACACGAGTGGAACAATATCCGGTACGGCGTCGGCGGACGCGATTGCGGGCCGGCGCCTCGGGTGCACCGGTGCAGCAGCTCAGTCGGCCTCCAGAGTGGGGAGTAACGCAGTGGCAACCCGATCCGTCGCTGGTGGGCAGGGCGATCCGCAGGATGCGGCGGGGGGTGTGCGCGGCACCGGTGCCGACCGGTCGACGTCACAGAGTCTGGACCGGGGGCTCATCCTGATGGAGCTGATCGGCCAGCGGCCGGACGGGATCAGCGTGACCGAACTCGCGGCGGCCACCGGGACTCACCGCACCATCGTGACGCGCCTGCTGAAGACGCTGGCACGCCGCGACTACGTGGTACGCGACCAGTTCGGCCAGTACCGTCTCGGTGGCCGGCTGCTCGAACTCGCCCGCTTCGTGCAGCCCCAGGTACGCGCGGCGGCGCTGCCGGTCCTGCGGGTACTGGCCGAGCGCATCAGCGCCACCGCGCACCTCACGATGGCCGACGGCGACGAGGCCGTGGCGCTCATCGTCGTCGAGCCGACCACGGCGGCGTTCCACGTGTCGTACCGCGCCGGCACCAGGCGCCCGCTGTCCCGGGGCGCGTCCGGGATCGCGATCCTGTCGGCGCGGCCGGTGGAGGAGGTCGAACTGCCGAGCGTGGCGATCGCGCGCACCCGGGGTTGGGCGCTCAGCGAGGGCGAGCTGGAGAAGGGCGCCACCGGGATCGCGGCGCCACTGCCCCATCGCCAGTACGCGAACTACAGCACCGGCGTCGTGATGCTGACCGCACCGGAATCCCCGGACGAGGTCGGCCGCGCGGTCATCGAGGCCGCCGCGGCCATCGCGGCACGGGTGGTCTGATAGCGGCACGCGTCGTCCATCGCGGCACGCGGTCCGATCGCGACATGCGCGGCCATCGCGGCAGGCGCGGTCCGGGCGCGGGTCACCGCAGGTGCGCGGTGACGTTGTACTCGGCGAGCACGAGCGCATCGTCCACACCGGTCCAGCGCGTGACCGAGGCGTTGTCGGCCAGGCCGTCCCGCGCGATGGCCCGCACCTCGTCCCAGGACAGCCCCTCCACCAGGCGGCGCAGCATCAGCACCACCGCGTCGTGCGCGACCACCAGTACGCGCCGGCCGGCGTGTTCGCGCCGTACGTCGGTGAGCAGGCTCGCCAACCGGTCGGCCACGTCGCCGAACGATTCGCCGCCGGGCGGCCGGTACACGTACTCGTCGACGGTCCGCCGCCGCTCGGCCTCGGCCGGAAAGCGTTCGGCTATCTGCATCCTGGTCAGCATCTGGAGTTCGCCCATGACCCGGTCGCGCAACCGGTCGTCCACACGCGACAGTCGCACGCGGGCCCGCGGATTGTCGCGCTCCGCCGCCGAGGCGGCCAGTTCGAGGGTGTGCCGGGCACGCAGGTACGGCGAGCACAACGCGACCTCGGGAAAGCGGTCGGCGGGCAGAGCGCCCAGCCAGTGACCCAGCGCGGCCGCCTGCCGCCGGCCGAGGTCCGTCAGCGGGACGTCCGAGTCGGGCCCCGAGATGCCGGCCGAGGCGCGCCCGGCGGCGTTGGCGGCGGCGAACGCGGCGTTGGCGACGCTCTCGCCGTGCCGGACGACGATCAGTTCGGCCAACTCCCCCGGCGCGCCGTCCGCCTGCACGCCGTGCGCCCCCGCGCCGTCCGCCTGCACGCCGTGCGGCTGCGCGCCGTGCGGCTGCGCGCCGTGCGGCTGCGCGCCGTGGGCGCGATCGAGCTCCGTCATGGTCCGATACAACCACAGGACGATGCGGGGCCGTACGGTTTCGGCGTCAGGTGGTGGTCGCCAGCGCCAGCGGCAGCACCGCGGGTGCGCCCGCCCGGCGCAGCAACCGTGCGGCCAGCGCCATCGTCCAGCCGGAGTCGATGAGGTCGTCGACGAGCAGCACCGGACCGTCGACCTCGGCCAGCCGGGCCTCCAGCGCCGCGGGCACGGCGATGCGCGCGTGGACATCGCGTACCCGGGCCGCGCTGTTCACCCCGGCGAAGCCACCGGGCGCCGAGGAGACCGCGCCGAGCAGCGGCAGCCGACCGATCGCCGCGATGCGTTCGGCGAGGCTGTGCACCAGCGCCGGACGGGTCGCCGAGTCGACCGCGACCACCGCGACCGGCCGCACCCCCCACGACGCCGACCAGTCCTTGAGTACGGCGACCATGGCGTCCACGAGCGGGGCCGGCACCTCGCCGCCGGAGTCCAGCGCGGCCCGCAGCCGGGCACCCCAGCCCAGGTCCGACAGCCGCCCCACGGCCCGCCCCGGTTCGGCCTGCTCACCGGCCGGCACCTTGCCGGACAGCGGGACCCCGATCGCGGGCAGCCCGGTCGGCCACAGCTTGCGCGGCGCGATCTCGATGCCGGCCCGGCCGAGGAACGCCGTGGCGGCGGCCAGGGCTTCCGCGGACACGGCCGGGTCGAACCGGGGGCCGGCGCAGTTGTCGCATCGTCCACAAGGGACGGACTCGGCATCGTCGAGGCACCGGCGCAGGAAATCCATCCGGCAGTCCGTGGCGGCCACATAGTCGAGCATGGCCCGCTGCTCGTCCTGCCGGGCGGCGGCGACCCGGGCCAGGCGCGCGGAGTCGTAGTTCCACGGTTCGCCGGTGGCCACCCAGCCGCCCTTGACCCGCCGTACCGCGCCGTCCACGTCCAGTACCTTCAGCATCAGCTCCAGCCGGGCACGTCGGAGCTCCACCCTGGTCTCCAGCACCGCGGTGGACTGCGCGCGGTCGGGGGTCAGCGCGGCGAGGGTCGCGCGTACCTGGTCTTCGGGCGGGAACGCGAGCGAGGCGAAGTACCGCCAGATCGCGGTGTCCTCGGCGCCGGGCAGCAGCAGCACCTCGGCGTGCCGCACCGCGCGGCCGGCCCGGCCGACCTGCTGGTAGTAGGCGATCGGCGAGGACGGCGCGCCGAGGTGCACGACGAAACCGAGGTCGGGTTTGTCGAAACCCATGCCGAGCGCGGACGTCGCGACCAGCGCCTTGACCCGGTTGTCCAGCAGATCCGCCTCGGCCGCCCGGCGCTCGGCGTCCTCGCTCTGTCCGGTGTAGTCGGCGACCTCGAAGCCCCGGGACCGGAGGAACTCGGCCGTCTCCCGGGCGGCCGCGACGGTGAGCGTGTAGACGATGCCGGAGCCGGGCAACTCGGCCAGGTGGTCGCCGAGCCAGCCCAGCCGGTGCGCGGGGCTGGGCAGGTCGAGCACGCCCAGCCGCAGCGATTCGCGGTCCAGGGAGCCGCGCAGGACCAGCGGATCCGTCCCGCTGCCGGTCGCGGTGGCGTTCAACTGCTCGGCGACGTCGGTGGTGACCCGGGCGTTGGCGGTCGCGGTGGTCGCCAGTACCGGGGTGTCCGGCGCGAGTTCGGCGAGGAAGGTACGCAGGCGCCGGTAGTCCGGCCGGAAATCGTGACCCCAGTCGGATACGCAGTGTGCCTCGTCGACGACGAGGAGTCCGGTGCTGCCGGCCAGCTTGGGCAGTACGGAGTCGCGGAAGTCCGGATTGTTGAGCCGTTCCGGGCTGATGAGCAGCACGTCCACGGTACCGTCGTGCACCGCCGCGGTGATCTCCTCCCACTCCTGCAGGTTTGCGGAGTTGATGGTGTACGCCCGGATTCCGGCACGGGAGGCGGCGTCGACCTGATTGCGCATCAACGCGAGCAGCGGGGAGATGATGACCGTCGGGCCGGCGTGCTGGCGGCGCAGCAGGGCGGTGGCGATGAAGTACACGGCCGACTTGCCCCAGCCGGTGCGCTGCACGCAGAGCACCCTGCGGCGACCCACGACCAGCGCCTCGATGGCGGTCCACTGATCCTCGCGCAGCCGCGCCTGGTCACCGGCGAGCGCCCGGAGCACCTCCTCGGCCTGATCCCGCACTGTCGGCATCCGTCGACCCTACCGGCGGGGGCCGGGTGCGGCCGCAGAACCGTCGAGCGGCGGCTCGGCGTCGTGCTCAATTCGGCGTCGTGCGGCGGCTCGGCGTCGTGCGCCGGCTCGGTCCGGGTGACGGGCCTCGCCTGAGCGCGCCCGGCCGTGACGGGCGGTCCGAGCCCGGGGCGCAGCGTGACGGGTCCGATACGGGCCGGAAACCCTTGGGGCCTGCGGGACCGCGTACGGGAGGCTGATCGTCCACTGTGGATATTCCGCGGTACGATCGGATCTGACCCGGCCCCTGGACATCGATCCGTCGGGCGGCATGATAATGCCCAAGGATCGACTGTCCAGGGGGGCAAATCGTGCGTTTTGGTATCAGTCACGTGCTCGATGCGATCGAGCGGCGAATCAGTACCGATCCGACCGCTGCCGGTGCCGTGACCGACCTCGGTGAGATGGTGCGCCGGACCGACCTGGACGGAGGGCGGCCCGCGCACCTCCTGCGCCTCGGCCTGGTCATCGACGCCCTGAGCAAACACATGTCGGATCCCCACGTCGCCATGTACGCCGTGGCCGACCGTACGCTGCTGTCCGACACCGACCTCACCGCGAACGAGCGCATGGTCATCCGGCGCTGGTCCGACGACGGGAAGGTCGAGGTCGTCCGTGCCGGCGGGCCGACCGCCGCGCTACGCGCCCGGGAGGTGGCCGCGCTCACCGGACTGCCGCTGCTGACCCGCAACAGCACCGGGTTCCCGGGCCTGTCGTACGCGCCGGCCCCGAGTCCGACCGGCGCGGTGCTGATCCCGCAGATGATCGGACCGGGTCCGGCGGCACCGGCCCCGGTACTGGGCCGGCAGTGGCGCTGCCCGGAGCCGGGCTGCGCGAGCTTCGGACCGCCCGGTGCGCGCAACAGCGACCCGTTCGGCCCGCCGCCGGAAGACACCGAGCCGGCCGGACCGCCGCCACCCCAGCTACTCAACGGGAGGCCGCACTGCCCCCGGCACGGTGCGCCACTGACCGACCTCGGTCCGCGTCCCCGGGCTTTGACCCTGGCGGCCCGCGTCGACGGCATGGTCTGGCACCGGTTCCAGGTCACCGAGGCGGAGCCGGTCCCGGTCGGCCGGGCTCCGGAGGAGCACAACGGGGTCGGGCTCGGGTTGGCCCTGGACGACCGCGGTCTGCGCTGGGTCAGCCGTAGCCACCTGCGGTTCGAACTGCGCGGGCACTCCCTGCAGGTCATCGACACCAGCACGAACGGCAGCACGGTGCTGCTGCGTACCGGACCGTCGGAGCCGGCCCGCCGCGCTCCGCTGAACCGGGGCGAGGTCGCGCCGCTCAGCGAGTGGGACACCGTCGAGCTGTACGAGGGGGTCGAGCTGGGCCGCGCCGACCGGGCGTCCGGACCGGTGGCCGGCGCGCAGACCGGCACGGTGATGGCCGACGCGCCGACCCAGTCGATCCGGCTCTCCTGAGCCGTACCGCCCGGCCCTGGACCATCCCGAGCCGGACCGCCCCGGGCGTCCCGGGCCACCAGCCGCCCGCGAGCCGTGAGCCGATCGGGCTGGCTCAGCCGCCCGAGCCTGGGCGCAGGGCGATCGCCTGAAGGAAGATCTGGTTGATCTTCGACGGGTCGCTCGCGATGAACACCTGGCCGGAGGTCACGGCGGTGATCTGCGACAGCTCGGCCTGGCTCGCCTCACCGATGCCGATCGCGATCACCTCCACCTTGCGCTGCGGATCCACGACGTTCTTGAGCTGCTGGATCAGCTGATCCAGCGTGAGGCCGCCCGGGTTGTCGTTCTGGCCGTCGGTCATCAGGACGATCGAGTTGACCTTCGTGGGATCCCAGTTCGTCTGCACCGCCTTGTACGCGGCGAGCACCGTGTCGTACAGGCCCGTGTCGCCGTTCGTCGGGACGACCCCGTTCAACGCCGAGCTGAGCTGGGCCCGCTGGGTCGACACCGGGCCGATCGGGACCAACTGCTTGTACGGGATGCTGCCGTTCAGCTTGGTGGAGAACTCCCACAGGCCGACCGACCAGTCGTCGCCGAACAGGCTCAGACCGCCGGATGCCGCCTGTACGGTCACCTGCTCCCGGCTCTTGTTGGCGGCCGTGGGTACCGGGGTCTTCATCGAGCCCGACACGTCCAGTACCGCCAGGATCCGGCCGGGCAGGGTGACCGCGCTCCAGGTGTTGAGCACCTGGCTGATCACCGCCGGGTCGAGGTTCCCGGCCGGCGCCGAGGACGCCGGCGCACCCGGCTCGGTGGGGAACCCCGCCCCGGTCGAACCGTCCGCGGACCGCAGTCCGTGCTGGGCCAGCTGATTGCGGTACGTCGTGCCGCTCAGCTGCCCCAGCAACTGGTTGGCCGCGCTCACCGCCTGGTTGGTGGCGCTGGGCAGCACCGCGTACGGGTAGTCCAGCGCGGGCGGTGCCGGATTCAGGAAGACCGAGGCCAAGGGTACCGGCGGCTGCGCCGCGTTGTACGCGATCACCGCCTGCTCCGACAGCGGCGCGGCGGCCAGCCCGCCGGCCAACGTCGTGGCGTCCGCCGCACGCGGGAAGCGGCCGACCAGGTCGGCGCGCACGGTCGACCGGTTGTTGGCCAGCGCGCGCAGCGCGGCGACGGTGGCCTCCTGGGCCTGCGGGCCGCCCATCCCGGCGGCCGCGGTGCTGAGTGCGAGCAGGCCGGAGAGTCCGGCGGCGTCCCGCTGCGGGTCGACGATGCCGGCCTTGAGCCCGGTACCGCCGGTCATCTTCTGCAGCAGGGCCGACCAGGTCAGCTTCGTACCCGGCCAGCCCAGCTCCAGCTTGGCGAGCGGCTGCGGTACGGCCAGCACGACGGGGCTCTGCGCGACCGACTGGGCGACCGCGGGCACGATGTCGGCATTCACCGCGCGGATGCGCTCCAGCCAACTCGACGAGTCGGGAATCCACACGTCCGGCACCTGGGTCTTGCCGTTCGGCTGCCCGATCCCGTTGACGGTCGCGCCGCCCTGGTGCGCGACGGCCGCGGCCACGTCGGCCGGGTCGGAGGCGGCCACCGCGACGTTGACGCAGGTTCCGCTCTTCTCGTTGTTGCTCCAGGTATGCGCGCTCGACTCGATGACCGGCGCGATCTCCGGGGCCGCGGCGACGTGCAGGGTGATGTGCGAGCTGCATGACGGCCGGTTCACGAGCCGGTACCCGCCCCACCCCAGCCCGACGACGGCGATGACCACGACGAACCCGGCGAGCAGCTTGATGAAGAAGAGACGGTGGGTATTGCGATGACGGCCTGCCACGGGTACCCATGCTCCGGAGTGTTCGGCTATAACGCCATGTACGTTCGGCCGAATCTTATTCACAAAATCGAGTTGCCGCCCGAAGGCCTTACGCACCGTCATTCCCTTGTACCTGACAGGTGAGATTCCGGCTCGCCACGGCGGCCCGGTGCCGTCGGGGCGGCCGGATCCGGCCAGGGTGACCTGGCACCCGGGACGCTCTCGGCGCGCCTGCGCCACGACCCACCTTCCCGAAAAGGTCCCTGGCACCCCATCCACGGGATTGGCGGCCTTTCCCCCATTCAAGAGCTTCGTTCCCCACCCTGACGCGGCTCGGGGTCGGCGTTCCAGGGACGGGCCGGGGTCGATCCCGGATCCGCTCGGGACCGGTCTCCCGGCACGCTGACTACGTCACGTGAGGAGGGGAACGCGGATGCGACGACGTAGCACGCTTGCGCTCTGCTTGACGGCCGTAACACTGATCGCGACCGGGCTGGGACTGGCCGCCTGCTCGGTCATGCCCACGGACGTGCACTCGTACGAGATCGGTGACGACATCAACCAACTGCACGTACAGGATCCGGCCGGCAAGGTCGAGGTGACCGCCGACAGCGGCACGGTACGGGTGACCGAGACCATCCGGTACAGCGACAGCGACGACCGGCCGCGGACGAGCCACACCACCGACGGCGGCACGTTACGGCTGACCAACGGCGGGTGCCGCGGGCACGTCCACGTCTGCGCGGTGGACTATCAGGTACACGTGCCGGCCGCGACCTCGGTGGACATCACCAACTCGGCCGGCCTGGTCCGGCTCACCAGGATGGCCGGCGACCTGAACATCACCAGCGATGCCGGCGACGTCGAGGGAACCGGGCTGTCCAGCGCGCACGCGACCGTGCGCGACCACGCGGGGCACATCAGCCTGCGGTACGCCGCCGCACCGGCCCAGGTGACGGTCACCAACGACGCCGGCGCGATCGAGGTCAGGGTGCCGAAGGACGGAACGTACGCGGTGGACGCGTCCACGGATGCGGGCAAGACGTCGGTATCGGTACCGCGCGACCCGGCCGCCACCCGGAAGATCACAGCGCACAGCGACGCCGGCAAGGTCACCATCGGTACCTGAGCCCGGTAGCGTGCGGCCCGCCGGGGGGTCGGGCCGCACGGCAGTCGGGCGGTTCGTCGGACACGGGTACCCGATAATCATCCGCGAGACCAGCGGCAGGCCCGACGGGCCCGGTCCGCACCCGGACGGAGGGCAGGACCCGGAGGACCCGTCCGCGCTCGTGAAGGCCGTCGCCGGGCTGGAACTGCCGGATGGCCCCGGCGCGGCCTGTCTCGCGGGCGAGGCCCGCACCATCCAGGCGGTGCGCAACGTGCTCACCAACGACCGCCCGGCGCTCGCTGTCCCGGCCGTCCACGGGCCGCTCTCGACCGGCGCGATGTTACGAACTGGAAGACCTTCTCGTCCAAGTAGGTGGAACACCCCACCAGCGACGAAGGAGATCTTCATGCAAGCTCGACTCAACCCCTTCGGTACCGATATCGGGCCGAAGTTCGGGAAGTACATCGTCTCGGCGAGCAAGATCGTGGCCGATTCGACGCTGCCGGCGGCAACCCGGGAACTGGTGAACATCCGCGCCAGCCAGATCAACGGCTGCGCGGGATGCCTCGACATGCACACCAAGGACGCCGCGCGTGCGGGAGAGACGTCGGTGCGGCTGAACCTGGTCGCGGCCTGGCGGGAGGCGACGGTCTTCACCGACGCGGAGCGGGCCGCGCTGGAACTCGCAGAGCAGGGCACCCGCCTTGCCGACGCCGGTGGCGTCAGCGACGAAGCGTGGGCGAACGCGGCCAAGCACTACGACGAGGAACAACTCATGGCGCTGGTGTGCCAGATCGCCGTCATCAACACCTTCAACCGACTGAATGTCATCACCCAACAGTTGGGGGGCGACTACCAGCCCGGGCAATTCGAGTAAGAGCCCGCTGGCAAACCTCCGGCCGAGCGAGCCGCGAACCAGGCGGCGTCCGGAATCGCCTACACCCCTCTGAGGAGAGATCTCATGAACATCGCTCTGTGGATCGTTGCCGGGCTTCTGACCGCCGTCTACCTGTTCGCCGGCTTCAGCAAGTTGTTCACACCGCGGGAGAAGATAGCCACGTTGACGCGTGCCGGGGAATGGGTGTTGGACTTCAGGGCCGGCACCGTCAAGGCCATCGGAGGATTCGAGATCCTGGGCGCCATCGGCCTGACCCTGCCGGCCCTGCTCGACATCGCGCCGGTTCTGGTGCCACTGGCTGCCCTCGGTCTGGGGCTGATCATGACCGGCGCCGTGATCCTGCGCATCCGCCGTCACGAACTCAGGTACGCGCTGTTGGACCTGGCCTATCTGGTCCTGGCCGCCTTCGTGGCATTCGGCCGCTTCGGACCCGAGCCCTTCACCGGCTGACCGCGGCCTGCGAGCGACGCGAGGTGCCCAACGAATCCGAATCGCCCTCATTTGGCATGAAACGACCTATAGTCGACTTGGCAGGGGGTACAGCCGATCCACCGGACCAAGATCGATCGAAAGGTGCCGAATCGCGACACCGCCGCCAAAGGGCGGGCCGGCTCGAGGCCTGCTCCGCCTGCTGACCGTGCTGGCCTTCCTC
>DASXOA010000041.1:0-10139 GCA_036494675.1 Rugosimonospora sp.
CAGTCGAGGGACCGCACCGAACGCGCAGCCGTACGCGCGCAGCCGTTCCAGGTACCCGGTGAACGGGCCGGTCGACCGGCGCCAGGCCGCATGCTCGGCGCTACCGTCGCGGGAGTGCTGCGCCAGCACCAGAGTGGCCTCCCGTGGTACCGGGAATCCGTCGGGGAACCCGGGCGGCAGGCCGCGCGCGTCCAGTTGTGTCAACGACTCCATGCCGGTGTACAGGTCGCTGTTCGCGTCGTACTCGAAGGGGAATTCCGGCTGCCGCTTCGGTTCCAGCCGCCCGTCGACTCCGGCGCGGGTCAACTCGTCCAGGACGATCCGCACGACCAGCGCCGAGTACCGGATCTCGTCCTTCATGTCCAGGCGCAGGACGGGCATGCCGTCCTCGTCAAGGACCGCGCACCAGTTCGGTAGCGCGTCATCCGGCTCGCCGGGATGGCTGATCTGGCAGATCTCCGCTGCGGCGGCACGCAGAGCGACCGCGACGGCAGCCGGGTCTGTGGTGTCGTACACCGCCAGCGCGGTCGCGGACGGATGCTCGGCGACGTATGCGACGAGCGCCGGTTCATCGGGGTGTGGCACGCCGACGATACTGCCATGACCACCGTCGATCTTCGGGCCTGATTCTGTCGGACACCTGCGGTACGGTCGGTCCGCCCGGGAACCGGAGGAGGGGGAGGCCGATGACGTTGATTTCACGTTTCGAGGACACGCAAGAGCAGGCGCGACGGTGGCAGGCTCTGGATCCGCTCCTGCCATCCCCGCGGCCGCTGGACTCACTGGACGACGGTGCGCCTCTCCGCGTCGAGGGAGCCTCGGCGGCCGGAATCGCCCGCTGCCAGAGGCCTGATCCCGACTCGCTCGGGGCATGCTGGGGTGCACTGCGACAACACCGCCTGGCCGCCGGACGGGTGGGCGGTGATCCATCAGCATCGATGCATGCGTTGCTGGAACGTTGGCGCTCGCACCTGTTGTCCCAGCCGGCCTCGGACGACCGCGATTCCTCGGCGATCATCAGTTGGCCCAGCCGAGACACCGCCGTCACGCGGGCATTGCTCGACCACGGCCTGTCCGCTCGCACGGTTCTGGCCGTCCGCCCGGCGGGTCGTCCGATGCCTGACGCGGGGCCGGCGGCGGAAACAACGATACGGCCGCTGAACGACGGTGACGTGGACGACGCGGTGGCGTTGTGGCTGGCCGAGGTGCGCTGGGATGCTCAGTTCGGTGCGGTCGTCGAGCGGCCCGCGGCCGCCGACCGCATCCGGGAAGAGGTATTGAGCCTCCTCGAAGAGGATCGGCCATGGGCGTGGATCGCGGAGCGGGATGCGGACGTGGTCGGCCTGGCGGTCGTCAGCCGCCCCGAGCGTGCGCAATGGGTAGCGCCAGTGGTCGCGGCCTCCCCTGTCGCGTACGTCAACTGCATGTCCGTCCGGCCGGGCCGGCGGGGCCAGGGTATCGGGACCCGGTTGGCCGCCCACGTTCACGACGCCATGGATCGTGCTGGCATCTCGGTCACTCTCCTGCACTATGCCGCTCTCAATCCGCTGTCGGCGCCGTTCTGGCACCGATGTGGCTACCGTCCATTGTGGACTGCATGGGAGGTGCGGCCGCATACCGCCATTCGCTAGTACGTGGTGGTGGACCCCGACGGTTTCGTCAGACGCCTGCGGTACGGTCGGTCCGCCCGGGAGCCGGGGAAGGGGAGAGGCCGATGGCGGTGGTTCGAGGCTTCGAGGACCACGAGTACTGGCCGGAGTACAGCACGTTCCTGTTGCGTGACACCGCACCGGCGGGCCCGGCCCGGGTTGTGGTGGGCGAGTTGCTCGCCGAGTACGCGGTCGACACCCAGCCGTGCGGGTCCGTGGCGCGGGCCGGCGACGGGTGGCTCGACGGGCAGGCCGCCGACGCGCACCACACCGTCCGGCTGGAAGCACACGACAGCGAGCCGGAGCCGGACACGGCCGCCTGGACCGACGTGATGGAGACGCCGTTGGCCAGCGGCGGGACCATGGCGCTGTCGCTGGTGACCGGCGGTTCGCACGGCGATCCGTTCCGCCTGGGCCAGCCCGGCCTGTACCGGGCGCGGTTCTGCCGCCGCCCGGCCGACGAGCGCGACAGCTACCTGGTCCAGTTCTGGCCGGTCGACGCGCCGCCCGATCCGCCCCGGTGGTTCGCGCGCGGCCGCCCCTTCGTGGGGGAGAGCGGCGACGGCTGGGCCGAGGTGCTCGGGTGGCAGGTCTGGGAGCTGATCGGGGCGGTACGGCAGGCGGCCGTGGACGGCCGGGCGACCGTCAGGGACATCGCGGCGTGGGCGCTGCACCACCACCGGCCCGAGAGTTGGCTGAGCGAACCAATGTTGCCGGTGGCCGCGGACAACGACCCCGCGGGCCGGCCGACCACCTCCGCCGACCCCGTTCGCGGCGCCGGTCCGGATGCCGCATCCCAGCGGGAGGTGGACCTCGCCGAGGCAGCCCGGCAACTGGAAGCTGCCCCGCCGGTCACCCGCGCCGACCTGCTGCCGCTGCTGGCAACCGCCGGCGTGCTCAGCGCCGAGGCCGGCACCGCCGACGGCCCGGCGTACCGGGCGGTGGAGCGGCCGCGACCGGTCTGGGAGGTGCTGCGACTGCCAGACGCTCAGCTGGCCACCATCCGCACGCGTGACGCCCACCGCCGGTACTGCTACGCCGTCTCGGACGTCATCTCGCTGCTGCTGTGGGCACGCGAAGACGGCATGACCGTGACCCTGGGCTGGCTCGCCGACCGGCTGCTCACCTCCCCGTCCACGGTCCGCGACATCGTCGACTTCGCCATTCAGACCGGCAAGCTGGACGCGTCCGACGGCGCCCAGGAACCCGGTGGCCTGCCGCGGCCCGATGATCGGGACGGGCACGACACCCCATTGCGGCTGCGGGTACTGCCTCGCCAGCCCCCACCCGCGCGCCCGCGACAGGCCGCCACGTCCACGCCCGGGCAGATGTCGGCCGCGGCCGGGCCTTGGCGGTTAGGCGCGGTCTTCGGAGCCAGAAAGGCTGCCGCGGTCAAGCCGGCAACAAAGGTTTCCGCGCGGGCCACTGCCGCGCGCATGAGCGCGGTCCGGCCCACGACGGCCAGGAGTCAACCGTCCCAGCCGGTGCCGCCCGCCGGCGCGCCACCCAGGGCCGGCGCCGTCGGTCGCAACGGCCAACTCGTCCTGTGGCGCGACGGCCAGCCTGTCGTGCACGCCGCCTGGCCCGAGTCGCAGGTCTCGGCCGCCCTGCAGAGCCGGCACGGCACGGTCCTGCTCGCATCGACTCAGGCCGTGCTGTTCGATCACGACGGACAACCTCATCGACTGGGCACCGACATGGGCTGGCGGGCCGCGATCGACCCGACCGGGCAACGGCTGGCGCTCGTCGAGACGCATATCGGCCGGCGATCCCGCGGCCGCCTGCACCTGTTCGACCTGGGGGACCGTAGCCGGCAGACGATGCCGTGGCCCGAGGACGACGCTCACCTGTGGGTGATCGCGGTCCGTGACGGCGTGGTCTACTTCCGGCCCCAGCAGTCTGACGACACGACGTGGCGCTGGCTGCCCGGCAGCGACCCGCAGCCGCTGCCCTACCGGCTGCATGGGCTCGATCCCTACACCGGCACCGCCCTTGCCAGCGACCGCGAGTCGGGCATGATGCTCATCGATCCGGACGGTACCGCGCGACCCCTGGCCGCCGAGCCGTCCGTCGCGCTGGCCCCCGGCGCCAGGTACCTCTACACCTGGCGGCACGAGGCGCCAGCGCTCGTGTTGTCCGACGTCTCCGCCCCCGAGCAGACCCGGACCCTACGACTGCCCGCGGGTAGCCGCACTCGAAACATGGCGTCGATCGGCCCGATCTGGGAAGACCACGAACACGTGCTCGTCCCCGCCGAGCACGGCAGGAACGGGCTGGGCGTGCCGCTCGTCCGGATGGATGTGCGCACCGGAGCGATCGAGGGCGTCGCGCTACCCAACATCCTGGCCTACCGACCGCTGCTGGTGGAGCCCCTGCCCGAGCCGTAAAAATCGAGCCGTAAAAAGTAGCGCGGCGGCTGTCCTTCCGGCGTCAGCCCGATCGACTACTGGTGGACGCCGGTGGTGGTCGCCGGCGCGATGGAGGTGGATCGTGAAGTACCTGTTGCTGCTGCACTCACCGGACGGAGCGCCGGTGAGCCAGGGCGGCGTCGAGTACGCGGAGATGTTCGCGGCCTACGCGGCGGCGAACGCGGCGATGGCCAGCGCGGGGGTCCTGGTCGACTGCGCGCCGTTGCAGCCGGTCGCGTCGTCGACAACGGTCCGGGTGCGCGACGGCCGGACGATCGTGACCGACGGGCCGGCTGCGGAGATCAAGGAGCAGGTCGGGGGCTATACACTCCTGGAGTGTGCCGATCTTGACGAGGCGTTGAAATGGGCGGCGACGATTCCCGCGGCGTTGACCGGATGGGTGGAGATACGCCCGGTGATTCCCACGCCGACGCCGTCCTGACCGAGCAGGACTTCCGCGCCCACTGGTGGCCGGCGGTGGCGAGCGTGACCCGTCTGGTGGGTGATCTCGCCGCCGCCGAGGACGCCGTGCAGGACGCCGTTCTCGTCGCGATGGCGCAATGGCCGGTGCAGGGTACGCCGGCCAACCCGCGGGCATGGCTCATCGGCGTGGCTCGGCACAAGGCGCTGGACGCGGTGCGTCGCGACGCCCGCCGCCGCGAAAAGGAGTCGGTGGCCCTGCGCGAATGGCGCGAGGCCGACGCGCCACCGCCGGGGCCGGTACCCGACCACGACGAGCTCGGCTTGATCTTCATGTGCTGCCATCCCGCACTGGACCTGTCGACACAGGTGGCCCTGACACTGCGTGCCCTGTGCGGCCTGGGTACCGCCGAGGTCGCGGCGCTGTTCCTGGTACCCGAGGCCACCATGGCCAAGCGACTGACCCGGGCCAGGGCCAAGATCCGGGATTCGGGTATCCGGATGCGGGTACCCGAGCCCGAAATCCTGCCCGAGCGCCTGGCCGGCGTGCTGCGCGTCATCTACCTGGTCTTCACAGAGGGGCACAAGGCCAGCACCGGGGCCGTCCTGGTACGCGGGCAGCTCTGCGACTTCGGCATCGACCTGGCCCGCGGCGTACGGCGCCTGCTTCCCGCCGAGCCGGAGGTCGCCGGTCTCCTCGCGCTGCTGCTGCTCATCGACTCCCGTCGGCCGGCACGGGTGGACGCCGCCGGAGACCTCGTCCTGCTGGAGGACCAGGACCGTACGTTGTGGAATCAGCGCATGATCCACGAGGGCGAGCAACTCCTGGAACGGGCCCTGCGCACGGGTCGGCCCGGCCCGTACCAGCTGCACGCCGCGATCGCCGCCTGCCACTCCACCGCACCCGACCCCACAGACACCGACTGGTGGCAGATCGCACTGCTCTACGGCGAACTCCTCCGCTACGAACCCACCCCGGTCGTGGAGGCCAACCGGGCGATCGCGGTGGCGATGAGCGACGGCCCGGCGGCCGGCCTTGCCATCCTCGACACGCTGAACCGCCACCCACAGCTCGGTGGCTGGCCACAGCTGCACATCGCCCGGGCAGACCTGCTACGCCGGCTGGGCCGCCCGGCCGACGCCATCGACGCCTACCAGACCGCACTGCGCCTTCCCCTCTCCACCGCCGAGCGGAACTTCATCGCCAGCCGCGTCAACCAACTCGCGGAATCACCACGCACGGGGCCGTAGCCTCACCTGCCCAACCGTGGACCCGCCGGTGTTCGGGACAGTCCCGAACGCTCCGCGCCCTTCCTGCGGCACGGTCGGCGTTCTCTACTGGCCGGGCACGTGGAAGCGTGCCATCGCAACCAAGGAGGTATCCCCGATGAGACGTACCTGGCGGGCACTGGTGGTCGCGGGCGCGGTCGCGGCCCTGGCAGTTCTGCCGTTGAGTGCGGCGTCCGCGAACGCGTCCCCGAGCGGAACGCATGCGACGGCCCTGGGCAGCGTTTCGCTTGACAACTTCTACTGCTGCTGACGTTCATCGTCCGGTTCGGGGGGCCATCTCTGGATCGGACCAATCGGCATCGCTACGAAATCTCGTATCACGACGAATCCCGCAGTGAATCCTGCATCGATACGAATGAGGTATTCCCGATGAGACGAACCTGGCGAGTTCTGGTGGTCGCGGCCGCGGTCGCGGTCCTGGCTGTCGTGCCGTTGAGCGCGGCGTCCGCGAACGCGTCCCCGACCGGAGCGCACGCGACGGCCCTGGGCAGTGTTCCGTTCGAGGTTCCCGGCTGCTGCTGAGTCGGCCACTGGCCCTGCGAAATGCCTGAGCGGCCAGGGGGCCTCCGGAGGGGACCCCGGAGGTTCCCCGGCCGGCCGCTACCGGCCGGGAGTGGTTACGGGGATACCGACTTCGGAGCCGTACGGTCCACGAGGAACTCCTGGTCGGCGGCGCCGGTGCAGGTCGTCTGGACGAGTTCGGCGCCGGTGTGGACGTCCTCCGGGCCGTACAGGAGGCCGATGCACAGTCCACTGTGGACGGGACGGAGCCGGAAGCCGGCGGGTACGGGGGAGTCGCTCGGCTCGAACAGGAACAGCTGGTCGGGTGCGCCGGTGCAGTCCGTCGGGCCCAGCAGCATGCCGCTGACGGCCTGCCCCTCGTCCACGGTCAGACAGCCGACGCCCTCGACGGGGGAGTGCCACTCGATGGCGTACACGTTCGCGCGGGCCGCCTTGAGGTAGGTGTCGGGCACGATGTCCGGGCACTCCCGCTGGACCGCGAGCGGTCGGTCGGTGCGGCCGTTGCGCTCCCGGCCCTCGCCGATACAGAGCCGAGGCGAGTCCACGTGCGCCGGGTGCAGCAGGTACCAGCCGTCCACAAGAGACTCCGGGCGGCCGGTACCGGCAGAGGAGCCCGGCGCGTGCGGGCTGGAGCCGGTACCCCAAGGGTGTATCACGACAACGAGCACGGCGAGCAGCACGCAGGCCAGGACCGCCGACGTGACGAGGAGGATGCGCCGCCGCCAACCGGCCGCTTTCTGGGCCGGCGCTGGCTGCGCCGGCGAAGGCTGGGTCGGCAAAGGCTCCGCGGACACCGGCAGCGCCGGCACCGGCTGGGCCGGCGAAGGCTGGGCCGACAAAGGCTCCGCGGACACCGGCAGCGCTGAGGAGGGCTGCGCTGACAAGGGCTGCGCCGACGAGGGCTGCGCCGCCGCCGACTCGGCGAGGTCGGGGGTCCCCGCGGGCCGGCTCTCTCCCGGCCCGAGCGGCAACGGTGCCTGGTCGGGCTGCACAGGCGGCGTCTCGACGCGCAGCGGTGCCGACTCCCGGTCCGGCGCGTGTGGCGTCGGGGCGGCTTCGACCGCGAGGCGGTCGCGGGCCGCCAGCCACCGCTCGGCGGTCTGCTCGTCGAGTCCGCAGGCGCGGACGAAGGCAGCCACCACCTCCCGGCGGGGCAGCGTGGTGCGAGAGAGGGCGGAGGCCACCGTACTGGCCGGCAGCACGTCGCCGCGGGAGGTCGCCTTCGCAGCGAGCTGCCGGTACGTCAGGTCCGATCGCACCCGCATCTCGCGGAGCGCGGCCAGGAACTGAGCCACGGTCGCGACCTCTTCGGGGAGCCCGCTCGTGCCCGGAAACACCGCCATGTCATCTCCCCATCCGGGCCATCGAGTCGCGTCATTTTACGGTTCGACGATCGGGAATGGGGGACGCTCCTCACGCCGAGCGCACGGCACCACACCAGCGCTCGCCCGGCTCGGCTGCGCGTTGGTCAGCTTGTCGGGAATCCACCCGGTCGCCGGCCGGTCCCCGACCACGACGATGGCCGGACGAGGCTCTGCCGCAACGGGTTCAGGAACAGGTGTCGGGCGTGGCCTGATTCCGGAGCCGCTCGGCGATCCACGCGTTGAGGTCGGTTGCCGCCGCGGGGACGACGTTGTGCTCGGCCTTCGGGTAGAGGTGGTAGTCGACGGCGTCGCCGGCCGCGCACATGCGCTGGACCGCGACGGTCGTGACGGAGGCGCGCACGATCGGGTCACTGCCGCCCTGCATCACCAGTACCGGCAGGCTCGGCGGGAGGGATCCGGTGCTGTTCGCCTTGAGCGCGGTGGACCAGGGCGGCGTCGTCCGCGGATCCTGCCGGAAGATGTCCTGAGCGGTCTGTCCGGTGTACGCGTTGACGAGGTCGTCCGTGCAGCCGTCCTCGACCAGGTGCAGGGACCCGGCGCCCCGGCTGGTCATCAGCGGGGCCAGGTGGGCGGACGGGTCGGTCGCGCTGTAGCCGGCGGCGAGTTCGACCAGGTACGCGCCGCCGTAGTCGAGGCTGGTCACGTCCCGGGCGAGGGCGACCAGGTCGGTCGGTGGTGAGGCTGCCGCGACGCCGAGTAGCCGGAGGTCCGGTGCGTAGCTGGCGGCCAGTTCGCCGGTGAACAGGGCCGCGTGACCACCCTCGGAGTGACCGAACACGACCAGGGAGCGACCGATGCCGCTGCCGGGCAGCGCGGCGGCGGCACGCACCGAGTCCAGCACCGCGTGCGCCTCACTGGCGCCGACGAGGTACGGGTGCGGTCCGGGGGTGCCGAGGCCTTCGTAATCGGTGGCGACGATCGCGTCCCCGGCCGCCAGCAACGCGGCGCCGTCCTCGATACCGCGCAATGGTTGAAGGTCGGTGGACGGCGCGCACGAGTCACCGGAGCCGGTCGTGCCGTGCGCCCACGCGACCACCGGCCACCCGCCGGCCGGTCGGGTCCCGGACGGCACGAAAACCGTCCCGGACACGGCGACGTCCGCGCCCGACGCGCTACGGGAGTGGTACAGGACCCGCCAGCCGTGCGCGCCGGAGGGGGCGGCGACCGGCTCGCTGCGGATGACCGTTCCGGGCGGCCGGGACGGCAACGGGGCCGGCGGCTGGTAGAACGACCACGTGGGGCGGGGATGGGGCTGCGCCTCGCCCGCGTCGGGATCGGTTCCACCCCACAGGCGCGCGATCCGGTGGCCGAACACGAGCACCACGGCGGCCAGCACAAGCACCGCCATCACCACGGCAATGATGACGGAACGGCGGCGCCGGGCGCGGGGTTTGCTGGCGGTGTCCATGTGCGCAGACGCTAGGGGTCGGGCGTACCGGGGACCTCACCCGCGCGACGGTACGGGGATGCCTCGCCGGGATGAGCCGGCCGCATATCATCCTGGGGATGGAGACGATCTACCTCGCCGAGCGGTTGCCGCGCCAGATCGCCACGTGAAGATTGGGCGACATGGGTACCTCGGTGGTTCGTCGCACGTGGCTGGCGATGCGACGAGCCGATCCGAGACTGGCGGACGCCGTACTGGCCGGTGTGCTCACGGTGGCGCTGCTTGGGTGGTTGGTACTCTCGCGGTCCGGGCCGGCGGAACTGGTACCCCTTGCCGGAGCCACCCTGCTGACCGTGCCGCTGTGCGTCCGCCACCGCTTCCCGCTGTGGGGGTACGCGGCCCAGTTGCTCGGCGCCCTGGTCGCGCACGCCGCGCTGAGTTCACCGGTGGCGCTGGTCGCCCTGGTGCTCGGCGGGTATTCGGTGGCCACGGTGCCGGGCCGGCGGATGCGGGCCGCGATGGTGCTCGGCGCCGCCGGCCTCGTCCTGTTCATCCGTTACACCGTCACCGGCAGTTCCCTGGTGCTGCTCGTGGTCTGGCTGGTGGCCAGTTCGGTGCGGTCGCTGCGGCTGCGTGTACAGGTCGCCGAACAGTACGCCGCGTCGCTGCGGCGGGAGCAGCGTACGGCGCAGCTGCTGGCGATGGAGACCGAACGCGCCCGGATCGCCCGGGAACTGCACGACGTGCTGGGCCACCATGTCACGATCATGACGATCCAGACCGGTGCGGCCCGGCAGGTGATGCGGACCGATCCCGATGAGGCCGGGCAGGCCCTGCTGGCAGCCGAGGCCGCCGGCCGGCAGGCCATGGCCGAGCTGCGTGACCTGCTGCGCCTGCTCGCTCCGGACACCGGCGCGGACGGTATCGAGGACCTCGCCCCACCGCCCGGCCTGGCTCAGCTCGACGCGTTGGTCGCCGGTACCGTCACCGCGGGGCTGCCGGTGACGCTGTGCGTCGAAGGGGCGCCCCGGCCGCTGGAGCGCGGCCTTGACCTGGCCGCCTACCGGGTCGTTCAGGA
>DASXOA010000042.1:0-11837 GCA_036494675.1 Rugosimonospora sp.
GTAGGTGAACCTTCGGATGTGACGGAGGACCGTGCGGTGAGCGACGGCCCACCACCAGCCGCCGAGGCGGCATCGCCCGAAGAGTTGGCCGACGTCGAGATGCCGGCCTGGTATGCCCACGGCCGGGATCTGGCCGGCACCGGATTCTGGCCGATGGCCCGCCGGTTACCGGTCCTGGTCCGCCAGGCACTGGGTCTGGCCTGGAAGGCCAGCCGGCGGGACACCGCCGCGGCGGTGCTGGCCCACCTGGCCAGCGGGGTGCTCACCGCTCGCGCTGCAGGCGGCCGGCTACCGCGACGAGCCCGGCCCGGGCTTTGACGCACCGGGTCCGGGCTTTGCCGAGGCATCCTGAGCCGGTGACGGGGGGGGTCAGGGTGCGCAGGAGGTGTCCGACCCACCGGGGCCGGCACAACGGAACAGCGATGGGTTGATCTGCGACGGCGGCCGGCGTAGCTGGCTCGCCTGCTCGTAGGCATAGCCGAGGCCGATGAGGGTCGGCTCGCTCCAGGCCCGGCCGAGGAAGGAGATGTTGAACGGCCGGCGGTTGCTGGCCTGGTACCCGGCCGGGATGCTGATGGACGGGTAGCCCGCCTTGGCCCCGATACCGGCGCTTCCGCTGCCCGCGAACAGCAGCGCGGTGAGGTCGTCCGCCTGCATCAGCGCGTCGATCCGGTCCTTGCTGTCCACCAGATCCTGCGCCCGGTCGGCCAGGTACCGGGCGGTGTCCGCGCTTCCCGCGCTGATGTCCTTGGCCTGCGAGGCCAGCGCGTTCGTCTGCCCGAACTTGAGCGCCACGGTGGCGTGCGCGTCGTTGTACGCGATGATGTCGGCCAGCGATTTCATCGGCGCGTTGCGCGGCAGCCGGGACAGGTACGTGTCGAGGTCGCGCTTGAACTCGTAGGTGAGCACGCTCGACCCGCCCGGAATGGTGCTGCCCGTGTCGAGGGTCACCGGTACCAGCGTGGCGCCCCGGGCCTGCAGCACCGCGGTCGCGGCGTCCCACAGCGTGCGGCTGTCCGACCCGGCGGCCGGGATCTGGCTCGCCACCACGCCGATGCGGGCACCCTGCAACGCGGTCGTCGTCAGGTCCGCGGTGAAGTCGTGGCCGAGCAGGGGATTGTGCGCGGTCGCCGGGTCCAGGGGATCCGCGGTGGTCAGCGCGGTCAACTCCGCCGCGGCGTCGGCGACGGTCTTGACGATGGGCCCGGCGGTGTCCTGGCTCGCCGCGATCGGCACGATGCCGGTCCGGCTGACCAGCCCCACCGTCGGTTTGATGCCCACATCCGAGTTGGCGGCCGAGGGGCTGAGGATCGAGCCGGAGGTCTCCGTGCCGACGGTCAGCGGAGCGAAGCCGAACGCCGCTGCCACCCCGGGTCCGGCACTCGACCCGCTCGGCGTCTGCGAGGCGTCGTACGGGTTGAGCACCTGCCCGCCCAGCGAGCTGTACCCACCCGGCATCCCGCTGGTCAGGAAGTTCGCGAACTCCGTCAGGTTCGCCTTGCCGAGAATCACCGCGCCGGCCTTCTTCAGTCCGGTCACCAGCGGCGCGTCCACCGAGGGGTACGAGTGCGCCAACGCCACCGAGCCCGCCGTGGTCGGCATGCCCTTGACGTCGATGTTGTCCTTCAGCAGCACCGGGATGCCCAGCAGCGGCCCGTGCCGCTTGCCGGAGCGCAGGACCGCGTCCGCCTCCCGGGCTTCGTTCAGCGCGTCGGGGTTGATGGCGCGGACCGCGTTCAGCGCCGGCCCGTGCGAGTTGTACTCGCGGATCCTGTCGAGGTACGCACTGGTCAGGTCCACGGCGCTGATCCGGTGGCCGGACAGCAACTGGCCCAGTTGCGCGACGGTGGCGGTCTCTAGGCCCACAGTGGACGGTAGCGGGTGTGCGCCGGGCGCGGCGCCGGACGCCACCGTGCCGGTGGCGGTCACCGCGGCGACCAGGGCGACACCGGCCAGTGCGCCGAACAGCTTCCGATGGTGGGCATGTCTGGTGAACACCACAGCCTCCTCGCGACTTCCTGGTCCGTGCCGCCGGCCGGTCGCCGGCGCACGGCTGTCGACCGCTGAGCGGAAGGCCGGCCGCAGCCACGAGCGGCGCGGGTAGGGGGAGGGCTGCGGGACGGCATCCAGATCACATCGTCGTCCTGTTACACGCCCGGTGCCGACCGGTGAACACCAGGTTTCCGGCGCCGCGTCCGCGCCAATTGCGGCGGGCTGGGCCGCCGTCAGCCCAGGGACGGCAGCCGGGGGGCGCTGTCGACGAGGCGCCGGGTGTACGGGTGGGTGGGGGAGCCGAGTACCGCGTCGGTCTCGCCCCGCTCGACGATGCGCCCGCGCTCCAGTACGGCGATGTCCTCGCAGATCGTCGCGACCACCCCGAGGTCGTGCGAGACCATGACCACGGTCAGCCCCCGCTCGCGCTTCAACTCGGCGAGCAGGTCGACGATGCGCACCCGGGTGGTGACGTCCAGAGCACTGACCGGCTCGTCGGCCAGCAGCACCCGGGGCTCGCACACGATGGCCCGGGCGATCGCGACCCGCTGCCGCTGCCCGCCGGAGAACTCGTGCGGGTACCGGTCGGCCGCGTCGGCGGGCAGCCCGACCGAGTCCAGCGCGGCCGTGACCCTCCGCCGGATCTCCACCCGCCGCTCGGCGCGCGACGCGCCCCGGCCGCCCGCGCCGCCGGAAGCCCTCGCGCCGCCGGAAGCCCTCGCGCCGCCGGAAGCGCTGGCGCCGCCAAACGCGTCCGCGTCGCCGGAAGCGGCGTGGATTCCCAGGCCGAGCGAGCGCAGCGGCTCCGCGACGATCCGGCTGACCCGCTGCCGGGGGTCCAGCGAGGAGTACGGGTCCTGGAACACCGTCTGCACGCCGCGCCGGAACTCCAGGCGCCTGGCGCGGTCGCGCAGGTCGAGGTCCCGCCCGTCGAACAGGATGGTGCCGCCGGTCGGCCGGGCGAGGCCCAGCAGCAGGCGCAGGAGGGTCGTCTTGCCGGCCCCCGACTCGCCGACCAGTGCCAGGCTGCGCCCCGGTGTCACCGCGAACGAGACGCCGGTCAGCACCGGGGCCGACCGCCGGTACGCGAAGTGCACGTCCCGCGCCGCGAGGACCGCGCCGGCGTCCGCCGGATCCACCGGGCTCATGGCTTCCTCCGGCTCAGCGCCTCGTCGAAGACCCGGGCGCTGGCCACCAGGTCACGGGTGTACGGCTCGCGGGGCGCGGTCACGATGTCGCGTACCGTGCCGGACTCCACGGCCGCGCCGTCGCGCAGCACCACGACCCGGTCGGTGACGCCGGCGACGACCGCGAGGTCGTGCGTGATGAACAGCAGCGCCATCCCGCGCGCCGAGATCAGGCTGGCCAGCAGGGACAGCACGTCGGCCTGGACCGAGACGTCCAGCGCGGTCGTCGGCTCGTCGGCGATGAGCAGCGCCGGTTCACAGGCCAGCGCCATGGCGATCGCGACCCGCTGCCGCTGCCCACCGGAGATCTCGTGCGGGTACGCCCGGGCGATGCGCTCAGGCTCACCCAGCCGCACCTCCGCCAGCGCCGCGACGGCGGCCTCGCGCAGTGCCGCCCCGCGCAGTCCCCGCCGGCGCCGCAGCGGTTCGGCGACCTGCCGCCCCACCCGCATCAGCGGGTCCAGCGCGGTCAGCGGCTCCTGGAACACCACGGTCGCCGCCCGGCCGCGCAGTTGGTTGAGTCGCCGCGCCGGCGCGCCGATGACCTCGGTCGCCGGCAGACCCGGCGCGTCGAGCAGGACGCTGCCGGAGGCGGTCATCCCGGGCGGCAGCAACCCCATGACGGCCAGCGCGGTCAGCGACTTGCCGGACCCCGACTCGCCGATGAGACCCAGCCGGTCGCCCGGACCGATCGAGAACGACAGGTCGCGGACGAGGGCCCGGCCGTCCGGCGCGTGCACCGACAGGCCGGTGACGTCGAGGAGGCTCATCGGGATCGCCGCCGGGTCGGGTCGGCGACGTCCCGCAGGCCGTCGGCGATCAGGTTGACCCCGATCACCAGCAGGATCAGCAGCACGCCCGGTGCGATCGCGCCGAGCGGAGCGGTCAGCACCGTGGCCTGGGCCTCCTGCAGCATGCGTCCCCACGACTCGTTCGGTGGCGGGGCCCCGAGCCCGAGGTAGGACAGGCTGGCCTCGGCGAGCACGGCGACGCCGAGCTGGAGGGCGAGGTTGACCACCAGGGTCGGCCAGATGTTGGGCAGCACGTGTTCGAGCACGATCCTGGGCCAGGAGGTGCCCGACGTCCGCGCGGCGGTGACGAAGTCCTGGGCCAGGATCCGCTTGACCAGTACCCGGGTCAGCCGCGCGACGATCGCCGAGGAACCCAGCCCGATGGCCACGATCGCCGAGCTGAGCGAGGCGCCGCGCGCGGCGACCAGCAGCATGGCCACCAGCAGGACGGGGAACGCGATGAGGATGTCCAGCGCCGCCGCGATCGTGTCGTCCAGCCAGCGGGTCGCGAAGCCGGCCGCCAGCCCGGCGGCCACGCCGAGGATGCCGCCGAGCGCGATCGAGCCGCACCCGACCGCCAGCGCGATGCGGGCGCCGATCATCAGCTGGGTCAGCAGGTCGCGGCCCAGCTTGTCGGTGCCGAGCAGGTGGCCGGCACCGGGTCCGGCCAGCCGCCCGCCGGAGACGTCGGACGGCGGGTACGGCAGCCAGAACAGCGACACGACCGCGACCGCGACGATGACACCGGCCAGCACGCAGCCGACGGCGAGGGTGACCGGCCGGCGCCGGCGGACGGCGGGCCGGATGGGTGCCTGGATCACGGCGCTCATCGGGCGGCCGCCAGGTGGGGAGCCCGCAGCCGGGGATCGATGATGCGCTGGGCGAGATCGGCGAGGAATCCGATCACCAGTACGGCGAACGTGCTGACCAGCAGGACGCCCTGGATGACCGGGTAGTCGTGCTCGGCGATCCCCTGTACCAGCATGCTGCCCAGGCCGGGCAGGGCGAACACGCTCTCCACCACCACCGCGCCGAGGAACGTCGTGGCCAGTTCGATGCCGAGGATCGAGATGACCGGCACGGCGGCGTTGCGGACGCCGTGCCGCCACACCGCCGAGACGAACGAGGAGCCCAGCGCCCGGGAGGTGCGCAGGTAGTCGCTGTCCAGCACGTCCAGGGTCGCGGAGCGGACGTAGCGGATCAGCGAGGCGGACATCACCAGCGCGATGGTGACCACCGGCAGGGCCAGATCGTTGAGCGCGGCGCCCGGGTCGGCCCAGTCGTCCTGCGGGAAGCCGCCGGACGGCGACACCCGCAGCTTCAGCGCGAACACGGTGACCAGCAGCACGCCGACCCAGAACACCGGCACCGCGATCCCCAGCTGGGACAGGCCGCCGAGCAGAGCGCCGTACCAGCGGCGCGACCGGTACGCCGCGACGAACCCGACCGGCACCGCGATCACGACGGCCAGCGCGAAGGCCAGCAGCGTCAACGGCACGGTCACCGCGAGCCGGGACGCGATCTGCGGCCCGACCGGCAGGGTACTGACGAACGAGTGGCCCAGGTTCAGCGTGGCGACCTGCCCGAGCCACGTGACGAACTGCTGCGGCAGCGGCCGGTCCGAGCCGATCTCGTGGCGGGCGGCCGCGATCTGCTGCGGGGTGGCGCCGACCGACAGCAGCGCGTTGGCCGGGTCGCCGGGCAGCAGGCGCAGCAACAGGAACAGCGCGACGCTGGCGAGAAACAGCGTGACGACCAGGAACGCCACGCGCCGCAGCAGGTAGGTGAGCACCGGACATCCTTCCGGGCCGGGCGCCTCCCGGCCGCGTGGGCCGGCCGGAAAGCGCCCGGGTGGGGTCAGCTCTTCTTGATGTCGTACACGTAGAACTGCGAGTTCAACCCGTTGACCGGGTACCCGGACAGGCTCGTGGAGGCGACCACGATCTGCGGGTACAGGTAGAGCCAGTCGCTGGCCGCGTCCTTGGCGATCTGCTCGTTGACCTTCTTGAGCAGTGCCGTCTGCTGGGCCGTCGTGGTGGACTGCTCGGCCTGGCTCACCCACTGGGTCACCTGCGGGTTGTTGTACCCCCAGTAGAACGTCGGGTCGCCGTACCAGACCACGTCGCGGTCGTTGACGTGCTCCTGCATCGTCGCGGTGAAGTCGTGGTTCTGGTACACCTTCGTGTACCACTGGTCCGCCGTGATGATGTTGATGTTCACGGTGATGCCGACCTTCGCCAGTTCCGCCTTGATGAACGTGGCCGCCGCCGGGTGCGGGTCGTAGTTCGGGGTGTCCAGCGTGAACGTGAAGCCGTTGGGGTACCCGGCCTGGGTCAGTTCCTGCTTGGCCAGGTTCACGTTGTACGGGTTGACGTTCGTGAGGTTCTCGTACCACGGGTCGGTCGGCGGGACCATCGATCCGATCAGCGTCCCGTAGTTGCCCCAGATCGACTGCAGCAGCTTCTTGTTGTCGATGGCCGAGGTGACCGCCTTACGCACCAGCGTGTTGTTGAACGGCGCGACCCGGTCGTTGAACGCGAGCAACAGCTTGGTCGTCGAGTGCCCGTTGTTCACCGTGTAGTTCTTGTTGTTGGTGAACTGGTTCAGGGCATCCGGGCTCTGCTCGCTGGTGACCACGTCGACGGCGTTGGTCAGCAGCGCGTTGTTGAGCGCGGTCGCGTCGGTGAAGTAGTGGAACACCACCTGCGCGTTGGTGGCCGGCGTGCCCCAGTAGCCGGCGAAGCGCTTCAGGCTCAGCGTGGAGCCGCGCTTCCAGGTGCCCAACTGGTACGGGCCGGTGCCGTCCTCGGTCGTCGTCAGGTTCTTCGCCTCGTCGTTGAAAATCCAGACGTAGCTGAGGTTGTAGACGAACGAGATGGACCGGCTCGCCAGGGTCACCACGACCGTGTCGGCGTCCGGGGTGGTGATGGTCTTCACCGCGGTGAAGCTGCTCTTGCGCGCGGACTGCGAGCCGGGCGCGAGTACCTTCTGGATGCTGTACTTCACGTCGGCGGAGGTGAGCTTCTTGCCGGAGTGGAACGTGACGTTCTTGCGAAGGTCGATGGTGTAGGTCAGCCCGTCCGCGCTGACCTGGTAGCCCGTCGCGAGCAGGTTGGACACCGAGCCGTTGTCGTTGAGCTTGAACAGGCTCTCGTAGACGTTGCCGTTCAACGCCTCGGTGACGCCCTGCCCGCCGCCGGCGGTGTCGTCCAGGTTCTGCGGCTCGTACAGCGAGCCGACGTTGATGGTCGCGTTCGCGTTCGCCGACCCGGACGACGAGCCGCCGTTCGGGTTGGTGCCGCACGCGGCGAGCGTGAGCACGGTTGCTATGGCGGCGCCGAAGAGCGCCACCGCCTTCTTGTTCACGGGGTTCTCCTGTTGCCGGCCGACCGGCCGGATGAGGGATGGGCGTCGCCCGATGGCGACGGCTGGAGTCAGTACAGGTGGTAGCCGTCGCGGAAGACGGGCTGCTTCTCGCCGGCGTGCACCGGAACGCCGAAGCGGTTCTGCCGCGGCGGCAATGGACAGTTGTAATGGGCGGAGAACCCGCACGGTGGGACGTAGGCGCGGTTGAAGTCGAGGACCACGCGGTCGCTGCCGGCCTCGTGCGGGACCTTGAGGAACCGGCCGGAGCCGTACGTCTCGCGGCCGTTGGTCGGGTCGCCGAAGACCAGCAGCAGGGTGTCCTCGTCGTCGAAGGCGTGCAGCACGTGGTCCGTGCCGTCGAGGGTGAAGCTGATCTCACCGGGTACCGCGAGGTCGCGCGTACCGCCGTTGTCCCTTAGGTGCTCGAACGGCACCTTGTGCGTCCCGGGCAGCGGGGAGTAGCCGGCCTCGATCACCCAGTCCGGGTTGAACGGGTAGGCATCGATGGTGACGAAGTGCCGGATCGCCGGCGAGTCCGCGTCCCAGAGCCGGATGCCGCGTTCGGGTTCACCGGTGTCGATGTCGAGCCGCTGGAGCGTGGTGGCGGTCACGCTGGCCGGTGCGCCGGCGAGCGCCTCGTCCGGCGACTGGTTCTCGCCGGGGGAGAGCCACCGGGTTTCCACCAGCGCGAGGTTGCCGGTGGGAGCGACGACCGCAGCCAACCGGGCCGCCCGCCAGGCGTCCCAACCGGCGCGCGCAGCCTCGATCGTGCGCGCCGAGGAGAGTGCGGGCATGCTCGAAACCTCTCACTTCGTGTCCGGCGGGCCCAGGGCCCGGTCGTTGAGGGCCGGGCGGATGGCGCCCGGGGTCGCCGGCACCGCCCGGGTAAGGAGCGGTATCGGGGACCGGCAAATACCCTACAGGGATAGTCGCCTTTCGACCTGTGACGCCGACCCTGGGACGGCCCGAAGCGGGCGCCGAAGGCCCCGCCGGGGCGGAGGTTCCGACCGATTTATCAAGCTATTCGAGGGCGTACCGCCCAGGGCCGCAGCCGTGCCGGTGTGATCGACGAGTCAGTCCGGCCGGCCCGCGCACCCCCGGCCCAGCGGCCCGCGGACGGCCGGGTTAGCCTGCAGTCAGGTCATGAGTGCCAGCGTTCAAGCCCCGGCTTGCTGGCCGGCAACCCTCGTCGTTCGTGGTGGGGTGCCCCGGGTGAGGACCTGGCCGGCGGCGACCGCCGCACGGCAAGCGCGGACCCCGCCGGGTCCTGCACGCTGGAGGACTGCGATGTCGTTGACCCTGTTCGGCCCCGCCGTGTCGCCGGATGCGGCCCTGTCGGAGGCCGTCCTGCCGGAGGCCGCGGGTGCCTCGGATCCGGCCGCACCGGCCGGAGCCTCGGGGCTCACCGGAGCCGTCGCGCCCGGGCTCGCCGTGCTCGGCGAACGGCTCCCGGTCACCCTCGCCGACGGCCGCGCCGTCGACTACGCCAACCTCGACTACGCGGCCACCGCGCCATGCCTCGCCGCGGTGGCCGACGCGGTGAACGAACTGCTGCCCTGGCACGCCAGCGTGCACCGGGGCGCGGGAGCCGCCTCGCGTCGCTGCACCCTCGCCTACGAGCAGGCCCGCGAGACCATCGCCGACTTCGTCGGTGCCCGCCCCGAGGACCACGTCATCTTCACCCGCAACACCACCGACGCGCTGAACCTGTTGGCCCGCGCGCTGCCGGAGCGGACCACGGTCGTGGGGTGGGCCGGCGAGCACCACGCCAACCTGTTGCCCTGGCCCAGGTTCGTCCGGCTGCCGGTACCCGACTCGCCCGGCGCCGCGGTGCGCTCGCTGGCCGCGGCACTGGCCGTACTCTCCCGACCAGTCCTGCTCGGCGCGTCTGGTGCCGCGCCACGACCCGGACTGGTCGGCGGGCCGGTCCTGGTCGCCGTCACCGGTGCGTCGAACGTCACCGGTGAGGTCTGGCCGGTGCGGCGGCTCGCCGAGGTGGCGCACCGGTACGGCGCGCGGATCGTCGTCGACGCCGCCCAACTGGCGGTGCACCGGCCGGTGTCGCTACGGGAGTCCGAAGTGGACTATGTGGCGCTGTCCGGGCACAAGCTCTACGCGCCGTTCGGCGTGGGGGTGCTCGCCGGTCGGGCCGACTGGCTGGACGCCGCCACGCCGTACCTGGCCGGCGGCGGCGCGACCGAGCACGTCGGCGACGCCACCCACGATGTGCGCTGGCATGCCGGACCGGCACGGCACGAGGCCGGCACGCCGAACCTGCTCGGCGCGGTGGCCCTCGCCACGGCGTGCGCCAGGATCGCGGCCGCCGACCGGCGCGCGATCGACGATCGGGAACAGGCGCTGCTGGGCCGGCTGCGTCGCGGACTGGCGGCGCTGCCCGGAGTCGCCGAACTGCGCGCCTTCGCCCCCGACCACGACCGGGTCGGCATCGTCAGCTTCGCGGTCGCGGGCGTACCCGCGGCGGAAGTGTCCGCCCACCTCGCCACCCGGTACGGCATTGGGGTGCGCGACGGCCTGTTCTGTGCGCATCCGCTCGGCCGCCGGCTGCTGGCCGAGGCGTCGACCCGGCTGGGCCGGCCGCTGGGCGGGAGTGCCGTGCGGGCCAGCATCGGACTCGGCACCACGGCCGAGCACGTGGAGCGGCTCCTCGCCGGGCTGCGTGAGCTGGTCGACCGGGACTGAGCTGTTCCATCGGGACCCCCGCTGGTGCCGGCGACCGGGTCGACCGGGACTGAGCTGGCGTCGCGGGACTGAGCTGGCATCGCGGGACTGAGCTGGCGTCGCGGGACTGGGCTGGCGTCGCGGGACTGAGCGGGTCCGCCGGGACTCAGCTCGTTCACGGGACCCCGGCGTGTCGGCGGCCGGGGATCGGCGGTGCCGCAAACCGGCCCGGGATGTTCGCACACCGGCGGCGGTCGCGCCATACGCCGAACCCGCCGCGGATTGTGCCGCACCGGCGCCGGCGATCTCCGGATCAGGCAGCGAGCTCGCCGCCGCAGGTGCGTGCGCACGCACCAATGTCCCGTCCGCCGGTGCGGGCCGCGTGCGCGCCGGCGGACGGACGGCGCGCACCTGCCGTACGCCCGCTCCCGGTGCAACGGCGCTCGTCGGCCGCCTGCTGCCCGCCGGCCCCTGGTGGTCCCGTGCGGCCGGCGGTTGTGGCGGCCGCACGGGCAGCCGCCGACGACCGTGGGCGACCCGCCATCCCCCGATCCGACCCGTACCCGACCGGTTGACCCGATACCGGAACCCGGGTACCGACGGGGTTCGATCCCCGGACCGTTGGCGCACTCGGACCGGTCAATGTGGACGATGTCTGAAGCGCTGAAGCGCCAGCGACATCGGCGATCCCTGGTCAGTGCTTGCGCACGCAACTGTCACACCGCGGCGCAGCCCGGCCGCACCCGCCGTCCGCCGGTACGCCGGCATGCCGCCAGCCGCCCGACCCGTAACCGCGCGACCGGAGTCGTGGGCGGTCTCGTTCGGTCGGGTACCGCATCCGGCGTGGTACCCGATCGGTGCCCGACTGGCCGGCGCCGCGGCCCGCGCGAACGCCTGCCCGTACCGCCGCCGGCGGATCGGTCCTCCCACCCTGCCGGCCGCGCGTTCCGCGTGATCGGCACCGCACTCCACCCCGGAAGGTGATGCTGCGACAGCACTTCGCGCCGTTTGTCGTCCCAAGCGAGGCACCCGCTTCGCCCCGGACCACAAGGGATCGGAGATGTCGATGCGCACTATCCCCAATCTCGCGGCGTGGCGGCGCTGCCTGCCGCCGCTCGCCGCACTGATGCTGTCCTGCTTCGCACTGGTGCTGTTCTGCTTCGCCTACCCGACCCCGGCCGCGGCCGACCCGCCGCCGGCGACCTGTACGCAATTCGACGTGCCGGTGAGCCTGAACGTCGTCATCCCGGCGCGGGATCACGTCCAGTTGTGCGTTCCCGTCGACCCCCGCCACACGGCGATCCAGGTGCTTCTTCCCGGCGCCACGTACAACAGCTACCGGAATGCGGGCCAGTGCTCCGCCCTTCAGGGCGGGGGTGAAGGCCCGCGCTGGGAGGGCCGCCAAGGCCTGAGCAGTGCCTTAAGCTGGATGGTTCTGCTGCTCGATGTACTGCTTCACGATGCTTGGTGGTGCGCCGCCCACGGAGCCGGCGAAGTACGAGCCTGACCAGAGTTTGTTGGCCTGGTAGTAGTGGTGCACAAGGTCGGGGAACTCCTGCCGCAGACGCCGAGACGAGACGCCCTTGAGGCTGTTGACCAGCCGGGCCACGGCCATCTTGGGCGGGTAGTTGACCAGTAGGTGGATGTGGTTGTTCTCGCCGTTGAACTCGACCAGGTCGGTCTGGAAGTCGTGGCAGACGTCCCGCATGATCTGTTCCATTCGGGACAGGTGCCGGTCGGTGAAGACTTTGTGCCGGAATTTGGTCACGAAGACCAAGTGGGCATGCATCGCGAAAACGCAGTGCCTGCCGGTGCGGATGCC
>DASXOA010000043.1:0-6939 GCA_036494675.1 Rugosimonospora sp.
TCCGCTACCCACGAGTCCACCCGCAAACTGGCCCGCCGGGTGCAGACAGGCACCGCGACGATCCTGTCCGCCACGGTCACCGACACCGCCGGACGGTGGTTCTGCTCATTCCAGGTCGCGGTCGGTCGCACGATCGCACGGCCGGCGCACGCGCCGCACGTCGGCCGGGTAGTCGGCGTGGATGCCGGACTCAAACACCTGGCAGTGTTGTCTACCGGCGAAATGGTGCCCAACCCGGCGCCGTTTAAGGCCGCGCTGAAGAAACTCGGCAAGGCCCAACGACGGGCCGCCCGCAAGGTCGGACCGTACGACCCGGCCACCGGCCGCAAACAGACCGCGTCGAACCGATGGCAGCGAGCACAGCACGCGGTGGCCCGGCTGCACGCCACAGTCTCGGCCGTCCGCGCTGACTCGTGGCACCAACTCACCACCCGCCTGGCGCAGCAGTTCACCACGGTCGTGGTCGAGGACCTCCACGTGGCCGGCATGATGCGTAACCGCAAGCTGGCCCGGTCCCTGACCGACGCCGCCCCGGCGACGCTGCGCCGGCACCTCGGCTACAAGACCGGCTGGTACGCCAGCACGCTGCACGTCGCCGACCGGTGGTACCCCAGTTCCAAGACGTGCTCCGCCTGCCAGACAGTGAAACCCAAACTGTCACTGGCCGAGCGCATGTTCAACTGCACCGCGTGCGGGTTGTCCCTGGACCGGGACGTCAACGCCGCACGTAACCTTGCCGCGCTCGTGCGGCACGTCGACCTGGAGTTGCTGGGCGACGCGAAAACAGGACGTGGAGCCTACGTAAGACCCGTAAGACCTGCATCCGCGGGCGGGGCGGCGGGCGGTGAAGCGTCTAGACCGGTTCATCCGGTCAACGTCGCCCGGCAACGGACGACTGCCAATCATGAGTCACGTTCAACTCACTGAGAGGTAACGGGATGTCAGTCACTCTCTCCGACGCCGCACGGCGGCTCATCGATGGGAACAACTTCGCCACCGTCGCCACCCTGGGCCGCGACGGGCAGCCACAGTCCTCGGTGGTCTGGATCGACCGCGACGGCGACACGCTGCTGTTCACGGTCACCGCCGACAAGCAGAAGGCCCGGAACCTGGCGCGGGATCCGCGGGTGGCGCTGTCCGTCTTCGACCTCGGGAACCCTTACCACTCCGTGGAGGTCCGGGGCACGGTCGAACTGGTCGAGGATCCGGAGAAGTCACTGTCGGAGCGCCTGTCACAGAAGTACCTCGGTGAGTCGCCCCCGCCCGAGCCGGCGCACATCATGCGCCTCGTCGCCAGGATCACCCCGAGCAAGGTCAACGAGTTCTCCGCCTGACGACGCTCATCCGCTTCCGCGGCGCCGGGTGCGCGCCCTGCCACGCCACCCGGGCCGTGGCTGCGATCGGCGGTTGCGGCACAGGGGGATGGGTCCGTCACGCCACCCTGGCCGCGGCTGCGATCGGGGGTTGCGGCACAGCACCGGGGTGCAGGATCGACGCGATCGCCTCGATGCCGTCGACGAGCCGCGGGCCGGGGCGCACGACGATGCCGTCCGCGTCCAGCGCCCACACCTCGGCGTCGGGAAACCGTGGGGCGATCGCCCGCGCCTGCCGCGCGGCGCCGTCGAGGTGGAAGCCGCACGGCGTGACGAGTACGACGTCGGGTGCCGCGTCGGTGAACTCCCGCCAGGTGGTCTCGACGGATCGGGCGCCGGGGCGGGCCGCGACCGGTTCGCCGCCGGCGGCCCGCACGAGGTCGGGTACCCAGTGGCCGGAGGTGAACGGCGGGTCGACCCATTCCACGACCGCGACCCGTCGCCTGGGTAGGTGCTCGACGGCGGTGGCGACCGCGGTGAGCCGGGTACGCAGACCGGCGACGACTGCCTCGGCCCGATCGGGTACGCCGGTGCGGGCGCCGACGGTGAGGATGGTGTCGAGTACCTCATCCAGGGTATAGGGATCGAGGGACACCACGTCGGCGCGGCAGCCGAGGTAGTCCAGGGCGTCCGAGACCTGGCCGGAGGGCAGGGCGCAGACCTGGCACAGGTCCTGGGTCAGGATCAGCTCCGGGTCCAGGCCGGCGAGGGCGTCGGCGTGCAGGGTGTAGAGGTCGGCGCCGGCCGCCAACTGTGCCTTCACGTAGTCGTCGATCTGCGCCGGGCTCATGCCGCGGGTGTCCCGGCCGCCGACCACGACGGTCTTGTCGACCCGCGCGGTCGCCGGCTGGTCGCATTCGAAGGTGACCCCGACGAGGTCGTCGCCGAGGCCGAGGGCGTAGATGATCTCTGTGGCGGAGGGCAGTAACGACACCAGGCGCATGACACCATCCTGCCCGCCGCCGCGGGAGAGATCACGGCGCCTGGCAGGATGGCGCCGCGGGAGAGATCACGGCGCCTGGCAGGATGGCGGCGCAGGAGCACTGGAGCCCGGGCACGGTGTGGAATGCGTGGCCCGGTGAGACGGTTGCCGTGGTCGGACAACACGGCCCACAGGAAGAGTCGAACATGCCCGCACCGCTGGAATTCGCCCTCGACACCTTCGGCGACGTGACCGTCGATCGCGACGGGAGCCGGCTGCCGTACCCCCAGGTGATCCGCAACGTGGTCGAACAGGCCGTTCTCGCCGAAAGCCTGGGAATCGACGCGTTCGGCGTCGGAGAGCACCATCGCGACGATTTCGCCGTCTCGGCGCCGGAGATCGTCCTGGCGGCCATCGCCGGCCGCACCGAGCGCCTCCGGCTCGGCACCGCGGTGACCGTGCTCAGCTCCGACGATCCGGTGCGGGTGTTCGAGAAGTTCGCCACGCTCGACGCGGTTTCCCGGGGCCGGGCCGAGATCATTCTGGGCCGGGGTTCGTTCACCGAATCGTTCCCGCTGTTCGGCTTCGACCTGGAACAGTACGAGGAACTGTTCGAGGAGAAGCTCGACCTGCTCGCCAAGCTCCTCGATGAGGGGCCGGTGACCTGGCAGGGCGCGCTGCGCCCCGGCCTCACGGACCAGCAGGTGTACCCGAAGACCGAGTCCGGCCGGCTGCGTACCTGGGTCGGCGTCGGCGGCAGCCCGGAGTCCGTGGTGCGGGCGGCGCGGTACCGGCTGCCGCTCATCCTGGCGATCATCGGTGGCCAGCCGGCGCGCTTCGCCCCGTTCGTGGACCTGTACCACCGGGCCCTGACCCACCTGGGATTCGACCAGTTGCCGATCGGCGTGCACTCCCCGGGCTACGTCGCCGAGACGGACGCGCGCGCCCGCGAGGAACTCTGGCCGCACTACCGCAACCAGCACGACCGCATCGGCCGCGAGCGCGGCTGGGGCCCCACCACCCGGGACCGCTTCGAGGCGGAGGCGGATCACGGCTCGCTCTACGTGGGATCGCCCGAGACGGTCGCCGCCAAGGTCGCGGAGACGGTACGCACCCTCGGCGTGGAGCGCTTCGGGTTCAAGTACAGCTCGGGGACGCTTCCGCACGAGAATCTGATGACCTCGATCCGGCTGTACGGCGAGGAGGTCATGCCGCGGGTGAAGAAGGCTCTGGCCGATCGGGACGCGTCGACACCCTGAGCCGCCGCGGAGAGCCGACCGCCGTGGTTACGAGATGTTGGCCGCCCCCACGAACGCCTTCAGGTCGGCGAGCAGCGCTGGTGTGACGTCGACCGAGTGGTTCTGCAGCCGCAGCAGGTGCCGGCCCATCTGCAGGCGTACCTCGGTCTGGCCGCGGTGGCGGGTCAGGATCTCGTTGAGCCGCTCCACGCGCTCCTCATTGACCATGGTTTGCCGCATCGTGATGGTCAGCGGCCGGGTGTCGCTGGCGGCGCTCACGTCGAGGATCCTCATGTCGGAGACCGCGATGGCGACGCCGCTGTCGCGCCGGTTGACCCTGCCCCTGATGGCGACGACCAGGTCCTCGGCGATCCGGTCGGAGACGAGTTCGTAGGTGTTGGGGAAGAACAGGACCTCGATCCCGCCGGCCAGATCCTCCAGGGTCGCCGACGCCCACATCTTGCCCTGCTTCGTGACGCGCTTGGCCACCCCGACGAGCATGCCGGCGACGGTGACCTGCGCGCCGTCGGGCATCTCGTCGTCGTCGATCTGCGCGATCGCGTGCTCGGAGTTGCCGCGCAGGATCCGTTCGGATCCGGCCAGCGGGTGGGAGGACACGTACAGGCCGAGCATCTCGCGTTCGAAGGCCAGCAGGGTCCGGCTGTCCCACTCGTGGTCCTTGATTTCGATGGTCAGCCCGACGTCGGTCTCCTCCGCGTCCATCAGGGAGCCGAACAGGTCGAACTGGCCCTCGGCCTCCTTGCGCTTGACCGCGGTCGTCGCCTCGACCGCCTGCTCGTGAACCTCCAGCAGGCCCTTGCGGGTGTGGCCGAGAGAGTCGAACGCGCCGGCTTTGATCAGAGACTCGATGGTGCGCTTGTTGCACACCGCGAGTTCGCCCTTCGTCATGAAGTCGCCGAACGAGGAGTACGCACCCTTGCGTCCGCGGGTCTTGACGATCGACTCGACGACCGGCCCGCCGACGTTGCGCACCGCGTGCAGGCCGAACCGGATCGAGTCGCCCACCGGGGAGAACGGGGCGATGGACTCGTTGACGTCCGGCGGCAACACGGTGATCCCCATGCGGCGGCATTCGGCGAGGTAGAGCGCCATCCGGTCCTTGTCGTCACCGACCGAGGTCAGTAGCGCGGCCATGTACTCGGCGGGGTAGTTGGCCTTGAGGTACGCGGTCCAGTACGCGATGAGTCCGTAGGCGGCGCTGTGCGCCTTGTTGAACGCGTAGTCGGCGAACGGGACGAGGATGTCCCAGATGGTCTGGATCGCGGGGTCGGAGTACCCGTTGGCGCGCATGCCGGCCTGGAACGGGATGAACTCCTTGTCCAGTACCTCCTTCTTCTTCTTGCCCATCGCCTTGCGCAGGTTGTCGGCCTTACCCAGCGTGTAGCCGGCCAGCTTCACCGCGGCGCGCTGGACCTGCTCCTGGTAGACGATCAGACCGTAGGTGGGGCCGAGGATCTCCTCCAGCGGCTTCTTCAGCTCCGGGTGGATAGCGGTGATCTCCTGCTGGCCGTTCTTGCGCAGGGCGTAGTTGTTGTGGCTGTTCGCGCCCATCGGGCCGGGCCGGTACAGGGCGATCAGCGCGGAGACGTCCTCGAAGTTGTCCGGGCGCATCAGCTTCATCAGCGCCCGCATCGGCCCACCGTCGAGTTGGAACACCCCGAGCGTGTCGCCGCGGGCCAGCAACTCGTAGGTGGGTTTGTCGTCCAGCGGCAGCGTGAGCAGGTCGATGGTCCGTCCGGTGGTGGCGGCCACGTTCTTCACCGCGTCGGCCATGATGCTGAGGTTGCGCAGCCCGAGGAAGTCCATCTTGATCAGGCCGAGCGTTTCGCAGGTCGGGTAGTCGAACTGGGTGATGATCGCCCCGTCGTCCTCCCGGCGCATCACCGGCACGTGTTCGACCAGCGGCTCCGCGGACATGATCACACCGGCGGCGTGGACACCGGTCTGCCGGACCAGGCCCTCCAGGCCCCGGCCGACCCCGATGATCTTCGAGACGTCCGGTTCCGCGTCGTGCAGGGCGCGCAGCTCCGTGGCCTCGCCGTACCGGGGGTGGCTGGGGTCGAACACCCCGGCCAGGGGCATGTCCTTGCCCATGACCGCCGCCGGCATCGCCTTGGTGATCCGATCCCCGACCGCGTACGGGTAGCCGAGCACCCGGGCGGCGTCCTTGATCGCGGCCTTGGCCTTGATCGTGCCGAACGTCGCGATCTGTGCGACCCGGTCGTCTCCGTACTTCTCGGTCACGTACCGGATCGTCTCGGTGCGCCCGCGCTCGTCGAAGTCCGTGTCGATGTCGGGCATCGACGCGCGCTCCGGGTTGAGGAACCGCTCGAAGATCAGCCCGTGATCGATCGGGTCGAGGTCGGTGATCCCCAGCGCGTACGCCACGATGCTGCCCGCGGCCGAACCGCGGCCCGGGCCGACCTGGTGGCCGTTCTGCTTGGCCCAGTTGATGAAGTCGGCCACCACCAGGAAGTAGGCGGGGAAGCCCATCTGGCTGATGACCCCGACCTCGTACTCGCACTGGGTGCGGCGGTCCTGCGGGATGCCGGCCGGGTAGCGGCGGGCCATGCCCGCCCACACCTCTTTCTCGAACCAGCTCTGCTCCGTCTCGCCCTCCGGGGCGGGGAACCGGGGCATCAGGTTGTGGTAGGCGAACATGCCGGTCGTGTCGACCCGCTCCGCGATCAGCAGGGTGTTCTTGCACCCGTCCGCCCAGATGTCCGAGCTGTCGAGGCCGAACATGTCCTGCGCGGACTTCAGGTAGTAGCCGCTGCCGTCGAGCCGGAACCGTTTGGTGTCTGAGATGTTGGCGTTGGTCTGCACGCAGAGCAACGCGTCGTGGGCCGTGGCCTGCTCCGGGACCGTGTAGTGGGAGTCGTTGGTGACCACCGGCCGCATGCTCAGCTTGCGGCCGATGTCGATCAGGCCGTCGCGGACGCGCCGCTCGATCTCCAGCCCGTGGTTCATGATTTCGAGGAAGTAGTTGTCCGGGCCGAAGATGTCCCGGTACCGCGCGGCGGCGGCCAGAGCCTCCTGGTCCTGCCCCAGCCGCAGCCGGGTCTGCACCTCACCGGACGGGCAGCCGGTCGTCGCCATGATGCCGCCGGAATGCTCGGCGATGAGCTCGGCGTCCATCCGGGGCTTGCCGTAAGTGCCCTCGATCGAGGCCCTGGAGATCAGCCGGAACAGGTTGTGCAGCCCCTCGTTGTTCGCCGCCCACATCGTGGCGTGCGTGTAGCGACCGGCACCCGACACGTCGTCGGACTTCTGGTCGGGCTTGCCCCACCGCACCGGCCTGCGCTCGTACCGCGACTCCGGCGCCACGTATGCCTCGATGCCCAGGACCGGGGTGATGCCCGCGGCGGTGGCCGCCTTGAAGAAC
>DASXOA010000044.1:0-30915 GCA_036494675.1 Rugosimonospora sp.
GGTCGGCGTGATCGCCACCCAGGCGACGAGGGACCGGGTGGCCGGGTGGGTGGCGGACCTCGACTCCGGCCGCCTACAGACCGTCAACAGCCTGGAGAGCAAGGGCATGGAGTACGACGGGGTCCTCGTGGTGGAGCCGACTGCGATCATCGCGGAGTCGCCGTCCGGCGTGCGTACCCTCTATGTCGCGCTGTCCCGGGCCACTCAGCGACTCACCACGGTCGGTACCGACGAGAGCTGGCGCTGAGGGACGGGCCACTGGGCAACGGCGGCTCAGCGGGGCCGGCAGCGGGCTCAGCCGGTCGGCAGCGGACGGCGGCCACGCTCCGGAAGCCGGGCGGGCGAGCCGAACAGGCCGAGCAGTCCGGAAATGTAGAGAATCCGGTGCACGTATGCGGTGGGGTTGCTGACCACCAGCCGGACGCCACTGGCGGCGGCCGCGTGGTAGCAGGCGACCAGGGCGCCGATGCCCACCGAGTCGATGAACTTGACGAGCGACATGTCCACCTTGATCAACGGCGGCGGGTCGGTGGCCAACATGCTCCCGACCTTTTCCCGCAGTTCGTGACAGTTGTCGGCATCAATCTCGCCTGCGGGGTTGATCTGCACCGCACCGTTGCTGTCCAAACGTACGGTGATCGTCAAGGTGGACATTGAACCTCCCGGCGGCTCTACTCCGGTGGTGAGGAACCCATGAATCGCGCAGCAAGCTTGCCCTTTCTATCACATTCGCAAGGGCACGGCCCACTGGCAATTCGCGGGCTGTTACATCACCCTCGCGCTACGGAGCCGGGTCGGCGCCGCCGTACGCTGGCCCGATGCCTACCCTCATCGGTCGTGAAATCCATCTCGCCTCCCGTCCCACAGGCTGGCCCACCTCGGACAATTTCGCGCTGGTGGAGGCGCCCGTCCCCGCCCCCGGCCCCGGTCAGGTGCTGGTCCGCAACCGGTTCCTGTCCGTCGACCCGTACATGCGCGGCCGGATGAACGATGCGAAGTCGTACGTTCCGCCATTCCAGGTCGGTGAGGTGATGAGCGGGGGCGCCGTCGGGGAGGTCGTGGAGTCCGGGGACGCCTCGCTGTCCCCCGGCGACCTGGTGCTCCACGACCTCGGCTGGCGCGAGTACGCGGTACTGGACGCGGCGAGGGTCCGGCCGGTGGCCGAACAGGCCGGACTCAGCCCCTCGGTCTACCTGGGCGTGCTGGGAATGCCCGGGCTGACCGCGTACGTCGGCCTGCTGGACATCGCCGAGATGAAGCCGGGCGACCAGGTCTTCGTCTCGGCCGCGGCCGGCGCGGTGGGCAGCCTGGCCGGGCAGATCGCCCGGCTGCGCGGCGCCGGCCGGGTGATCGGCAGCGCCGGCTCGGCCGCCAAGGTCAGCTACCTGGAGGAGTTGGGCTTCGACGCCGCGTTCAACTACCGGGACGCCCCGGTGTCCGAGGCTCTGGCGCAGGCCGCGCCGGACGGGATCGACGTGTACTTCGACAACGTGGGCGGCGACCACCTGTCCGCCGCGATCGGCCGTTTGCGCCGTAACGGCCGTGCTGCCCTCTGTGGGTCGATTTCGGGGTACAACGCCGATTCGCCGGTACCCGGCCCGGCCAACCTGGCGATGGTGACCACCAAGCGGCTGACCCTGCGCGGCTTCATCGTGACTGATCACTACAGTCGGATGCCCGACTTCGTCGGCGAAATGAGCGGATGGCTGCGCGAAGGGAAAGTCCGGCTGAACGAGACGGTCGTGGCCGGGATCGAGCACACCGCCGACGCGTTCCTCGGAGTTCTCCAGGGCGGCAACACCGGAAAGATGATCGTCCGCCTGGATTGAGACCGGGTCCGTTTACAACCCCGACACAGCCCTGCGACATGCCGGCCATCCGATGTCTGTACCGTAGATCGTGCGGTCGGTACAGGGGTGTGGCCGGTCGCGGGCGGGAAATGACAAGAGTCCGCCCGGAGGGTGCGAGAGCGTCCTCCGGGCGGGCCCGTTCGTTTCAGGGCCTGTTAGTTCTGGAGCCCGTTCGTTCTGGAGCCCGTTCGTTCGAGGGCCCGTTCAGGCGACCCGGACGACTTCCCGGTTCTTGGCCGAGCGCCGGGCGGCGTCGATGATCTCCAGTGCCCGTACCGCGTCCATCGGGTCGACCGGCATCGGGCCGCCGTCGCGCACCGCCGCCAGTACCGCCGGGTAGAACGCGTCCCACCGACCGCGCTCCGGATCCACCGACTCGCGCTCGGCGCCGCGCACCAGCCAACCCTGCTTCGGCTTCGCCTCGCTCACCGGCAGCCCGGCGCGCAGCGCGTCCTCCTGGCCGTCCCCCTCGTCGACCACGTACCCGGCGGCCGAACCCAGCACCCGCAGCCGTGGCCCGGGAGCCGCCGCGATCGCGCTGCACCACAGTTGGGAGCGGGTACCGTCGGCGTGCTCCAGGGCGAGGAAGGCGTCATCGTCGCCGACCTCGCCGTCTCCGGCCTCCCCCTCGCTGGGCTGCCCGGCGAGGTCCGGCTGCCGGTTGGCGCGCCGGGTCTCCACCTCGCCGTACACGGTGAGCACCGGACCGAACAGCGCCAGCGCCTGGTCGACGAGGTGGCTGCCGAGATCCAGCAGCGCGCCGCCACCCTCGGTCGGGCCGTTGCGGTCACGCCACCGGGTCGGGTCGATCTGTGGCCGCCAGCGCTCGAAGCGCGACTCGTAGCGCAGCACCCGCCCGAGCCGGTCGTGTGCGCGCAGCCTGCGCAGGGTGAGCTGGTCGGCGTCCCACCGGCGGTTCTGGAACACGGTCAGCGGGGTGTCGCCGGCCCCGCCGACGATCCCGGCCGCGGTGCCCGCGTCGACCGCGAGCGGCTTGTCCACCACGGTCGCCACGCCGGCCGCCAGGCACTCCAGCGCGTTGTCCGGGTGGGCGGCCGGGACGGTCGCGACCACCACGAGGTCCAGCCGGGCCGCGGACAGCATCTCCCGAACGGTACCGAAGACGGTCACGCCGGGAAGATCATTCTCGGCGGCGGCCTTCCGCTCGGGGTCGCGGGTGACCACGGCGACCACCTCGGCACCCTGCGTCTGGGCCAGCAGCCGCCCGTGGAAGACCCGGCCGGCCAACCCGTACCCGATGATCCCCACGCGCATGAGGCCATCGTGTCACGACCAGCCGCCCCGCTACGCGAACACCCGAAAGCGGGCCCGTCGACGTTGCCCGTGCCGCCAGCGCGACGACGGGTTGTACCTGACGGGTACGCGTTCGGTAACGTTCGGGCGGCTCCGGATCCAGCGGAGCAGGGAGTCTACAGATCCATCGGCCGGTGGGGCGGGGTGGGGCGCCGGGTCACGGTAGGCTGCTGTCCGACCATTGGACGCCGTAGTCCCCCGGAAGGACGGCGCTGATGAGAAGGATCCGATTATCCGCCGCTGACCGCGCCCGCCACCGTCGCCGGGCCCTCGGGTGGGCGCCGCTCGTCGCCTGCGCCGTCAGCCTGTGCCTGCTGGTCGCGCCCGGGGCGGCCGCGCCGGCCCTCGCCGCGCCGACGCCCAGCCCGGCGGCTGGCGGCTCCGATCCGGACGGTGCCAACCCGGGCTCGCTACAGGACCAGCTCACCGCCGCCTCCCGCGCGTACACCGACGCGAAGGGGCGGCTGGACGCGGCCCAGCACGCCCAGGCCGACCTGACCGCCAAGCTTGCCGCGACGCAACAGCGACTCGCCGAGCTGACCACCTCGGTCGACGCGGTGGCCTCCCGCACGTACCGGGTCGGCCGGGTCGGGACGCTGCTGACCGTGTTCAACAGCGTCTCGCCGGACGATTTCGTGCAGCGTGCGCTGACCCTGCACCAGCTCGCCCAGTACGACGACGTGCAGTTGCGCGAGCTCAAGGAGGTCCAGGACTCGGCCGCGACGCAGCGTGCCGAGCTGGCCAGGCAGGTGGGAGCCGCGCAGACCCAGACCGCGGAACTGGCCCGGCGCAAGGCGCAGATCCAGCAGGCGCTCGCCGTCACCGCGGGTGGTCCGACGACCGGGGTGGTGATCCCGGCGCCGAGCGCGGACCCCGCGCCGCGCAACCCGGACGGCAGCTTCCCCGACCAGAAGTGCACGCAGGACGACCCGACCACGTCGGGCTGCCTGACCGCGCGCACGCTGCACGCGTACCAGCAGGCCCGGCTCGCCGGCTTCACGCACTACACGGCCTGCTGGCGCCAGCAGTCCTGGGGCGAACACCCGCTCGGCCGGGCGTGCGACTTCGCGGCGGCGAAGAACGGCTTCGGCGGCATCGCCACCGGGTCCGACCGCGACTACGGCAACCGGCTGGCCGGGTATTTCATCGCCAACGCGGACCGACTCGGCGTGCTGTACGTCATCTGGTACCACCAGATCTGGTCGCCCGGGGTCGGCTGGCACTACTACAAGGGCGACGGCACCCCGTCCGGCGACCACATGAACCACGTGCACCTGTCCGAGCGTTGAGGTCGGCGCCCCGGTCACGGCACCGGTGCGCCACCAGTCCGTCCACAATGGACGGTGACTTTCGGGTCAGTTCGCCATCGCTGCGGACACGTCGGCGGTGGACACGTCGGCGACCACGACCGTGATGTTGTCCGGCCCGCCGCCCATCAGCGCGAGCCGGACGAGTTCCCGGGCGCAGTCGCCACGATCCGGGTACTCGCGCAGGGCGCGGCCGATCTGATCGTCGTCGACCACATCGGACAGCCCGTCGCTGCAGAGCAGAAAACGGTCGCCCGGATCGGGCCTCAGCACCGTGTAGGCCGGGCGGGCCGGCTGGCCCTGGAGCACCTGGCTGACCAGGGAACGCTGCGGATGTACCCGCGCCTCCTCCGGAGTGATCGCACCCTCGTCGACCAGCATCTGCACGTAGCTGTCGTCCCGGGTCAACTGCCCCAGCACGCCGCCGCGGCACAGGTACGCCCGCGAGTCTCCAATGTGGACCATCGTGATCCGGTCGGCCACCAGCACCATCCCGGTCAGCGTGGTACTCATGCCCTCCAGCGACGGATCCCGCGCGACCGCCTCGCCGATCCGCGCCCGTGCGGCCTCGACCGCATCCCGCAGCGCGTCGAGCGCGCTCTGCCCCGCAGGCAGCGCGTCGTCCAGCGGCACCAGCGTCTCGACGGCGATCTGGCTGGCGACCTCGCCCCCGGGAAGCCCGCCGACACCGTCGGCGAGCACGATCAACCGCCGGCCGGCGTAGGCGGTGTCCTCGTTGGTGTCGCGACGCAGACCACGGTCGGTCAGCACGACGGCACTCAGTATCACCGACGGGGCGTGGCCTGCGCGATCGGCGGCACCGGCCGGCTGGGCGGCGCCGGCAAGCTCGGCAGCGTTCATGACGAACAGCTTGTCAAACGAGGCTTAGAAGAGTCTGTACGCACTACTACGTATGGTAGAGCGATGATGCCGGTGTCCATGGTCGGCCGGGAGGGCGAGTTGGCCGAACTGACCCGGGCCTGGGCGCGGCTGTCCACGCCGCCACCGTACCCGCCCGGGCCCGGTCCCGGGGCTGCCGGCCTCGGGGAATCCGGCGCGGGGGTCGTGGCTGCCGGACCGGCGGGTACCGGCCGCGGCATCGCGGTCATCACCGGCGACGCGGGTTCGGGCAAGAGCCTGCTCGTCCGCTGCGCCATCGACGCCATGCTGCCCCGGCCGGGCACCGTACTGTCCGGCGGGGCCCGGGTGCACTCCCCGGCGCCGTACGACTGGCTGGCCGCCGTGCTGAGCGGCCGACCCGCGGTCGGGCTCGACATCCCGCCCGACGCCCTGGCCTGGCTGGCCCAGCAGCCGTCCGCGCCGGCCCGCCGGTACGCACCCGGTGCGCTGCTGCGCCTCGCGGTGCAGACGGTCCGCGCCCTGGCCGGCGCCGGGCCCGCCGTCATCGTGGTCGAGGACCTGCACGCGCTCGACCCGGCCAGCCTCAACCTGATCGGTGAGCTGGCCGCCGCCCCGAACCTGCCGGGGCTGCTGCTGGTCACCAGCCGGCTGCCCGAGGAGGCGGTGTCCCCGCAGTTGGCCGCCCGTACCCTGGCCAGGCTCACCGGTGCGCCGGACGCGATCCGCCAGCACCTGCTCCCGTTGACCGAGGCCGAGGTGTCGGTGCTGCTCGGTCAGGCGTACGGCACGCCGGTGGCGGCGCACGTCGCCGAGGCGGCGTACGGCAGCACCGGCGGCAACCCGTACCGGCTGACCGAACTGCTCGCCACCCAGCCGCGCCCGCAGCCGCAGGCGCAACTGACCGCCCGGGAGGTCGAGGTGCTCGCCTGCCTCGCGGCGGGCATGTCCAACAAGCAGGTGGCCCGGTCGCTGGGCATCTCGATCCGTACCGTGACCGTGCACGTGTCCAACCTGCTGCGCAAGACCCGGTCGTCGTCGCGTACCGAGGCCGCGCTGTGGGCCGTGCGTCACCAGGTGGCCGACCCGACCCGGGTCTCCTGAGCGCGGGCCGCCCCTGCGGGACCAGTGGGAGCGCGGGACCAGTTCAGGCGATCGCCTGCCACCAGCCGTCCACGGCCGGCGGTTCGTCGACGTCCACGCGCTCGCCGGGCCGCGGCACGGCCAGGCTGACCCCCCGGGCCTTGGCCTCCCGCCACAGCCGGTCGACCGGATCGGACCAGGCGTGGAAGGCCAGCACGAACGTCGCCCAGTGCACCGGGACGAGCAGGCCGCCACGCAGGTCGAGGTGGGCCTGGACGGCCTCCTCGGGAGTCATGTGGATCTCCGGCCACCGCACGTCGTACGCACCGATCTGGATCAGCGTGGCGTCGAACGGCCCGTACGACGCGCCGATCTCCGGGTACCCGTCGAAGTAGCCCGAGTCACCGCTGTAGAAGATGCGCCGGGTGGTGCCGTCCGGATCCGTGCCGGTCAGCACCCATGAGCACCACAGCGTGTAGTTCCGCTTCGTCAGCAGCCGGCCCGAGAAGTGCCGCGCCGGGGTGGCGGTCAACCGCAGCCCGTCGACGACCTCGACCGAGCCGTCCCAGTCCAACTCGATGATCCGCTCTGCCGGTACCCCCCACCGGTCGAGGTGGGCACCCACGCCGAGCGGTACCACGAACGGCGCGGACTGCGTGCCGACCAGCGACTGCACGGTCGGCATGTCGAGGTGGTCGTAGTGATCGTGGGAGATGAGGATCGCGTCCAGCGCCGGCAACAGCTCCAGCGGCACCGGTGGCGGGTGCAGCCGGCGCGGTCCGACCATCGGGGACGGCGAGCAGCGCTCGCTCCACACCGGGTCCAGCAGCACCCGCCTGCCGCCGATCTCCAGGAGTGCGGAGGCGTGACCGTACCAGGTGATGTGCAGGCCCCCGGCGGCCGGAACCGCACCCGACGCCGCACCAAGGTCATCGCCGGGCGCGGCCACCACCGGCACCGCGCCGACCGGCTTGCGGCGCTGGCCACCGAACAGCAACTCGCGCAGCGTGCTCCGACCGGCGTCGGACAGCAGGGTGCGGGTCTGTTCCCGGTTGCGGAACGTGCCGCCGCGCAACTGAGGCGAATCCGGCACCCGCGCGCGCACCTCGTCGGGGCTCGCGCCGAAGGCGGCGGACAGATCCCGCGCCACCCACGCGGCCGCGCCGACCGCCGCCGAGCCGATGGCCGCCGCGCCGAACACCCGGCGGACGCGCCGCCGGCGGGTCGATGGCAGGCCCCTGTCAGTCTTGCCGGTCCGGTCCCTCACGCCACAAGGATGGCACGGCCGGGCGGTCACTGCGCGAGACGCACCTGTCCGGTGGTACCGGTGGCCTGGACGTCCCAGATCTGGCCGTAGGCGTGCAGGCCGGTGACGTGGATCCGCTCGACCCCCTCGGGCAGGCAGGGGTCCACCTCGACCCGGCCGTCGCGCGGGTGCAGCCCGAGCATCGCGCGTACGCACAGCAGCGGGGTTCCGCTGGCCCAGGCCTGCGGGCTGCACGCCGTCGGGTACGGGATCGGGAAGACCGCACGCGAGCGCGGGTACCCGGAGAACGCCTCGGGCAGGCGGTACCCGGAGTACCCGGACGCGTCCAGCAGCGCCATGATGATCAGGTTGGCCTGCTCCCGGAACCCGTACCGGCACAGCCCGGTCACGATGAGCGAATTGTCGTGCGGCCACACCGAGCCGTAGTGGTACCCGATCGGGTTGTACCCGGCGTCCAGGGTGGACAGTGTCCGTACCCCCCAGCCGGAGAACAGTTCCTCGGACATCAGCCGGTCGACCACCAACCGCGCCCGGTCCGCCGGCACGATCCCGGACCAGAGCAGGTGGCCGATGTTGGAGGTCAGGGAATCGATCTTGCGCTTGTCGCCGTCCAGACCCAGCGCGTAGTAGCCGCCCCGCTCCTCGATCCAGAAGTCCCGGTTGAACCGGTCGTACAGCTCGGCGGCCTCGCGCCGCAGCCGGTCCGCCAGCCCCGGATCGTTCAGCGGCCCCTCGGCGAGGTCGGCCAGGCGCAGCTTGGCGTCGTACACGTACCCCTGGATCTCGCAGGTCGCGATCGGCAGGACCGGAATCGTCCCGTCCGCGAACTGCACGCCCTGCGGCGAGTCGCGCCAGCACTGGTTGCCCAAACCCTGCGGCGAGCGCGTCTGGTACTCGACGTAGCCGTCCCGGTCCCGGTCGCCGTACTCGTCGATCCAGTTCAACGCGGCCATCGTCGGCCCGTGCAGTGCCCGGATCAGATCGTCGTCGCCGGTCCACCGCCAGTACTCGGACAGCAGGATCAGCCACAGCGGGGTGGTGTCGGCGCCGCCGTAGTACGGGCCGAACGGCAGGGCACCCAGTTCGGTCAGCTCGCCGCTGCGCACCTCGTGCATGATCTTGCCCGGCTCCTCGTCGCGGAAGTCGTCGCACACCTTGCCCTGCCGCTCGGCCAGGGCGAGCAGCCCGCCCCTGGCCAGGGTGGTGCCCAGGCTGGAGGTCTGGTACGCGGTGATGATCGTGTCCCGGCCGAACACGGTGAGGTACCACGGCAGTCCGGCGGCCGGCATGAGGATCTGCATGCCCTCGGCGGTGGCCCTGATCCGCAACGCGACCAGGTCCCGTGACGCGGTCAGAGTCGCCTCGTTGATCAGGTGCGAGTCGCTGATCACCCGCGGCAAACGCCTCCGCCACATGCTCACCGGATCGTGGGCCGAGGCCTCCAACTCGTCGAGGTTGCGCACCGGCGGAGCCGGCTGGCGGGCCGAGTAGTGCAGCGGCACGTCCAGATCGACGCGCCACATCTCGCCGGGTTGCAGGCGCAGCCGCCAGATCAGGTCGTCGCCCTCGATCTCGCTGGCGGGCGGGTACGCGTCGACGACCGTGTGCGCCTCGAACGAACCGTTGCGGTACCGCAGGTGTACCCGGCAGTTGTCGGCGGCGTGGTGGCGGGTGATCTGCGCGGAACGGTCGCGCACCGTGGACTTGATCTCGAACAGGTCGGCGAAGTCGTTGCCGACGGCGATCCGCATCTCGATGTCGATCGGCTCCTCGCCGAAGGATTGCAGCTCGATCTCCTCGCGGAAACCGTCTCCCAGCAGCCGCCGCCGGCGCACTCCGATGGCGTTGGCGGGCACCCCGGGCAGCGGCGGGTTGGTGAGCAAGAAGGCGGCATCGTAGTGCTCGACGACGGCCGAGCGCAGGGCGAAGAGCGCGCTGCCGTTGATGGTGAGCAGCCACCGGTTCAGCAGCCTGGTGTCGGCGTGGACGAGGCCGCCGATGGTTCCGGTCGGTACGTCGCCGATCAGGTTGGAGTACATGAAGGTGCGCCCGGCGACCACCGCGATGGCCTCGGGGCCGAGTTCGGGCGGCAGGTTGCGCGCATCGATCCGGGGGATGCTCGCGTCCCTCGTGACGCCCGGCAGCGGATCCTCGGGCGTCGCCCGGCGGCCTCCGGTCTGCGGCCCGGCCATACCACCCCCCCGCTGACGTCGCCTCCAGTGTCACCGGGAGGGGTGCTCGGGGCGGCAGAAGCCGGTGCGGCTCACCCGATCCGGGTGAAAACGCCTACCAGAGGGTGAGCGAGCTGCGGAAGATGCCGGCAAGGTCGTCCTCGGTCGCGGCCCGGGGTGCGGTCGCCAGCAGCCGCTGCTGCCGCATGGCGCCCTCCACCAGGACGCCGATGTCGCCGTCCCGGTAGCCGACCGCGCCGATACCGTTCGGGATACCGATGTCGCGCATCAGGTTGCGCAGGATCGACGGCAGCCGGCCGGCCGGATCGTCCACCGCAGATCGTTCTGGTTCACCGTCCACAGCGGACATCAGCAGGTCGGCCGCCTCCAGGTGGCGCTGGGGGTCCGCCGGGAACGTGAACCTCAGCGCCTCCGGTGCGGTCAGCGCCACCGCCATGCCGTGCGGCACCAGCGGTTCGCCGGCCGGGTAGCCGTCCGGGTGGAACTCGCGTACGGCGCCGGCGATCGGGTACGCGTTGGCGTGCGGCAGATGCACCCCGGCGTTGCCGAATCCCATGCCGGCGAACGTCGCCGCCATCGCCATGTCGGTGCGCGCCCGCACGTCGGAGCCGTCGCGCACGGCCGCGCGCAGCGAACGCGCCAGCAGCCGTAGCGCCCGCTCCGCCCACATGTCGGCGACCGGGTTCGCGCCGCAGTAGGGCACCCGCTCCTCCGGCCGCTTGCGCTCGAAAGCCGTGTAGGGCTTCGCGGTCCAGCTCTCCAGCGCGTGGCACAGGATGTCCATGCCGCACGCCGCCGTCACCTCGGCCGGCTGGCTCACCGTCAGCAACGGGTCGACGACCGCGAGCGTGGGGCGCAGCCGGGCATGGCTGATGCCGGTCTTCACCTTCAGGTGCAGGACGTCCAGCACGCAGATCGTGGTGCTCTCCGAGCCGGTACCGGTGGTCGTCGGTACCGCCACCAGCGGGCGCAGCGGCTCGGTCGGCGCGCGGCCGGCTCCGACCGGCGGGTTCACGTAGTCCATCAGCTCGCCCGGGTTCGTGGTCAGCAGGTTGACCGCCTTGGCGGTGTCGATGCTGGACCCGCCGCCGACCGCGACGAACGCGTCCCACGGCCCGTCCGCCCGCGCCGCCTCGATGGCCTCGCGCAACGACGCGTCGGTCGGCTCCACGTGCACGCCGGCGAAAACCCGCGCGTCCATGCCGTACCGGCGGATCCCCTCGGCGACCCGGTCCGGTGCGCCGGTGGCGGCCACCCCCGCGTCGGTGACCACCAGTACCCGCCGGCACCCGTAATGGCTCAGGTCGTGGCCCACCTCGTCCGAGGCGCCGGCGCCGAACTTGAGCTGCGGCGCCCCGTACGTGAAGACGGTCTCGTGCACCGGTGTCTCCCTCGCTGTGAATTGGTGCCGTGTCTAGTTCGCTGGTCGACTCGCGTCCAGATGGCGCAGCGCGGCGCGGATCTGGTCCGGAACGGGAACCGGCCGGCGCGATTCGCGCCCGACGTAGACGTGCACGAACCGGCCGGCCGCGGCGGGCTGCTCGGCGTGCTGCCCGAACAGGGCGAGCCGGTACACGACGCTGCTGGTACCGAGCCGCTCCAGCCCGATACCCGCGGTCACCACCTCGGGGAAGCGCAGTTCGGAGAAGTACCGGCAGGACGTCTCCACCACCAGCCCGATCGCGGGCAGCGACCGGACGTCGGTGCCGCTCGCCTCGATCAGCCACCCGTTGACCGCGGTGTCGAACATCAGGTAATGGACCACGTTGTTCACGTGGCCGTAGACGTCGTCGTCGGACCACCGGGTGGGCAGATGGCGCAGCACCGCGAAGTCTGTTCTGCGCAGCCGGAGCGGGTCGTCAAGGTCCACCGGATCCATCACCGCAGCGTAGCGGCGACACCTTTGATTGACGAAAGCCGATCAATGCACGCCGTGGCGGCGCGACCACCGACCGGCGTTCACCCGTTCGGGGACCGGGCCGGGCTCGTCACCCGGCTGCCCGGTCAGCCGGCGCGCTTGCCGAACCGCAACTGGAGCGGGATCTTCGCCGACTCGATCTTCACCTTCGTCGACATCTTGCTGGCGCCCGAGTGCCGCTCCTCGAAATGGATGGGGATTTCCACCAGCGGGCACCCGAGTCGCTTGCACTCGTAGTTCATTTCCACCTGGAAGCTGTAGCCGTCGCTGCGCAGTTTCGCCATCGGAATCCGCTCCAGCACGTCGCGGCGCCACAGCTTGTATCCGGCGGTGGCGTCCCGCACTCCGAGACCCAACACCATGTTCACGTAGAAGTTCGCCCATCCGGACAGCAGTCGCCGGTGCATTTTCCACTCGTCGGCCAGCGAGCCGCCCGCCACATAGCGACTGCCGATGACGACCCCGGCCTCCGTGGACATCAGCACGCCGAGCATCTGCGGGATGTACTCGGGGGCGTGACTGAGGTCGGCGTCGAGTTGCGCGACGAACTCCGCTCCCTGCTCCAGGGCGACCGCCATGCCGGCGATGTACGCCCTGCCCAGCCCGTCCTTGCTGGTGCGGCGCAGCACCGTGAGCATGTTCTCGCGCTGGGGCCCCAGGCCGCGCACGATCTCCTCGGCGACGTCGGCGGTGCCATCCGGCGAATTGTCATCGACAATGATGACGTGCAGATTGGGCAGGGGCAGCTCAGCCAGACGCTTCAGCATTTCCTGCATATTCGCCGACTCGTTATAGGTCGGCACGACCGCGGTAATGCGGGCCTCCGACCACGGAGCCGGCAATCGCAGTGCTTGAGAAGTGTCCTGCACAGGCTGTGAGTCCTTCCTGATCTCGCTACCGCCGGGGAACCCTCAGGTCCAATGTACGTCGGGACAACCGGTGCCGATTGACGCGTTGGCGTGGCCTCGGATGGCCGTCACCACCGGTATCGGTCCGCGCTCCGACCCGGGGGACCAAAGCAGTGGCCGCCATCTTAGAGGACTCACCTGGAGATCCGCAGCGGGGCGGCCGAACCCAGGACGACTCATGACGTTCGGCAACCCCGCCCCGGAGTGGCGCCGGTGCCACCCGATCGATGCTATCGCCGCCCCCGCTCTGTCGGATGGGAACTCGATCAGACACACGCCGGCCGATGCGTACGGCGGGCCGGCCGCGCATGAGCTGCCGCTCGGCCCGGTGCCGACGACCGGTACGGCCGGCTGCCGGCGGCCGGTACGGCCGGCCATGCGGCACGTTGCCGGGTGCCCGCCATGCCAGCGGGAGCCGCCGTACGGCGTGATCACGAACACCGCCCGGTTACGGACGGTACCTGCGGGCTCGCCGAAGGGCTCCTACCCGGTACGCGTCGGCTGACACCCCGCTCACCCCTGACTTTCGGCAGTGATGGCGCAGGCCGGGGCGCTTGTACCCTCGGACCGGTGGCCGGATGGGTGGGTACGGGCCGGTGGCGCCGGGTGCTGCTGGACGCGCTGCTGTGGGCCGCCCTGTCGCTCCCGGTCGCGCTGGCGCTGATCTCGCCGTCCCAGGGCGGGCCGCTGCGCTGGCGACCGGTGCTGTCCCTGCTGCTGATGGCCGTCGCCGTCGCGGTCAGCCGGCGGTACCCGCTCGCCTCGCTCGTGATCGTCGTGGGCTGGACCCTGCAGGACGGCAACGTCTCGTTCGCCATCCCGGTGATGAGTTACCTGGTGGGGGTCCGGATGCGGGCCGCCCGGCCGGCCGCGCTGGCGTTCGCGGCGATCGTGGCGGCGGGAACCGTCCTCAATGTCGTGGTGCTCGACACGGGCGCGGCGACCTGGTTCTTCCTGACCGCCACGCTGCTGTTCGCCGGTGTCCTGCCGTGGCTGGTGGGCCGGTACCGCCGCCAACATCAGGAATTGCTGCGTGCCGGCTGGGAACGGGCCGACCGGCTGGAGCGCGAGCGCCAGTTCATCGCCGAGCAGTCCCGGCTGCGGGAGCGCTCACGGATCGCGCGGGACATGCACGACTCCCTCGGCCACGAACTGAGCCTGATCGCGCTGCGCGCCGGCGCGCTGGAGGTCTGCTCCGACCCGAACGAGCAGCGGCAGGCGGCGAGCGAGTTGCGGATGAGCGCGGCCGGGGCGATCGAGCGGCTGCGCGACATCATCGGCGTGCTGAGCGACCGGACCGACCCGGCCCCGCTGGAGCCGGTGCACGAGAGCGTCGCCGGCCTGGTCGAGCGGGCCCGCCGCTCGGGCCTGGCGGCGCGGCTGCGCCTCGACGGCGATCCGGTCGAGCGGTCGCCGATGCTGGAGAGGGCTGTGTACCGGGTCGTCCAGGAGTCGCTGACCAACGCGGCGAGGCACGCGCCGGGGGCGGAGGTCGTCGTGCTGCTCAACCACTCGGCCGAGGAGACCACGGTCTCGGTCACGAACGGTCGGCCTCCGGCGGGTCCGCTGCCCGGTTCCGGGGCGCCGGGCGGCTCCGGCAACCGGGGGCACCGGGCTGGTCGGGCTCACCGAGCGGGTCCGGCTCGCGGGCGGGACCCTGCGCGCCGGCCCGTACGACGGGGGTTTCCGGCTGCGCGCCCGGCTGCCGGTACAGCCGCGGGAGGCCGGCGCGGCCGGCCCACCCGACGTCGCGGCCGAGGAGGATCCGGTCCACGACGCGGCCACCTCGGGTTCGACGAGGCAGTGGCGCGCGGCCCGGCAGCGGGCACGCCGCAGCCTCGCCGTGGCGCTCATCGCGCCGGTGTCGATCGCGGTGGTGCTCGGCCTGACCTACTACTCGTTCGCCACCTTCAACTCGGTACTGGCGGCCGGCGACTTCGCGCGGCTGCGCCTCGGCCAGGAGCGGGCGGACCTGGCGCCGGTACTCCCTGCGCGGCAGGCGGTGCAGCGGCCCAGGTACCCGGAGCATCCCGCCCCGCCCGCGACGGTCTGCGAGTTCTACACCGACGGCAACTTCCCGTTCGCGCAGCCGACCTACCGGCTGTGCTTCGCCGGCGGCCGGTTGGTGGCGAAGGATGACGTGCGCGACTGGACGCAGTGATGACGGACCAACGATGACGGAGCAGCGATGACGGGGCAGTCGCGAGGTACGGCGATCCGGGTGCTGCTGGCCGACGACGAGGCGGTGATCCGCGCCGGGGTACGGGCGATCCTGTCCGCCGACCCGGACATCGAGGTGGTCGCCGAGGCGGCCGACGGCCGGCAGGCGGTCGAGCTCACCCGGCGGCACCGGCCCCGGGTCGCGATCCTCGACATCAGGATGCCCGGGCTCGACGGGCTCGCGGCGGCGGCGGAGATCCACCGTCTGGTACCGGAGACCGCCGCGCTCATCCTGACCACGTTCGGGGAGGACGAGTACATCGCCCGGGCGCTCGACGACGGAGCGAGCGGGTTCCTGCTCAAGTCCGGCGATCCCCGTGATCTGATCGCCGGCGTGCGGGCGGTCGCCGGCGGGGCGGCGTACCTGTCGCCTCAGGTCACCCACCGGGTCATCACGGCGCTGCGCGCCGGGGGCGCTTCCCGCGCCACGGCGGCCCGTACCCGGGTCGGTGCGCTCACCGATCGGGAGCGGGACGTGCTGGCGCTGCTGGGGGCGGGGCTGTCCAACGCGCAGATCGCGCGGCGGCTGTTCCTGGTCGAAGGCACGGTCAAGAGCTACGTGAGCGCCATCCTCACCCGGCTCGGCGTACGCAACCGGGTCCAGGCCGCCGTCATCGCGCACGAGGCGGGACTGGCCGACCCCGACGGCTGACGGCTGGCCGACCACGATGGACGACGGGGCGGCCCGTACCGTGCTGGTACGGGCCGCCCCGGTGCGGGTGGCTCAGGCGTCGCGCCGGCGCAGTACCAGCAGACCCGCCACCAGCCCGGCCACCGCCCAGGCCGCCAGCACCGCCAACCCGACACCGGCCGGGTACGGCGCGGTGTCCCGGAGCATGAAGTGCTCCCCGGCCACTCCGGGAAGCCCGTCGGCGACGCGGGCGATCACGGTGATGCTGCTGGCCTGGAGCAGCGCCGGCACGACCGTGAGGATCATGAAGACGGTGATCAGGGTCGCCACCGCGCTGCGCAGGGCCGCCCCGACGCCGAGGGTGAACGCGCCGATCAGCGCCAGGTACAGGCCGATGGCGAGCGCGTCGCCGAGGGTGCCCGACGCCGGGAAGCTCGCCCAGCCGCCGAGGACCGGCCGCGCGACGAACGCACCGAGGATGCCGAGCAGTGCCCCGGCGACGAAGACGACCGACCCGACGACCGCCGTCTTGGCCAGCAGCAGCCGCCCGCGCCGGGGTACCCACTGCAGGGTGGCGCGGATCGTCCCGGTCGAGTACTCGCTGGTGATCGCGAGCATGGCCAGCGCGACGAGGGCGAACTGCGCCAGTTCGAGCGCCCGGATCGCCGTCGTGCCGACCGCGACGACGCCCTCGTTGTCGGACGGGTCGGCGTTGGTGTTGGAATTCGCGGTGTAGATGGCCAGCTGGGCGCTTGTCGCCACCATCAGCACGACGCCGGCCAGCAGGCTCCACCAGATCGACCGGACGGACCACAGCTTGGTCCATTCGGCGGCGACGGCGCCGCCCAGACCGCCACCGGCGGCCCTTCCCGAACCGCCGCCACTGGCGGCGTTGCCCGAGCCACCGGCGGGCCGGACGGCGGTGCCTACCGCTCCCATCACGCCACCTCCCCGCTCCGCGCCAGCGCGGCATACTCCACGCTGTCCGCGGTCAGCTCCAGGTACGCCTCCTCCAGGGACGCCTCGCGGGTACTGAGCTCGTGCAGGTGCACGCCGAGCCGGTACGCGAGGTCGCCGACCTCCTCGACGGTGGCACCGGTGACGATCAACCCGCCGTCCCTGGACTCCACGCTCACCGACCCGGCGACCAGCCGGTCCCGCAGCGCCGCGAGCCCGGCCGGCTCGGGGCCGCGGACCCGCACCGCGGTCACCGAACTGGCCGCGATGACCTCGACGATCGTCGCGTCGGCGATGAGCCGCCCCTTGCCGATGACCACCAGATGGTCGGCGGTCAGCTGCATCTCGCTCATCAGGTGGCTCGACACGAAGACCGTCCGGCCCTCCGCGGCCAGCGACCGCATGAGCTGGCGCACCCAGCGCACGCCGTCGGGGTCCAGCCCGTTGACCGGTTCGTCGAACATCAGCACCGGCGGGTCACCGAGCAGCGCGCCGGCGATGCCGAGCCGCTGCCCCATGCCCAGCGAGTACGTGCCGGCCCGCTTGCCGGCGACCTCGGCCAGTCCCACGGTCGCCAGCACCTCGTCCACCCGGGTACCGGCGATGCCGTTACTGCGGGCCATGGCGCGCAGGTGACTGCGCGCGGTACGGCCCGGGTGCACGGCCTTGGCGTCGAGCAGCGCGCCGACCTCCCGCAGCGGGTGGCGCATCGTGGCGTACGGCCGGCCGTTGACCCGTGCGGAGCCGGCGGTGGGCCGGTCCAGGCCGAGAACCATCCGCATGGTGGTCGACTTCCCGGCCCCGTTGGGCCCGAGAAAGCCGGTGACCCGCCCCGCCGCGATGTCGAGCGACAGGTTGTCGACGGCTGTCACCGCGCCGTAGCGCTTCGTCAGCCCCCGTAGCGCAATCATGGTGCCTCCCTTGGGTTTCCCCGTCATGTCCCGATGACGCTAGGGATTCCCGGGGGCCCCGCGGACCGCACGATCGTCGCCGACCGACCCTGTCTTTCGTCAGTAGTTCACTGAGCCGGCTCTCGTCAGTAGTTCACTGCACCGGTTGGTACGCGGGTGTCCCGTCGTCGAGCAGCGCCTCGGCCTGCGCGTGGATCCGCTCCACCGGCTGGTCCAGGTCCAGCGCCTTGCGGAACGGCTGCCGCACGTCCCGATCGATCCGGACGTACACCTCGTTGCGGTTGCCTTCGGGGTCGAAGAAGTAGATGCCGTACGCGTTCCCGTGCGTCACCTCCTGCTGCACCCGCACACCGGCCTCCCGGAACCGCTCGTGAAACCGGACGAGGTCGTCGAGCGAGTCCAACCGCCAGGAGATCTGGTGCGTCAGTCTGGCGTCGGGTGCCGCGGTGCGTCCGCGCTGCAACACCAGCTCATGGTGCTCGACGGACGGGCGGGAGCTGAGAAAGACCATGCCCAGCGTCTCGTCCTCGTCCGTCACCGTGAGCCCGAGAACCTCCGTGTAGAACTCCCGCATGCGCTGGAGGTCATTCACGTACAGCCCGGTGTGGCCCAGTTCGACGATCGCCATCTGTTGACTCCTCTCGACTGCCGGCCCGGTGGCCGCCGCCGATACCAGCAACAGTAGTCGCGCGGGACCGGTCGCGGCCGGACCGCGGCCGTCACCCCTTGCCGCCGCCGAAGAACCGTCGCAGCGCCGACCGCTTGTCGGGAGCCGAACCCGGCGCCGGCCGGGTCGACGACGCCGCTCCGGCCGGCCGGGTGTCCGGTGCCGATCGCGGCGCCCGCTGGGCCGGTGGCCGCGGCGTACCGGCCCGCTCGCCCTCGTCCTCCTCCCGGCGCAGCACCTCCTCTGCCAGCGAGGTGACCTCCGGGGTCATCCCGGGAACGATCTGGGCGAGGGAGGCCAGCGACGACAGGATCGTCACCACCCGGTCCCGCCCCGCGTCCGCCGCCGTGACGAAGCGCCGCCCGACGAGGTCGCGCACCTCGTCGCGGCAGGCCGGGTCGAACCACGCCGACACCGTGAGCGCGAACAGCGCCGCCTCGACCGTCCAGTCCTCGATGCCGTAGGCGATCTCGGTCAGCAGCGCGCGCTGGGCACGGGTGTCGCCCGGGATACCCGAGCTGAGTTCCCGGCAGTGCAGGATGCCCAGGCACACGAACACCTGCGCGCTGCGTTCCCACCAGCACTCCGGCAGGTTCGCCTGGTCGGCGGGCCGGGCCGGCGGGTGTACCAGCAGCGACAGCAGCTCGTCGACGGGCAGCTGCCCGAGCGGCATGGCGCGGTCGTACGCGGCGACCGGATGCGGCCAACTCGGCACGGTGACGCCGGTCAGCAGCTCGACGCTGGCCGGGGACGGCGGCGGTACGGCCGGGGACGCGGTCAACCCGTCGTAGCGCCACAGCTGGCGGCCCGGACGCAGGGCGGTCACCAGGCCGGCGGGCGGCGGCCCGGCGATCTCCAGCTCCAACCCCGGGCACTCGCGGCGCAGGATGGCGAGTGCGCTGGGAACCTCCAGCGCCGACAACGACATGGTGATCGCGCCTCCGCGGTTCTCCGGCGGTACCTGCCTGAGCACGTTCACGCACGCCTCGGTCGGCCCGGCCGGCATGCCGAGCCAGTACCGGCCGCGGCAGCTGTCCTCCAGGTCGCTGTGCTCGTGGCTGTCCACCGGGCTGTCCCGGATGAAGTCGACAAGCGCGACCAGGTGCCGGGCGTCGCCGTCGCGCAGGTAGCGCAGGCGGTGCGCGGTGTGCACGACGCAGTCGTAGGACGGGTCGACGGCCATCGCCTCCTCGACCAGCGCCAGCGCCTCGTCGAGCCGGTCGAACTCGCTCAGCCAGTTGGCCATGTCGGCGCAGATGTCGAGGTCGAGCGGGTAGCGCCGGCGGGCCTCCCGCATGACGTCCAGCGCCGTGTCGAGCTGGCCGTCGGACTTGAGCGCGTAGGCGTACCAGACCGAGGTGAGCTTGCTGAAGTCCAGCGATACGGCCCGCTCGCCCCACCGCACCGCGAGTACCGTCTCGCCGAACCGGCGGCCGACACCGGCCGCGGCACCGTGCAGCAGCGCGTGGTCCGGGTGCGCGCCGACGGCCCGCCGGGCCAGGTCGAGGTAGACCTCGTTGGCCTGGCGCACGGGCGCGGGTACCGGGTCGGCGAGGCTGCGCATGGTCGTGACGAAGACTCGTACCAGCAGGTCGGGGTCCACCGTGCGCAGGTCCAGCGCCCGTACCCAGCTCACGTCGGCCCACGGCTTGCCGGGGTCGTGCGCCGTGCTCTCGGCGAGCAGGGTCAGGGCGCGACCGGGGTCGCTCCGCGCGAGCAGATGGGCGTGGGCCACAACGGTTCCGATGTAGGCGGGCGCACCGAGGGGGAACAGGCTCAGCCCGCCGTCGGGGCAGCGGGCGGCCAGCGCGGCGAGCAGTTCGTGAACCTCCGGAAGGCTGGGCGCGTGAGCGACCGCACCCCCGAGATGGTTGGCGACGTGGTGCAGGTCGTCCTCGGCGAGCGCGATGCGGGCCAGGGACAGTTCGCCGTGTGCTTCCTCGACGGGCGTCTGGGCTTCGTCTGCCATCCGGGCAACCTAAAACAGGTCAGCCCGCTTGGGAAGGTACGTCCGGCGCGAAACTGTTCACCCGAGGCAACCACGTGGTCATTGCCCCCGGCAGCGGAGGACGTTGAGCCGGTGACCTGACCGGGAGGCGGACCGCCAACCGGCGCCGCGGCCAGATCACCGGCAGAAGGGTTACCGGGTGGACGGCTGGGTGTGGACCGCCTGGCGTGGCGCGGTCCTGGCGGTACGGAGCTGTTGGACGCCGAGGTACAGGAAGGGTAGGAGCAGCAGCAGGTCTGCCACGTGTGCGATCGATGCCTGCCGGGTGATCCGGCTCAGCGGGAACGCCGCGGCACCCAACACGATGAGAACACTCACCAGCACCGGCGCCGTCCGGAGCCGGAACAGCAGTACCCCGAACGCGGCGAGCGCGGTCGGGAACAGCGGACCGCAGATCCAGAACAGCGAGGTGGACGCGAGCGGGTACCCGCTGAGCCGGTCGATCGCCACGGCGTGGGTGACGCCGAGCACCTGTTCATAGATCGCCTGTACGGCGAACGCGACACCGCCCACCGCACCGAACACAGAGATGCCCAGGGCGACGGCCACGTAGCGCGGCGAGCGTGGCCGCAGCCGCTCATAGAGGCCGATGAGGCCGAGGAGCCAGCAGGCGATGGACAGCGCGGTGAGCGTACCGCCCGTCGCACCCTGACTTCCGTCGTGCCAGAAAAAGCCGGCGATGAGGTTGAGCGCCGGACCGAGGATGAGAAACATGCGACCGACGCTATGGGCGTCGAGGCCGCCCGGAATCTCGCGAACGTGGTACGCGGTCTACCACGGGCGTGGTAGCCGAGCCAGCCGCCAGCGGTAGGCGAACGCCACCAGTTGTGCGCGATCACGGACCCCCAGCTTCGTCATCGCCCGGTTGGTGTGGGTCTTCGCCGTGGCCGGGCTCATTCCCAGCCGCCCGGCTATCTCCACTGTGGACAGACCGTCGGCGACGAGCGCCACCACTTCCCGTTCCCGGGGGGTGAGGGTGTCCAACCCGGGAGGTGGCGGATCGTCCGTGGGTACGGTGAAGGTGGCGATGAGGCGCCGGGTGACCGCGGGCGCGAGCAGGGCTTCGCCGGCGGCCACCACGCGAACGGCGCGACGCAGGTCGTCCGGGGTCAGATCCTTGAGAAGGAAGCCGCTGGCGCCCGCCTGCAGGGCGGCGTACACGTACTCGTCCAGTTCAAAGGTGGTCAGGACGACCACGCGGACGCCGGGCAGCCGGCCGTCGCCGAGGATCCGGCGGGTGGCGGTCAGGCCGTCGGTACCCGGCATCCGCACGTCCATCAGGACGACGTCCGGCCGGTGCGCCCGGGTCAGCGCGATCGCCTCATCCCCGTCGCCGGCCTCGCCGACCACCTCGATGTCGGGCGCCCGTTCCAGCAACACCCGGAACCCGGCGCGGACCAGCGTCTCGTCGTCCGCCAGCAGGACCCGTACCGTCATCCCGGCAGCCATGCCCGCACCTGGAACCCGCCCCGGTCGGCCGGTCCGGCGCGCAGCCAGCCGCCCAGGCCGCGGGCCCGCTCTACCATGCCGCGCAAGCCGTTGCCGGGTACGGCCTGACCGCCCCGCCCGTCGTCGACCACTGCCAACGACAGCCCGTCGGGCAGGTAGACGACCCGCATCTCGATGCGCTGGGCGCCGGAGTGCCGCACCGCGTTGGCCACCGCCTCCTGCAGGATCCGGTACGCGGTCGCTTCGATCGCGCGAGGCAGCGGACGCGGCGTACCCTCGCACACCAGTACCGCGCCGGTACCGGCGGCGATCTCCGGCAACCGGTCGAGCGTCGGCGCGGGCGGCTCGGTCGCGCGGGGACGGCTGCCGTCACGCAGCACACCCACCGCGGCGCGCAGCTCCCCCATCGCCTCCCGGGCCGCGCGGCCAACGGCCTCCAGTGCCGTACGTGCCTGGACCGGATCCTCGTCGATCACCTCGGCGGCCACCCCGGCCTGCACGCTGACCACCGCCAACGTGTGCGCGCTCAGGTCGTGCAGCTCGCGGGCGATCCGGATGCGCTCCTGCGTCACGCGCTGTTCCTCGGCCCGGTCCCGCTGGGCGGCCAGCAGCGCCAGCCGGACGTGCCGCCCGCGTACCACCTCACCGAGCAGCAGCGCGGCGATGAACAAGCCGGTCGAGCCGTCCAGCGCGGAGTCCAGTGGGCCCACCCGGGAGACCGCCATCCGCCCCTGCGCGTCCAGCACGATCAGTAGGGCCGCCACGGTCAGTCCGAGGCGTCGGCGCGGCGCGACCGCCACCGAGTACAGGGCGACCCAGACCGCGACCGCCGGGGCGCCACCGGGATAGCGGGACACGTGGTACGCCAGGTACAGCACGGCGACCACCACCATGACCGCTGCCGGGCGGTACCGGCGCAGCAGGAGCGCCACCGCCATGCCCGCCACCATCGCGTACGCCACACCGTCCGGAGCCCGGTCGCGCGGCAGTACCGGCGCGGCCGCAACACGGGCCGCGGCAGCCGCACCCGCGGCCACCGCCACACCGGCGTTCAACCACCAACGACGCATGGAGCCACCGTACGAAACCCAGGCTGGCCGGGCATACCACGAACGCGGTACGCCGCGGCCGCTCGCTGATCGGGTCAGAGGCCGGCTTCGAGCCAGGCGGCGAACGGCACGGTACCCCGCACGTCGGGCGACGGCTCGGTCGCCGCGCCGGCACGCAGCGAGTGCCCGAGCCGGCCCGGCAGCGGCACCGGTACCAGCAGGGCTCGCCGGCCGGTGACCGCCCGCCAGGTACGGGCCAGGTCCCGCGCGGCGGTCGCCGTGGGACCGGCCACCGCGATCCGGCCCCGGCGCGCCGGGCCCTCCGCCACATCGGCGACCGCCCGGGCGACCTCGGCGACCGCCACCGTCTGCAGGATGGCCCGCGGGACCGGCAGCACCCGCCACCGCCCGGCGGCGGCGAACGTCGCGGCGACCAGTTCGTGGAACTGGGTGGCGCGCACGATGGTCCACGGCACCGGTCCTGCCTCCACCACCCGCTCCTGGTCCACCTTGACCCGGTAGTAGCCGATCGGCATCCGATCGCAGCCCACGATGGACACGCACACGTGGTGACCCACGCCGGCCGCGTGCCCGGCGGCCAGCAACCGGCGCGAGCCCTCGACGAGGACGCGCGCCGCCGCCCTCCCGGAGTTGTTGCTCGCGTCCACCACCACGTCGCAGCCGGCCAGCGCGGCGTCCAGCCCCTCCCCGGTGGTCAGGTCGACCCGGTACTGCTCCGAGGTGCGGCTGAGCACCCGCACCTCGTGCCCCCGCGTCCGCAACTCCTCGACGGCGTGCCTGCCCAGCGTCCCGATGCCCCCGACGACAGCGATTCTCATGGAGGTGGGACGAGACGGCGGCCGGGAGTGTGACCAGCGGCGCTACGCCCTCGACGACCGGTGCGGCCGCCGTGCCGCCGATACCGGAGCCGTGCGGCATCCGTCATGCGCGGGCGACCGGCTCAGACCGTCGTGCAAGGCGCGTCGCGAACGACCCGGCGAGCAACGCGACCGCGCCGATGACGAGCAGGCGGACGCCGAGCACGTTCGTCAGCCGCGACCCGGCCAGCAAAGAAACCGGGGCGACCCCGACGACCACCACCGCGGCCGCGACGGCCCAGAACACGGCGGGCCGGGTCGGTACCTCCGGCGGCGTTCCATGCCACGCGACGAGCAGATGCCGCCGGCCGATGTGCCACGCGAACCCCGCCGCGACGAGCGCGCCGATCACGGTCGAGGCCAGCTGGAGCACGCTCCACCACGGCTGGCCGTCCACCGCGATCCGGTCCAGCGGGTGCAGCGACCACAGGCGTCCGGGGCGGGCATGGGTGAACGAGTCCCAGACGATGTGCGTCAGCGCCCCGACGAACGCCGATACAACGGTGACGTACCACCGGTAGCGGACGGATCCGAGCACGCCGTAGTCGCGCAGGGCGAACCCGCCGAGGTTCGGCAGGTGCGCCGCCGTCAGCGGAGCGGCCCACCGGGTGACCCACGTGCCGATCAGCGCCACCGGTACGCAGAACCACACCAGCGCCGTCCAGGTGTGCGCGTTGAACCAGAAGTACGGGTAGACCAGGTACGGCAGGTCGGGCGCTGTCGAGCCGACGACCAGCGCGACGCCGTCCCACCGCCGTGGCGCGGCGAGCTTGATGGGCAGGACCGCGGCGGCGTGCGAAGGAAACGTCAGCGGCACCACGCCACCGTATCGGTCGGGTGACGCGGCGTGTCCCGCTTGGCCTTTCCTTCCGTCGGTCGGGCCGACAGACTGGGCCGAGCGTAGCCGGACATCGCCGGCTTGGTGGGCGCGTGACCGGTTTGCACGTGACAGGGTGGGCAGTCGAGGAGAGATCGGGACAGGAGTGGTCGTGACGGATCAACCGGATTGGGTACCCGAGGGTCTGGACGTGACGGTGCCGAACGCGGCACGGGTGTACGACTGCGCACTGGGCGGCTACCACAACTTCGCCGTCGACCGGGAGTTCAAGGAACTGGCGGAGGAGGCGTGGCCCGGGATCGGCCAACTGGCCTACGCCAACCGCGCGTACCTGGGCCGGGTGGTGCAGTGGCTGGTCGAGTCCGGGATACGTCAGTTCCTTGACATCGGGTCGGGCATCCCGACCCTGGGCAACGTGCACGAGGTGGCTCAGGAGATCGCACCCGAGTCGCGGGTGGTGTATGTCGACATCGACCCCGTCGCCGTGTCGCACGGCCGGGCGATCCTGGCGGGCAACCCGTTCGCCGACGCGATCCAGGGCGACCTGCGCCGGCCCGAAGAGATCCTGTACCACCCGCAGGTGCTGGAGTTGCTGGACTTCTCCCAGCCCGTGGCGGTGTTGATGATCGCGGTGCTGCACTTCATCTCCGACGACGCCGACCCGGCCGGGATCGTCGGCAAGATCGTTGAATCGTTGGTGTCGGGCAGCTACGTGGCGCTCTCGCACGGTACCCAGACCGAGGAGCGCAGCGGCTCGCAGGAGCAGGTACGCCGGCTCTACAACCGGACCCCCACCCCCTTCTTCGTGCGTACCCCCGAGGAGGTGGCCGGAATGCTGGCCGGCCTCCAGATCGTGGAGCCGGGAGTGGTGGCGGTGACCGACTGGCATCCCGATCCCGAGGAGGCCGACGAACCGCCCCAGCCCGCCGCGCTGGGTGTCGTTGCCCGCAAGCCATAGACCGTCACCGGGGCGAGGACCATAATCGGCGACTGGACGCCGCAGGTGGCGGGCATTCCCCATCGAAGGGCATGAGGTGAGGCAGGTGGGCAGCGACCCGGACGAGCAAGCGGTGACCGGTGCGCACGCCGATCCCGCCATCGCCGCGTTCGCCCGGTTCTGGCTCGACGGGATCGGTCGCTCCCACTACATCGTCCGCCGGGGCGGCCGGGCCCGCATGCTGCTGGAGCGGCTGACCGGGACGCTGGCCTCGCTGGTGACCGCGGAGTCGTTGGACGCCCCCGCCGCGCGTGCGATCGGGGCGGACCTGTTCACCGCGAACGTCTCCGACCCCGACGCGCTGAGCCGGAGCATCGATCTGGTCCGCGAGCGACTGCTTCCCTGGCTGGGTATCACCGATCCGCGGGCGCCGGCCCGGCTGGCCCAGGTCCTGGCACAGGTCAACGCCGGCTTCATCGACACCCTGCGGGAACAGGCGCAGCGGGCCGGCGAAGACATCAGCCGCGCCGAACGTGAGGCATGGCGGGAGAAGCAACAGCGGCTCCAGGCCCGACTGAACCACGTCCTGTCCCACGACCCGCTGACCGACCTGCCGAACTGGGAGCACCTCGTCCAGCGGCTGCGCGAGGCCATCGACGGTGCGGCGGCCGGACGCCGGCTCGGCGTGTGCGTACTGAAGCTCCAGCGGTTCGAGCAGCTCGAACACAGCCTCGGCACGCGCAAGGGCGACCAGTTGTTGCTGGCCGTGGCACGGGCACTGCGCGGCCTCGCGGCCGCCGACGGATACTTCCTGGCCCACCTGGGCCGCGACGAGTTCGTGTTCGTCGTCGAGGGCACCGCCACCGAGGACGACGTCGCCAAGGTGGCGGATCTGGCGTTGCGTACGCTGCCGGACGCGTGCCGCATCGACGATCACGAGATCCCGGTCTCCGGCAAGGCCGGCATCGTCGAACACCCCGCCGCCGGGGCCGACCCCACCGAGTTGCTGCGCCGTGCCCGCATGGCACTCGGGTGGGCGATGACTGAACGGCACAGCCACATCGCCCCGTTCGACCCGTGGCGCAACACCGAAGACGTGCTGCGCCACGAGTTGAGCGACGACATGCCGCGGGCCCGCGAACGCGGCGAGTTCACCCTCGTGTACCAGCCTCTGGTACGCCTGCGTGACGGCCACGTCGTCGGGATGGAGGCGCTGGCCCGCTGGACCCATCCGGTCCACGGCCGGATCCCGCCCAACCGGTTCATCCCGCTGGCCGTCGACACCGGCCTGATCATGCCGCTGGGTCAGGACTTCCTCGAACAGGCGTGCCGCCAGGCCGCCCGTTGGGGTCGCCTGGCACCCCACCCCCCGCTGGTCAGCGTGAACCTCGCCGTCGCGCAACTCCAACAGCCCGGCCTGGCCGCCCTCGTCGAGGCCACCCTCGACCGGACCGGTCTGGACCCCCGCCACCTCCAGCTGGAGATCACCGAGGACGACCTGATCCACCCGCACGACGGCATCGTGGCGACCCTGCACGCCCTGGCCGACCTGGGCGTACGGCTGGTCCTCGACGACTGCGGCACCGGCCACTCCAGCCTGGCGATGCTCGGCACGCTGCCCATCCACGGCGTCAAACTGGCCGCCGGCTTCCTGACCGGCATCGAACCGGGCACCACGACGCTGCACTCCAACGCCAGGATGCTGCCCACCCTGATCCGCATGGCCCACGACCTGAACCTCGACATCACCGCCGAGGGCATCGACGAGGCGCATCAGGTCGACCGGCTCGCCGCGCTCGGGTGCGACACCGGCCAGGGGTACCACCTGGGTCGCCCGCTCCCGCCGCACGAAACCGCACGGCTGCTGGCCGGGTACCGCGGCCGGAGCGCCGCGCATCACTCCACGGATGTGGTGCGGCCCAGGTAGACCAGGGGATCCGCGCCCAGCACGGCGATCTCGGTGAACCCGAGACGGTCGTAGAACCGGCGCGCGTTGGTGTTGCTCTTGATCATGCCGAGGTGCACCGAGCTCACACCCGCCTCCCGCAGACTGTCCAGGAAGCGGTGCATGAGTTCGCGGCCCCAGCCCTTGCCCTGCCAGTCCGGCAACAGGTCGAAGTGCAGGTGCGCGGGGTACCCGGACAGTTCGGGGACGAGCATCCGTTCCGGGTGGTGGTGCAGCGCGAGCATGACATCGTCCGGCGTCACGGGCGGATCGGGCGGGACGGGGCGGCGCTGCGCCGTGCGCGGGATCCACTCCTGCCGGTACCAGCGGACGAAGCCCGCGGTGTCGGCGGTCCCGACGATGTAGCCGGCGGCCGTACCGGTGCCGTCGTCGAGCACGAAGCAGTGGCCGGGTTCCCGCTCTGCGTAAGGAGCCGCGAACAGGTCGCCGACCAGGGTGTCGGACCGGTACTGGCCCCGGGCGTCGGCGCCCGCGGCGGCCGTGCGGATGCAGATGTCGTACAGCGCGTCGATGTCGGGCGGCCCGACGGGGCGCACCCCGACCGTCCCTCCCCCGTTACCTTCGGGCACGGCGTACCCCCTTCGTCGTGTGGACCCGAGCCCAGCCACCGTACAGATTTCTCGGCGATCGCGGGCCACAACGCCACGGGAAGGTGGTCACCTTGGAAACCCCGGGCGACCCACGTTCGGGCCGGACGACCCGACATCCCGACGTTCCGGCTAGCCGACGCCGATCGGACGGACAGCGCGCCGCAGGCGAGCGCGAAGCGGTGCCACCGACCCAGCCGGAACGGGTCGACCAGGCAACGATCAGGCCGACGACGGCGGCGAGAGCGATCAGCATGAGCGTAACGGCCTGGCCGACTGAGCATCATCGTCAGCCGGCACCCCGACCTTCTGGGGCGATGCCGGACCGGTGCTTGTCCGCCGCCTGCTGAACGCGCTCGACGTGGCGTGCCCACCAGGCGGCATCGCCTATCTCGTCGTGGTCCCGCCCCTGCCGACCGTCGATCATCTCGCGCACGATGTCGGCATGCCCCGCGTGCTGAGCGGTCTCGGCCACCAGTCGGACGAGCAGGGAGCCCAGCGTCGTGACCCGGCGCTCCTCGGGCCACCACGCCACGGTCGCCGGGGCGTCCAGCCCCAACTCGTCGATCGACCGGTCGGAGTGCTGCCACGCCGTCCGGTACAACGCGATCAGGTCCTCCCGGGTCTGCTCGGCCGTGGCCCACATGTCGGCGCTGTCCCAGATGGACCCGTCGTCGACCCAGGGCAGCCGCACCGGGGACGGGCGGCCCACGGAATCGCCCAGATAGGCCAGTTCGTTCCCCGCGAGGTGCTTGACGAGCCCGAGCAGATTGGTGGCGCTGGGGGTCATCGGCCGGCGAACGTCATATTCCGTCAGGCCGTCCAGGGATGCGGCGAGGCTCTCCCTGGACTGCTGAAGATACCGGTGGAGATCGGCCGCCATACCGGTGCCGATCGCGGGTTGCTGGCTCATTCCGGGAGGTTAGCGCCGACCACCGACAGAAGTGGCCGCGCAAAAAGAAGTGGCTCAGCGCAACCGGACTCACAGGCTGATCTGGTACAGGATGAAGCCCCGGTTCAGCGCCACCTTGTCGTAGAGCCGCCGCGCGGTCGCGTTGCTCTCGTGGGTGGACCAGTAGACCCGGCTGCACCCCTGGCCGCGCGCCCACTCCGTCACCGCGGCGATCAGCGCCCTGGCAACGCCCTTTCCGCGCGCCTGCGGCGCGGTGAACAGGTCCTGCAGGTAGCACACGTCCAGCGCCGTCGTGTTGGCGTGGGTGAGGAAGTGCGCGATGCCGACCAGTTCGCCATCGACCTTCGCGCCGAGCGCGTGCATCCGCGTGTCCTCCTGGAAGGCGGTCCAGGCGCGGTCGTACATCTCGGGCGCGAGCGTGCGCCCGTAGAACTCGTTGTACCCGCAGAACAGGGTTTCCCAGTCGGCCCGATCCGCCGGGGCGAGCCTGCCGATCCTGATCACGGACGGACTCTATCCCGTGATCCCGTGGGCTGCCGCCGGCCGACCAGGTCGACCAGCGGCAGCCTCCCCGCCTGGACGGGGTCGGATCACTCGTTGTGGAGCACCTCCGCGATCGTGACCCGCGCCGCCGATCGGGCCGGGAGCAACGCGCCGAGCGCGGCGATCGCCACCCCGGCCAAGACCAGCAGTACCAGCGTCGGCGCGGGGAAGACGTGCAGCATGAAATCGGGAAACGCGACCTGTGCCGCACGCGCCATGGCCGGAATGACCAGGCGGTGCGCGACGATGCCGAGGGGGACGCCGACCAGCCCCCCGAACGCGCCGAGCGCCGCCATGGACGTCACCACCATCACCGTGACCTGCCCTGGCGTCATCCCGATCGACTTGAGCATGCCCAGATCCCGGCGGCGTTCACGGGTGTTCAGGACGACCGTGTTGAGGACCCCGAGTGCGGCGAGGCTCCCCAGCATCAGCGTCAGGAGCGAGACGGTGGTGAACACGATCAGGAGGAACGAATCCGTGTCCCCGTCCGGAAGAGTCTCCAGCCCGGGATCCGCGGCCTGGGCAGCGGCGAGATAGGCGCCCCGGTCGGTACCGGGCCGCAGTTGCACCTGGTACGTGTCGGCCTGCTTGTCCGGCGCGAGGAGCCCGAGGGTCTCCCAGTTGGACAGGATCAGGCTGGAATCGTTCATCAGCACCTTCGCGACGATCCGCACCTGCACCCTCGTGCCGTTGGATTCCAGGGTGACGTGGTCTCCGACCGCCAGGCCGCGCTGGATGAGGAACCGTTCGGAGACGGCCACCTGGCCCGGCCCGTCCATCCAGTGCCCCTCCAGCACCCGGTACCCGAGGTCGGCGGAGTCCCCCCGGTAGAACATGACCAGGGTTTCCTGCCCGGTACCGACCTGACGGGTCGCGAGTATCGCACTCGCCGTCACGTGGGCCGCGCCCGGCAGCGAGCGCAGCATGGACTCGTCCCCCTGGTCGCTCAGCACCGGCGCGACGTGGCCGGGTGGGGCGGCGCTCACGCCGCCGGGCGGCCCGTGCTGCGCGTGCAACTGGACCTGAGCGGTTTCCGGGCGGTGCACGGCATCGCCATAACTGTTCAGCGACCTGCCCAGCCCGACGGCGAGCGTCACACTCGCGACGCCGAGTACCACCGCGGCCATGGTCAGGGCACTGCGGGCCGGACGCGCGAACGGTAGGCCCAGGCCGAGACTGACCGAACGCGGCAGCCGGCTGCCGGTGAGCCAGCGCTGGATGCGCAGCCCCCGACCGTTGTGCTGCGCGCTGCCCGCGCTGATCGCCTCGGACGCCGACAGGCTACGAGCGCGCAACGCCGGTACCAGAGCGGAAAGGGCGACCACCACCGGCATTCCCAGCAGCGTCACGACGTCCACCCAGGGGGCGACGCCGATGGTGCCGGCTCCGAACTTGCCGAAGGCGCTGGTCAGCAGCGGCGTCGCCAGCACGTTGCCGAGGACGGCACCGAGCACGCAGCCGGCGATCGCCGGTATGGACACCATCGCCAGATAGACCGCCAGCACCTGGCTCGGGGTGAAGCCCAACGACTTCAGTACCCCGATATGCCGCCACCCCGCCACCACCGCTCCGCTGACGACATTGGCAACGATCAGCACCGCCACCACCAGGCCGAGAAGGCCGAAGACCATCAGGAAGGGGACGACGCTCGCCGTGTTGAC
>DASXOA010000045.1:0-2118 GCA_036494675.1 Rugosimonospora sp.
CGGCACCGGGGTGGTGCACATGGCACCCGCCTACGGCGAGGCCGACGCCCTGGCCTGCAACGCGGCCGGCATCCCGACGGTGCTGACGGTGGACGAGCAGGCCCGGTTCACCCCGGTGGTGACCGACTTCGCGGGCCAGCATGTCTTCGACGCCAACCCCGGCATCACCGCGAAGCTGCGCGAGCAGGGCAACCTGGTGCGCAGGGAAACGTACACGCACTCCTACCCGCACTGCTGGCGGTGCCGCAACCCGCTGATCTACAAGGCCGTGTCGAGCTGGTTCGTCGCGGTGACGAAGTTCAGGGACCGGATGGTGGAGCTGAACGAGCAGATCACCTGGGTACCCGGGCACGTCAAGCACGGCCAGTTCGGAAAGTGGCTGGCCAACGCCAGGGACTGGTCGATCAGCCGGAACCGGTTCTGGGGCTCCCCCATCCCGGTCTGGCAGAGCGACGACCCTGCCTACCCGCGCACCGACGTGTACGGCTCGCTGGACGAACTGGAGCGCGACTTCGGCGTGCGCCCCGACGACCTGCACCGGCCCGGCATCGACGAGTTGGTCCGGCCCAACCCGGATGACCCGACCGGCAAGTCGATGATGCGCCGGGTGCCCGAGGTGCTGGACTGCTGGTTCGAGTCGGGGTCGATGCCGTTCGCCCAGGTGCACTACCCGTTCGAGAACCGCGAGTGGTTCGACGGCCACTATCCGGGCGACTTCATCGTGGAGTACACGCCGCAGACCCGCGGCTGGTTCTACACGCTGCACGTGCTGGCCACCGCGCTGTTCGACCGGCCGGCGTTCCGCGACTGCGTGTGCCACGGCATCGTGCTCGGCGACGACGGCCAGAAGATGTCCAAGAGCCGCCGCAACTACCCGGACGTGAACGAGGTGTTCGACACGTACGGCTCGGATGCCATGCGCTGGCTGCTGATGGCCAGCCCCGTGCTGCGCGGCGGCGACATCGCGGTGTCCGAGGCGGGGGTCAGGGACGCGGTCCGGCAGGCCATCCTGCCGCTGTGGAACTCCTGGTATTTCTTCGCGCTGTACGCCAATGCCGAGGCGTATCAGGCGGCCCGTTCGGTATCGTCCGAGCACGTCCTGGACCGGTACATCCTGGCCAAGACCCGGGCGGCGGTGACCGAGATCGAGACCCTGCTCGACGGCTACAACGTCGGCGCCGCCTGCCAGGCCCTCCGGGACCACCTGGAGGTGCTGACCAACTGGTACATCCGGCGGTCGCGGACCCGTTTCTGGGCCGGCGAGCCGGCCGCGCTCGACACGCTCTGGACGGTACTGGAGACCGTGACGCGGGCGGCCGCGCCGCTGCTGCCGCTGATCACCGAGGCGATCTGGCGGGGGCTGACCGGCGGCGCTTCGGTGCACCTGGAAGACTGGCCCGACGTCTCGGACTGGAACCCTGATCCAGACGAGCCGGAGTTGACTGAGGCGATGGACCTCGTCCGCATCGTCTGCAGTACCGCGCTCGGCCTGCGCAAGGCGCACCAGCTGCGGGTCAGGCTGCCGCTAGCCTCGCTGACCATCGCCCACCCGGCGGCCGGGTCGCTGGCCCCGTTCACCGAGCTGATCGCCGAGGAGGTCAACGTCAAGGCGGTCGAGCTGTCCGCCGAGCCGGCCAGCCTCGGCCGGTTCGAGCTGGCGGTGAACCCGCGGGTACTCGGACCCCGGCTCGGCGGGCAGGTGCAGCAGGTCATCCGGGCGGTCAAGGCGGGCTCGTGGACCCAGGCCGGCGACCGGATCGAGGCGGCCGGCGTCGAACTGGAGCCCGGCGAGTACGAGCTCAAGCTGGCCGCGGCCGATCCGGATTCGACGTCGGCGCTGCCCGGCAACACCGGGCTGATCGCGCTGGACCTGCGGGTGACCGCCGAGCTCGCGGCCGAAGGCACGGCGCGTGACGTGGTGCGGATCGTGCAGCAGGCCCGCCGGGACGCCGGGCTGGCGGTCTCGGACCGGATCCAGCTCGACATCGGCGCCGACGGCGCCGTCGCGGACGCGGTCCGGGCCCACGCCGGGTTCATCGCGGCCGAGACGCTCGCCGTCGGCCTGGAGGTCCGGCCCGCCGCCGAGGTGGGCGGCGACCCGCACCCGCTGGGCGACAC
>DASXOA010000046.1:0-34251 GCA_036494675.1 Rugosimonospora sp.
GTCGACGACCGGGAAGTCCAGCTTGTTGAACGCGATCGACGGGTCCACGGTGGACTGTCCACCGTCGACCTGGCGCAGCATCTCGGGGACACCGCGGTCGAATTCGTGGTTGCCCAGCGTCCCGACGTCGATGCCCATCGCGTTCAACGCGTCCAGGGTCGGCTTGTCCCGCAACAGGCCGGACGCCGGCGGGCTGGCCCCGACCATGTCGCCGGCCTCGACGGTCACGGTATCCGCGGGATCGGTGGCCCTGGCCCGCTTCAGGTACGTGGTGAGCGTCGCGATCCCGCCGGCGACATCCTTCGCCCCGGTGTACGGATCGGTGTAGGTCAGGCCGTCGTCGGTCAGGTTGCCGTGCACGTCGTTGATGGCGAGCACCTGGCCGGTCGCGTACCGGTGGCCGTCTCTGAGAATGCCCGTGAGCACCGAGCCCTGCGCCTGCAAGGGCGGGTTGAAGCCGCCCAGGACGGCCAGCGTCGGCGCCAGGTCGACCGCGCGGACCCCGCGCACCGAGGGCACGTGGGCCACATCGGGACCGCCCGCGACGAACGTGGCGTGCATGTTGATGTTGTGCTTGAGGTCCACGTCGTCGGGCAGGTACCCGTGCTGGCCGAAGAACTTCGACGGCGCGACGAGCGTACCCACGGTGTTGCCGTCGAACTCGTACGGCACCTTGGTGACCACGACGACGTCGCCGGACCGGGTCGGGTTCAGCGAGTCGCTGCCCTCGACGTCCGCCAACTGCGCCTTGGTCAGCACCTTCTCGACGACCGGCTTGCCGTTGGACGGGCCCGTCAACCCCTGGTAGGCGTTGACGATCCGGTCGACGGTCGCCTGGTAGTCGGCGGGGTCGAGGACGCCGTCGGGGTCGCGGCCCTTGAGGTTCAGGTAGATCTGCGCGGTGCCGCCCGCCCAGCACGCCTTGGCGATCGTCTTTCCGGTGGCGCTGGTCGCGGCCGGACGGCAGTTGCCGGTCTGCTCGACGTCCTGCAACCCCAACTGTTTGAGCACCAGCGGCGCGTCGACGGCCGCCCACTGCGGCGCGAAGCCGTGGTCGCTGGAGGCCAGCACGTCCGGGTTCTTCAGCAGCGAGCGGACCAGTCCGAGCCGGGTGTCGGCCGAGGCGTACGCGCCGCGCAGGTAACCCTCGCGCTGGGCCAGCCGGTTGTCGCGCGGTCCGGCGCCGGCAACGCGGTCGTAGTACGGGTTCGCGCTGCCGTCGGGCGCCGTCGGGGTGAGCAGGCCGAGAATCTGGTGGCTCACCTCGTCGGTCTGGTCGGTGCCGGCCAGCAGCACGTCGGTGTCCGGCTGGAGTTTCTTCAGCACGTAATTGAACACCGCGACGTCGTACGCCTGGTTGAGCCCGACCGTCTGGGCGTACCAGGTGTCCTCGTCGATCAGGCCCGCCTCCTCGGGGGCGAAGTCACCGAAGATGGCCGGCGGCAGGTTGTCGGCGATGTACTTGGCGAGCCGGTCCTCGCCCGGCGCACCGGCGGGCAACGCGTTGCACGCCGCCGTCGCGCAGTGCGCGTTCGGGCGGGTGACCGACGTGAAGTACAGCCCGAAGCTGGACAGGTCCGGCGCGAGATTCGTGATGTCCACGTAGAAGCCCGCGCTCTCCCCCGCCGCGGCGCCGATCAGCCCGTCCGCGCCGGTGAGCTTCACCGGGCTGTAGCTGCGCGGCGTGAGGTGTGCCGCCGCCTTGGAGCCGTCCTTGCCGGCGACGGTCGGTACCATCACGACCCGGTCGTAGCCGGAGTTCCCGGTGGCGTAGACGTACAGGTCGTAGGTGCGCGTCGGGTTCAGGCTCGCCGACGTCGAGGCGACGGTGAGCACGGCCTGCTGCGGCGCCTTCCGGCTCGCCGGCACGTTCGTCCAGCCGCTGGCCGGTGTGAACGTGGCGATCTGGTACGACAGGCCGAAGCCCGCCGCCGAGGCCTGCCTGGTGGTGTTCGCCGGGTACTCCAGCACGCCACGGGTGGAGTAGAACGTCGCGTAGTCGACGGTCGGACCACTGATGTTGGCGTTCAGCCCGCCGGTCCACTCCAACTGCGCCACCTTCTTGCCGGCCAACTCCGCCGACGACGCGACCGACTGTGCCTCGAGCACGTTGGTCGGATCCGAGCCGGGGCTGGCCCCGTTGCCGTGGAAGGAGAACGACGTCGAACTCGTGAACGGCTGGCGGGTGTCGAAGAACGTGTTGTTGGTGCTGCCGTGCACACCCGGCCACGCGCCGGTGGCCATCGTGTACCAACCCTGGCCGGTGTTCGGTGGGAAACCCTGGGTCAGTCCGTTGTCGCCGGTGGCGCCGCCGCGCATCAACGCCGCGTAGGTCGGCATGGCACCCTGCCCGGCGTAGCGCTGCATGAGATCGGGGCGCATGCCGTCCGAACTGAACAACACGACCGGGGTGTCCCCGGCCCGCTGGTGGTGGTCCGGCGCCGCGGCGCCCGCACTGGAGGCGACGGTGAGCACCAGCCCGACAGCGGTCAGCGTCGCGGTGGCGAGCGCGATTCCGCGGTGGGACGGATTCGCCGAGGGTTTGCGATTACCGAACACTGTCATCTCGCACCTTTTGACTGTGAGACGGTTGTGCAGGCCGGCCCCACTCTTACCAAATTCAGATACACCCGTCAATAGAAGTCAATTGAGCGGCTGGAATCGATAGAACAATTGCCCTTGTGGGCATTTGTTGATACCCGATAATCTATTCGCAATTGACTGATACACGGGGGTGTCGACGGTGGAGATCGACCGGTCGGGCCGCGCGGACCACCTGCACGCGGCGCATCGGGAGCAGATCCGGCAGCAGATCGACGCCAGCGGCATCCCCATCCTCGGGCTGTCCGGCTCCGGCAGGCCCGCGGACGAACGCTTCGGCGGTGTGGAGAGTTTCAACGACACGGTGACGACCGTGCGGATCGTCTATGGGGAGGCTGTGCCGGCCGGTCCGTGGGCGAGCGTGGACACGTCGCGTTGGGTCGGTACCCCGGTGAGTTCCGGGCCGCTGCGCGCCATGGTGGAGCACAACATGCGGATGTGCGGCGACCGGTTCTCCGCTGTCGAATGGACCGACGGCGACGCGACGGTGCTCGTGGACAACCAACCCGTCGCCGGCCGGATCGTGCGCGCCGGCGGTCGGTGGTGGGCGGCCCGCTGCGAACACGGCGACCTGGAGATCAGCGTGGTGGCCCGGGATTGGGAACCGGACACCATCGCGGTGGACACCATCACCGACCCGGTACCGATGCTGTCCCGGACCCACGAACGGCCGCACCCGGCGCGGCCCCCGCAACCCGAGCCGGTCCCGGAGGGCCTGGGCCGCGAACCGCACCGTGTCCTGGTCGACGCCGCCCTGCGTGAGGAACGGCAACGCGCCGCCTGGCTCGCCGATGGCGGGCCGGTCCCCGAACTGCCGCGGTACTGGTCGGCGCTCTGGCAGGCGACCGTCGAGCGGCAGATGGACCTGGCCGGTACGCCCGAACCCGCGGCACGGCACGACGTGGGCAGCATCGTCAGCCAACTGACCAGCCTCCAGCACGAGGCCGAGTGGTTCCGCGACGACGGCCGGCTGCGCGAACGGGCGATCGCCGAAACGCTGCTGTACGGCACCGGACTGGGCGACCGGGTCCCCAGCCGCGCGGCACAGATGGCATGGCTGCGCCGGGAGTCGGTCAGCCCTCCGGAGGACCGCGCCGGGATCGAGTCGACGGTGGCCGCGGACCGGCAATGGATCGACGCCTGGACGGCCTGGGCGGACGATCAGGCGCAGGCATAGGCGGCCGGGACGGTCGCGACCGCGCCGTGCCAGCGGATCGGTGCCAGCGGATCGGCGAAGCGACCCGACGGCGTCCCCGGGACGCCGATGCGCCGGCCGGCGGCCACCGCTTCCAGGCATGCCATAAGCTTCGCTGATGTCGCAACCCGCATTGGCCGAGGAGACCCGGGCGCTCCTGGCGACCCTGAACCACCAGCGCGACCACGTGCTCGGGATCCTGGAGGGCCTGTCCGACGAGGACCTGCGACGGCCGGTCCTGCCGTCGGGTTGGACGTGCCTCGGACTGGTCCAGCACCTCGCCCTCGACGTCGAGCGGTTCTGGTTCCGGGCCGTGGTCGCCGGTGAGCGGGTCGACCTCGAGACCGGGGACGGCGCCTGGCGGGTCTCACCCGACGAGCCGGCCGAGGCGGTGTTCGGCCTGTACCGCGAGGAGATCAGGCTCGCGAACGCCATCATCGCCGCCACGCCCGTGGACGCCGACCCGGTGTGGTGGCCCACCGAGGTCTTTCCCGACCAGCCGACCCAGAATCTGCGCAGGACCATCCTGCATGTCATCACGGAGACCGCGGGCCATGCCGGGCACCTCGACGCGGTGCGTGAACTCATCGACGGCAGGACCTGGCTCGTCCTGACCTGATGCGGCGCCGGAACCCGCCGGCGCTCCCGCATGTCCTATTTGACAGATGGGATTTATAGACTAATCTACGGGCATGGGTTCCGAGGTCTCCTGGTCGCCCGCCGGCGGTGCCGGCGCGCTGCCGTGCTGTTGTTGACGCCAGCCTCGACGTGACCCGGCGGCCCCGCCGCCGCCCGCCCCGTCCCGCGCACCGCCCTGACTCGACGCGCCCGCGCGCCGCCGGGCCGGTCGCGGCATCCCGTACCACCTCCAGCCGACCCGATCGGCGGCAACCACCCGCCGTCGACCAATCCACCATGCCAGGAGACACACGTGTTGACGCTTCCCGCCGACCGGGCGTTGACCGGACCCGCCGCGCTCGCCGAGCACTACGCCTCGGACCCCACGACGTGGCCGGTACCGCCGGAATTCACCGCCGCCGAGCGCTGGTACGCCCGGATCGCCGCCACCGCCGACCACGAGGCGTGGCTGCTCACCTGGCTTCCCGGGCAGTCCACCGACCTGCACGACCACGGCGGCGCCGCGGGTGCCTTCCACGTGGTCTCCGGCGTGCTGACCGAACAGACCCTGAGCCGGACCTCCCCGGACGGTCTGGCCGAGCGACCGTACCCGTCCGGCAGCACCCGCCGATTCGGCGCCCGGCACATCCACCGCATCGTCAACAACCGTGCGGTACCCGCCGTCAGCATTCACGTGTACGCGCCCGCGCTGTCCCGCATGACGCGCTACCGGCTGGACAGCGGCACCCTGCACACGATCCAGGTCGAGCGCGCCGGAGCGGACTGGTGAGCGCCACCGCCCCCGGGATGCCGGCGCGACCGGCCGGCGGCCTCGACGCGATGAACCGCCCGAGCGGCGGGCCAGGCGCGAGGGAACGCCCGGCCAACGGGCCCGGCACGAGGGAACACCCGAGCGGCGGGCCCGGCGACAGGGAACGCCCGGCCGGGGGGCGCAGCATCGACCGGATCCTCGCCCAGGCACGGGCCCGGCTGGACCGGTACGACCCCTGGCGCGCCGCCGCGGCACGGGACGGCGGTGCGCTGCTTGTCGACATTCGACCGGCGACCCAGCGCAACGCGTCGGGCGTCATACCGGGCGCGCTCGTCATCGAGCGCAACGTGCTGGAGTGGCGCTTCGACCCGGCCAGTGACGCGCGGCTCCCCGTTGCCGACCGGTACGACCTGCGGGTCATCGTGTACTGCCAGGAGGGCTACACCTCCTCGCTGGCCGCCGCCGCCCTTCAGGACCTCGGCTTGTTTCTGGCCACCGACCTCGACGGTGGGATCGTCGCCTGGCAACGCGCGGGCCTACCGGTCGTCGCCGGCCCGGGCTGAGACCCGGGGTCATTGGCTCTCGGCCAGCGCGTCGAGGCGCCGGCGCACCTCCTCGGCCTGCGGCGAGCCGAGATCCGTGAGGATGTCCAGGGCATGGGCGCTCGCCCGGCCGGCGGCCTGGCCGCACGGCTCAGGCGACCACCGGACCGGCGAGCCTCGCCAGCGACGACAGGATGACGCGGGTGGCGATCCCGGGTTCCTCGACGGACCACAGGTGCCCCGCGCGCGGAATCACGTGGAGTTCGGAGTGCGGAAGGTGCTGGTGCAGCGCCGCCAGCGCGGAGGGTGGGGCCATCCGGTCGCGCTCGCCGCCGACCACCACCGTCGCGGCCGACACCCTGCCGGCAATGGTGGTCAACCGCGCACCGCGGACGCTGTGGTAGATCTCGACGATCGCCCGCGGGCAGGCCAGCGCCGCACTGCGGTAGTCGGCCTCCAGTATCTGCCGGCGCACCCGCCGGTCGGTGCTGGCGAACATCGAGCGGTCGGACAGGTACACGGCCACCTTGCTCAGGAACCAGCGCCGTGCCGCCCAGCTGGGAAGCACCGCGCCGAGGCCGTAGTACCCACGGATGAGCCAGGTGCCCGGCCCGTTCCCGGCGGCTACCGGGCTGATCAGCACGAGCGCGCGGACCCGGTCCGGGTACGCCGCCGCCAGCGTCACCGCGATGCTCGCGCCCAGGGAGTGCCCGACGACGGTGAGGTCCCGCAGGTCGAGGTCGGCGCAGAGCGCCTCCATCGTGTGCGCGTAGTTCGTCAGGGAATGCTTGCCGTCCAAGGGATCGGAGCGGCCGAAGCCGGGCAGGTCCGGAGCCACCACGTGGGTGTCGGGCCACATCCGGGTGAGGGTCAGCAGTCCTTCGTGGTCCGCGCTGAGCCCGTGCAGCAACAGCACGGTGCGCGACGCCGCCGGCCGGTCGTGGTCGGGCCCGGATCCGGGAACGGCGGACCGCCAGTATGCCAGCCGCCTGCCGCCGATCGTGCTCGACATCTCCTTCATGACAAGCAGAACCCTACCGACCGGCCATCCGGACTTCCGGAAAACGCGACAAGACCAGGATCACCACGGAGTTGGGCACACCGCGGTCCCATCGGGCGCCGACGGAGGTGGGCACGCCGCCGTCCCAACAGGCGCCGGCGGCCGCGGGCACAACGCCGTCCGGTCAGGCGCCGGCGGCGGTGACCACGAAGTCGGTGGCGAAGCCGAGCAGCAGCCCGCCGAGCAGGCCCCAGTACAGCGATCTGACGTGCCCCAGCCGGAACGCCACCTTGAGCAGTTGCAGCACGACGTAGAGGATCGAGCCGGCCGCGAGGGCCAGGAACCCCAGATACACCGTGTCGTTGACGAACGACTGGCCGACCACGGTACCCAGGAAGGTCGGGCCACCCCCGATGAGCCCGAGGGCCGCGAGCAGCCGCCAGCTGGGTCGCTGCCCGGTGCCGGCGAGCGGGCCGACGATGCCGAAGCCTTCGGTGGCATTGTGCAGGCCGAACCCGATGATGAGTAGCACGGCCAGGCTCAGCTCGCCACCGGCCGCGGACTGGCCGATCGCGAGGCCTTCGGAGAAGTTGTGCAGCCCGATGCCGACCGCGATCAGCAGTGCCAGCCGGCGTGCCGGGTCGGCGAGGTCGAGCCGGCCGGGCGCGGGCCGTTCGGTGACGGACATCGCGCCCGGGCCGGGGCGGGGGGCCGCCGCGACCGCCCGCCGCCGCGCCATCCAGCCGTCGTAGTAGACGAGGCTGATCAGCCCAATCCCCAACCCGACCGCGAACACCGCGCAGAGCCCGGCGAAGCGGCCCCAGCCACCCTTGTGGTCCACGGCGGCGGACGTCAGCGCCTGCTCGATCGGATCGACCGCGTGGGTCAACACGTCCCACAGCAGGAACACCAGGATGCCGATGGCCAGCGCGTTGAGCGTGGCGCGCAGCGCGCCGGAAGCGTGGCGCAGCCGGCCGATGGGCAGGCCGAGGAAGATGGTGAAACCGGCCAGTGCCCCGAGGCCGACGATTTCGGCGCCGCTCATGCGTTTCACGCTCCAGATTTAGGGCAGCCTTACTAAGGTAATCCAAACCTACCTACAGATTGTAGGGTCTGTCAACGCACCGGCTGGTGGGGCCACATCCCCGCGGGGGCCACGCTCGGCCGGCCGCCGGAGCAACGGGTCCGGCCCGGCGCCGGTGACGGGGCGGCTACACTACACGTTGTAGGGGCCGGATCAGGCTGGGCCCGGCCACACGCGAGGAAGTCCTCCATGCACGCACTCGGGCAGGTCCAGGCAGCCGTCGACGGGCTCGGCGCCAACGTTCTGAACCCGAAGTCGCTCATCCGCTCCTTCGGCCTGCTCGGCGTCTTCGCGGTCATCTTCGCCGAGACCGGCCTGATGGTCGGCTTCTTCCTGCCTGGAGACTCCCTGCTGTTTCTCGCCGGGATCGCCGCCTCCCCGGTGGCCTCCGACATCGTCGGGGTCCGCCTCTCCCTGCCCGCGCTGCTGGTCGGCGCGCCGATCTGCGCCGTCGCCGGGGCACAGCTCGGTCACCTGCTGGGTGCCCGCTACGGCCGCCGGCTGTTCGCCCGGGAAGACTCCCGCCTGTTCAAGGCCGTCTACGTGGAGCGCGCCGAGCACTACTTCAACCGGTACGGCCAGGCCAAGTCGGTGGTACTGGCCAGGTTCATCCCGGTGGTGCGCACCTTCCTCAACCCGGTCGCGGGGATCCTGCGCATGCCCCCCGGCCGCTTCCTGATGTGGAACATCCTCGGGGGCGTCGTCTGGGCCGACGGCGTCGTGCTCGCCGGCTACCTGCCGGCCAAGAAGCTGCGCGACAGTATCGGCGCGACGAACATCGACAAGTACCTCCTTCCCGCGATCGCCGTCATCGTGCTGATATCCGTGACCCCGATCGCCATCGAGCTGATCCGCAACCGTCGCCGCCACGCGGTCGCGGCGCCCGACCCCGCGCGGGGCGAATTTGACCAGCCCGGCTCGGTCGACGAGGACAGGCCGGCCCGGTGACGCGCCCTCCCGCCTCCGCCGGCACCGAGCGTCCGATGACACGATTCTCGGCTCGTTCTCAGGTTCGACCCGCTATCGTCCGCGACGGTCGCGGGGCCCGACTGCGGGTCCGCCAGACCGGTACGGCATTCGACGGGTGCGGTATCCGCGCCCGACACCGAGGGGATTCAACATGATTGAGGCTGTCGGCCTCACCAAACGGTACGGGGACCGGGTCGCTGTCGACCAGCTCTCGTTCACCGTCAAACCCGGTCAGGTGACCGGATTCCTGGGGCCCAACGGCGCCGGGAAGTCCACCACGATGCGCATGATTCTGGGTCTCGACACGCCTTCGGACGGTCAGGTCACCATCGACGGCAAGCGGTTCAACCAGCTCGACAACCCGATGCGGGAGGTCGGTGCCCTGCTGGACGCGAAGGCCATCCACGGTGGACGGACCGCGTACAACCATCTGCTCTGCCTCGCCCAGACCAACAACCTGCCCCGGCGACGGGTCGGCGAGGTTCTGGAACTCGTCGGCCTGACCGGGGTGGCCCGCAAGCGCGCGAAGGGCTTCTCGCTGGGCATGGGGCAACGGCTGGGAATCGCCAGCGCCCTGCTCGGCGACCCGAAGATCCTGATGTTCGACGAGCCGGTCAACGGGCTCGACCCCGAAGGCATCCTCTGGATCCGCAACCTGATGAAGGCGCTGGCCGCCGAGGGCCGCACCGTGTTCGTGTCCAGCCACCTGATGTCGGAGATGGAGAACACGGCGGAGCACCTGCTCGTCATCGGCCGGGGCCGGATGATCGCCGACTGTACCGTGCAGGAGTTCATCGACCAGAACTCGGAACTGGCCATCCGGGTCCGTACGCCGGAAACCACCAAGCTCGCCGAACTGGTCACCGGCGACGGCGGCAAGGCGGTACCCGACGGTGAGGGCTGCCTGCTGCTCACCGGGATCGCCATGGACCGCATCGGCGACCTGGCCTTCGACAACAACGTGCGGCTGCACGAACTGTCCCCGCTACAGGCGTCTCTCGAACAGGCATTCATGGAACTGACCAGGGACAGCGTCGAGTACCACGCCGCCGTACCCGGTGGACGGGGGGATGCGGCATGACCACGATGAGCCTGAAGGCGTCGCTGCCCCCGGCGAGCGGGAGAGCCGGGATCGGCGGGGAACTGCGCAGCGAGTGGACGAAGATCCGGACGGTCCGCTCGACACTGTGGTCGCTCGTGGCCATGGCCGGCATCTCGCTGGGATTCATGTCGCTGATCGCGTGGGCAATGATGCACCGCTGGAACCGCTTCGATCCGGGCGAGCGGGCCACCTTCGTCCACCGGCCGCTGGAGATCATCCTGGCCCGGCCGGTGTTCGTCTCCCAACTCGTCGTCGCGGTGCTGGGCGTCATGGTGATCTCCGCGGAGTACACCACCGGGATGATCCGCTCGACGCTGCAGTCGCAGCCCCGACGGCTGACCGTACTCAGCGCGAAGATCGCGGTGTTCGCCGTGCTGATGCTCGTGGTCGGCGAACTGCTGAGCTTCGCGGCGTTCTTCATCGGCAGGCAGGTCATCGCGGCGCACATCCCGGTCAACCTGGGCGACGCCGGGGTCACCCGGTCGGTCATCGGAGCCGGGCTCTACCTCGCCGTGCTGGGCCTGTTCGCCTTGGCGTTCGGTGCCATCCTGCGGCACACCGCCGGCGCGATCACCGCTGTACTCGGCCTGATCCTCGTGGTGTCCAACCTGACCGGGCTGCTGCCCGACAGCTGGGGCCAGCACATCAACGCGTACATGCCGACCAACGCCGGTCTGCTCATCATCCAGCCGCACCAACTGCCCGGCGACCTGCTCTCGCCGTGGCAGGGCCTCGGGGTGTTCGGGATCTGGACCGTGCTGCTGCTGGCGCTCGCCGCGGCGATGTTCGCGAAGCGCGACGCGTAACCGGTACCCCCGCCCGCGGCGGTCGCGCACAGCGCGGCCGCCGCGGTCGTCTGTCCACCGTGGACCCAACGGCGCGGCATCAGGGTTCCCCGTACGGGAGATATCAGGCGGGAATGCGACCTGAGTCGGACGTCCGGCGGGGAATTGACGGCTACGGTCAAGGCCATTGACCGCGGCGATGCGTCCGGAGGGGTACGACGACAATGATCGAGGCAGTGGGCCTGACGAAACGGTACGGAGATCGGCTGGCCGTCGACAATCTGAGGTTCTCCATCCGGCCCGGGCAGGTGACCGGGTTCCTGGGGCCGAACGGCGCGGGCAAGTCCACCACCATGCGGATGATCCTCGGGTTGGACACGCCGACGGCGGGCACCGTGACCATCGACGGCAGGCCGTTCGCCGCGATGGACAACCCGATGCGCGAGATCGGGGCGCTGCTGGACGCGAAGGCGATCCACGGCGGGCGCAGCGCGTACAACCACCTGTGGTGCCTGGCTCAACTGGGCGGCCTGCCGAAGGCGCGGGTCGACGAGGTTCTCGAACTGGTCGGGCTGACCGCGGTGGCGCGCAAGCGCTCGAAGGGTTTCTCGCTGGGCATGGGGCAGCGACTCGGGATCGCCTCGGCGCTGCTGGGCGATCCGAAGGTGCTGATGTTCGACGAGCCCATCAACGGGCTCGATCCCGAGGGCATCCTGTGGATCCGCAACCTCATGAAGTCGCTCGCCGCGCAGGGACGCACCGTCTTCGTCTCCAGCCACCTCATGTCCGAGATGGAGAACACCGCCGACCACCTGCTGGTGATCGGCCGGGGTCGGCTGATCGCGGACTGCCCGGTGCACGAGTTCATCGAGAAGAATTCGGAGTTCGCCGTCCGGGTCCGGACCCCCGAACCGGGCCGGCTGGCGGAACTGGTCACGGCGGACGGCGGACGCGCGACCCCGGACGGCGACGGCACGGTGCTGGTCACCGGCCTGAGCGTGGCCCGGATCGGCGACCTGGCGTTCGACCACCGGATCCGGCTGCACGAACTGGCCGCGCTACAGGCGTCGCTTGAGGAGGCGTTCATGGAGATGACCCGTGACAGCGTCGAGTTCCAGGCCGCCATCCCGGCGCCGATCGATTCCGCCATCCCGGCGCCGGTCGGTTCAGGGGAGGGACGATGACCTCGCTGACCCTGGCCGGCAGCCTGCCGGCGGCGACCGGCCGTTCGGGGCTGCCGAACGCGATCCGCTCCGAGTGGACGAAAATCCGGTCCGTACGCTCGACACTGTGGTCCATCGTGGCCATGGCCGGCGTGGCGATCGGACTCAACGCGCTCATCAACTGGCTGTCGATCGACCGCCGGTGGTCGACGATGGTGCCCGGTGAGCAGGCGGACCATCTGGCGCATCCGCTGGACACGATCCTGACCAGCCCCATGCTGGTGGCCCAGTTCGCGGTCGCCGTCATCGGCGTGATGGCGATCTCGGCCGAGTACTCGACCGGCATGGTCCGCTCCACGCTGCAGGCACAGCCACGGCGCCTGACGATCCTCACCGCGAAGGTTCTGGTTCTCGCCGGGCTGATGGTGGTCGTCGGCGAGGCGCTGAGCTTCGGCGCGTACCTGACCGGGAAGGCGGTCATCGCGCCGCATATTCCGGTGCACCTGAGCGACCCGGGTGCGTTGCGGGCGGTGGTGGGCGCGGGGCTGTACATTCCCGTACTCGCCCTGTTCTCGCTCGCGGTCGCCGCGATCCTGCGGCACACCGCAGCGGCCATCACGACGGTACTCGGCATCATGCTGGTCGTCTCGAACCTGACCGCGCTGCTGCCAGACAGCTGGGGCCACCACATCAACGCCTACATGCCAATGAACGCCGGCAGCCTGGTGTTCCAGCAGCACGTCGACCCGAAACAGCTGCTGACCGCGTGGCAGGGGCTGGGGGTGTTCGGCGCTGAGACGGCGATCCTGCTCGTCATCGCCGCCGTGCTGATGCGCCGCAGGGACGCCTGAGCCCGGAACGCCTGAGCCGGTTCACGTGAGCCGGTTCGCCTGAGCCAGGGGGAAAAGAGCGGGTCGGTGGGAGCGCGGGCTCCCACCGACCCGCTGCGTCGTCAGTGAGCCTGCTTGCGCTTGCCCGGCTCCTGCCTCGGCACGACCTGGTTGCTGGTCGGCTGGACCGGAAGCGGGAACTGCGCCGCCTCGTACTGGGCGAGGTTGAAGTCCCGGTTGGTGTCCGGCAGTCCGGGGTAGTCGTTGCCCGGGCGGTCGAAGTTGAACGCCGAGGTGAGGTCACCCATGGTCTTGCGGCGCCAGTCGCTGATGTTCGTCGCCATGACGCCGGTGATCTGCTCGAGGAACCGCAGCTGCGACGTGTGGTCGAACTGCTCGGAGGCGACGTAGCCGCCCACGGTCCACGGCGAGACGATGACGCACGGCACCCGGAAGCCGGGGCCGATCGGCAGGCCGCCGCCGGCCACCCCGGTCGCGGAGGTCTTGGTGACGAACTCGTCCGGCGTACCGGGCTTGGGGGTGGGCGGCCGCACGTGGTCGAACAGGCCGTCGTTCTCGTCGTACGACAGGATGAAGACGGTCTTCGCCCACACGTCGGGGTTGGCCGCGATGGCGTCGATCTTGCTGGCGATGTACTGGGCACCGGCGGCGGGCATACGGGCCGGGTGCTCGTCGTTGGCCACCGGCGGCATCAGCCAGCTGACGGTGGGCAGCTTGTCGTTGAGCGCGTCGTACTCGAACTGACCGGTCGGCACCGCGGTGAGCCCGTTGCGGTACAGCGGCGACGTCGGGTCGTTGGCCGCGTCCTGGAACTGCTTCATGTTCGCGATCAGCGCGAGGCCGGTGTTGCCGACCGTCTCGTGGTAGTACTTCCAGCTGACGCCGGCCGCCTGAAGCTGCTCGGCGTAGGTGGGCCAGGTGTACGCGCCCTTCGCCTCGCCGTTGTCCAGTGCCGGTCCGCCGTGCTCGCCGTTCGGGTCGATGGTGCCGGTCATGTACATGTAGCGGTTCGGGTGCGTCGGGCCGAGGACGCTGCAGTGGTAGTTGTCGCAGATCGTGAAGGCGTCCGCGAGCGCGTAGTGGAACGGAAGGTCGTCGCGGGTGAAGTAGCCCATCGTGTACCGGCCGTTCGTGGCGCCGTTGGAGGCCACGTGGGCGGGTACGAAGCTGTCCATCGCGCCGTTGTTCCACGCGTTGTGCTGCACGTCCCACGCGTGGCTCAACGACGGGATCGTCTGCGCCGCGCTCACGTGCGAGTCCAGGTGGTAGGGCAGCAGGTACCCGTCCGGGTTGGACGAGTCCGGCTGGTAGAACACGGACCTGCCGTTCGAGATCTTCATCGCGTCCGGGTCGCTGAACCCGCGTACCCCGGAGAGGGAGCCGAAGTAGTGGTCGAAGCTGCGGTTCTCCTGCATCAGCAGGACGACGTGCTCGATGTCCTCGATGCGGCCCTTCTTCTTCGCCGGCGCCGCGATGGCGTTGCGGACGTTGATGGGCAGCGCGACCGAGGCGGCGGCCATGCCGGCAACCGCCGCGCCGGACCGGAGCAGCCGGCGGCGGGTGGTTCCCGGGTTCGGAGGGGCGTCAGTCATCAGGTTCCTTACTGTCGGCGCCCGGACGCACCTGCGCCCGGCGCACCCCATGTTCGCCACCCCGGCTGACCCGGCCGCGCTGCGAAGATGGCGCCAATCCGAACAGGTCTTGATCATTCGGTACGTGGGTGGCGCTGGCCGGCGGCCTGGGCATACGGCCAGCGGGTCCGCCGGGCGCACGCCCCGCGGCCAGGGTCAGCCGTCGCGGTTCAGATCGACCAGGCCGTTGCGGTACGCGTACGTGATGGCCTGCGCCCGGTCGCGCAGTTCGAGCTTGGTCAGCAGATGGTTGATATGGGTCTTGACCGTGGTCTCACTGATGAACAGCCGGGCCGCGATCTCGGTGTTGGACAGGCCGTCGGCGATCAGAGTCAGCACCTCCGCCTGCCGCTGGGTCAGGCCGCCCGGCAACGCAGGCCCGGTCGGCGGCGTAACCTCTTCGAGCGGCCGGCGATGCATGGCACTGATCGCGTCGACCAGGTGGTGCGCGACCGCGGGATCGATGGCGGCGTACCCGCTCACCACCCGGCGCAGCGCATGTTCGATGTCGCCGGCGCTGGCGTCCTTCGTGAGGAATCCCCGCGCCCCGGCCCGCAACGCGTCGAGCACCGATCGATCGTCCGCGTACGTGGTCAGCACGACCACCCGCACGTCCGGGTGTTCGGCCTGCAGGCGCCGGGTCGCCTCGACACCGTCGCAGCCGGGCATCCGCAGGTCCATGAGGACCACGTCCGGCGCCAGCCGCTGGGCGAGTCGGAGCGCCTGGTCGCCGTCTGAGGCGCCGCCCACCACCTGGACGCCGGGCATCAGCCCCAGCAACATCTCCAGCCCGTCGCGGACGACTCGCTGGTCGTCAGCGACGAGAACCCGGATCGGCCGGTCCGGGGAAGGCCGGTCCGGGGAAGGCCGGTCCGGGGAAGGCGAGTGGGCCGGGGGGATGCCGAGGTCCGGCTCGTTCATGCCGGGATGTCCAACTCGACCAGGAAACCATCACCGGTGGGCGCCGCGGTGAGCGTACCGCCGAGCAGGGTGGCCCGTTCCCGCATGCCGGTCAGGCCGTAGCCGTCCGTGGCAGGGCGGCCTGCCGGTACCCGCCGCTGTGGCGGACCGACGTCCCGGACCCTCAGGCGGATGTGGGTCCGCTCGTGGGCCAGGTCGATGATCACCTCTCCCGGGTCGGCGTGCTTGCGGACGTTGGTCAATGCCTCCTGCGCCGTCCGGTAGATCGCCATTCGGGCCTGCGCCCCCGGGTCGCGCCCCTCCCCCCGGGTCACGAGCCGGCAGGCGATCCCGGTGTCACGCTGGAAATCGACGGCCAGCGCGGCCAGGTCGTCCGGTCCGGGCGCGTCCTCGCCGCGCAGCAGCCCCACCGCGTTGCGAGCCTCGTCGAGCCCGGTCTTAGCCAGCTCCCGGCCCCGCTCGATCGCCTCGACGAGCTTCGGGTCGCAGGAGGTGGTGGTCGCCAGCACCCGGGCGCCCTCCAGCCGCACCACCAGGCCGGACAGCGAATGAGCCAGGACGTCGTGCATCTCGCGGGCCAGCCGCTGCCGCTCGGCGAGGGCCGCCGCCCGCAACTGCGATTCGCGGGACGCGGCGAGGTCGACCAGCAGCAGTTCGGCCTGCTCGTTGCTGTCCCGCAGCCGCCGGGCGCCGACCGCGACGCTGTAGAGGGTCACCACCGCGATGACATTGACAACCGTCACATCCAACTGCCCGCCGTCGGTGACGACACGCGCCGTCACCACGAGTACCAGCACGGCCACCACCAGCACCCCGCCGGCCCGGCCGGACACCCGGGCGGCGGCAGTGCCCAGCGCCACGAGGAGGCCCAGCACGCCCAGCCCGCCCGGCTGCACCAGCAGCAGCGTCGCGGCACCGGCGAAAAACACTGTGAACGCGCCCACCTGCGCCGCCCTGGACAGTCGCCGGCTGGCCAGGGCGGCGCCACCGCCGCCCAGCAGCGCGATCAGCCCGATCAGGACGCCCAACGGCCGACCCTGCACGCCGGGCGCCGGATGCCCGCGCAACACCGTGACGATCACCAGCGCCGCCACCACGACCGCCAGCGGCCGGCGGAGTCGCTGGAGCGAGTCCCACCGGGCGCGGGCGCGGCGTAGCTCGGCGAGGGTGGTCGCCTGTGGGGCGAGGTTGTCCACCCGGCCACTGTACGGCGCACTCGCCGGCCCGCGACCTCGCGCGACCCCGGTGCCGGCTACTTCCACCCCAGGGTGGACGCGTCGCCGGGAACGGATCGATCCCTGGACCGAAGAGGACCGGGCTCTCCGGCGCCCACACTGTGCCGGTCAGCCGCCCGATCGAAAGGCGCCGCATGTTTCTGTTCTTCGGACGCAATCCGCTCGTCAGCACCGTCGTCGCGCTCGCCGGCGCCGTCCTGCTCGCCATCGGGATCGACCGTGGCAAGGCCGTGTTCATCATCGTCGGCGCGATCGCCCTCGGGCGTGGCGCGCTGAGCCTCGCCCAGTACTGGCGCCGCGGGCGGGTGACCCGCCGGTGACCGCCATCGAGGTCCGCCGGCTCGTCAAGCAGTACAGTGCGTATCCGGCGCTGGACGGGATCGGCTTCGCCATCGCGGCCGGCACGGTCACGGCGTTGCTGGGGCCCAACGGTGCCGGAAAGACCACCATCATGGAGATCCTGACCGGTCTCGCCCGGCCCACCAGCGGCACGGTCCGCGTGCTCGGCGTCGACCCGCAACGCGGCCCGCGGGAGTGGCGCTCGCGCATCGGTGTCGTGGCCCAGTCCAACGGCATCGATCTGCAGCTGACCGTCACGGAGGCCCTGCGGCTGTTCGCCCGCCACTACCCGCGACCGCTGCCGGTCGCCGAGGTCCTGGACATGATCGACCTGACCGGGGACGCGCACACCCGGATCGGGGCGCTCTCTGGCGGCCAGCGCCGCCGGGTCGACGTCGCCGTCGGCGTCATCGGCCGCCCCGAACTGCTGTTCCTCGACGAGCCCACCACCGGGTTGGACCCCGAGGCGCGACGCGAACTCTGGCGGGTCGTGACGCGCCTGGTGGACCAGGGGACGACGGTCCTGCTCACCACGCACTACCTGGACGAGGCCCAGCATCTCGCCGGGCGGCTGATCGTGCTCGTCGGTGGCCGGATCGTCGCCGACGCCCCGCCCGAGCAGTTGCGCACCCGCGACCTGGCTCCCACCATCCGGCTGCCGCTGCCGGTGGGCGCGTCCTTCGCCGGGCTCCCGGACACCCTGGCCGCCCACCGGGACCCCGACTCCGGCGAGTTGCGGATCGCCAGCGCGGACCTGGCCGCGGACCTGGCGACAGTGCTGGACTGGGCCCGGCGCAACCACGTCGACCTCGCCGGTCTGCAGGTGGGATCGCCCAGCCTCGAAGACGCCTATCTCGCACTCGTCGCCGACCCCGCGGGGAGCCTGCTGTGAACCGGGAGCCTGCTATGAACGACGCCTCCGCCACGACCTCCGCCACAATCTCCCCTCCCGGGCACCGGATGCCCGCGCTGTGGCCGCTGCTCGCCCATCAGGTCGGGTACCAGCTCCGGCTACTCTCGCGAACCCCACGCGCAGTGTTCGGCAGCATCCTCATGCCGGCGATCCTGCTGGCGTTGCGGCTGGGACGCCTCGACCACGGCGACGGCGCGATCGCCACCCAGGTCGCGCCCCTCATCGCCGGGCTCACCGTGCTCGGACTGGCCAGTACCGCCTATGTCACGTACGCCAGCAGTCTCGTCGCTGCGCGGCAGGACGGTGTCCTGCGCCGCTGGCGCACCACTCCGCTGCCGGCGGCCGGTTACTTCTGCGGCCGGATGGTTGCCACCGTCCTGCTCGCCGAGGGCGCCGCCGCCGCTCTGATCGCGATCGGCATCGCCATGACCGGCATGCACCTGAGCGCCGGAGCCGTGCCGGTCCTGGTGGCGGTCGTCGCGGTGGGGGCGCTGGCCTTCGCCGCCATCGCGACGGCGCTGACCGTGGTCATTCCCACCGTCGACGCGGCCTTCCCCGTCCTCGCGGTCACGTTCTATCCACTCGTGCTGCTGTCCGGGGCGTTCGGATCGCTGTCCACGGAGCCGGGCTGGCTCACCGCCGTCTTGTCGTACCTGCCCGCCCAGCCGCTCGTCGACGCCGTCACCGGCGCGCTGCGGCACGCGGGCGGCGTGCCGCCGCTGCCCGCCCGGGACCTGCTCGTGCTGGCCTGCTGGGGGGCCGTGGGCCTGACGGCCGCCGTTCGGTTCTTCCGCTGGGAGCCCACGAGGCCGCCGCACGCCCAGACCGCCCGACCCGCTGGGGTCAGCGGCCCGCCTGCACGGTGAGGCGCAGGCCGGTTCCGGTCCACCGGCCGGAGGAGTCGCCGGCCTGCACCGCGATGGTGTGCCTGCCGGGTGCCAGCCCGGTGAGGGTGAATCCGGTTCCGTTGACCGTGCTGGCCGTGTCGACCGGGGTGAACGGCGTGCCCGCCATCACCGGCCGGCCGTCCACGTACACCCGGTACCCGGCGACGCCCCGGGCGTCGTGCGCCGCCGGCCAGGTGATGGCGACACTGGCCGGTCCGGTGCGCCGCGCGTACAGCCGGTCGCCGGGCCGCCAGGTCGGGATCCCGGTGTCGTACGGCGGGTTGGTGGTCAGCGTGAGCGCTCCCCCGTACCGGGTGGTGTTACCGCTGCCGTCCACCGCCGAGACCGTGATGGCGTACCGGGTTCCGGGACGCAGCCGGGTGACCGTGGCGGTGCTCGCGGTGCCGGGCGCGATGGCCACCGCCGTCCCGTCGACGACGACGGCGTAGCGGTCGACGCCGTACGCGTCGGAGGCCGGCGGCCAGCTCACCCGGGCCCAGGTGGTACCGAGACCGCCCGGGACGAGGGACACCGCGGCACCGGAGGGTGCGGCCGGGGCGACAGTGTCCGCGGCGCCGTCGGTGGTGACCCGGGTGGACGGGCCGTCGGCGGCGTTCCCGGTCGCGTCCACCGCCTGCACGCGCAGGTCGTAGCGCAGCGCCGGGGACAGGCCGGCGATGGTGGCCGACAGCGCGCCACCGTCGGCCCGGCCCAGCACAGTGGTACCGGAGCGGATCAGGTAGGTGGCGACCGCGACGTTGTCCGAGGCGGCCGGCCAGCTCAGGGTGGCGGTGGTGGCGGTGGTCGACGCCGTCAGCGTGGCGTGGCCTGGCCACGCCGGACCGGCGGAGGCGTCGACGCTGGCCGGGTTCGCCGTGGTGGTGCCGCGGAAGGACAGGCCGGTGGAGTTCGCGATGACCCACGGGTTGGGCGTGTTGTCGAACACCACGTCGGTGAACGAGCTGTCCCGCAGGTACGCGATGGAGGTCGGGTTGGCGTGCAGGAACCTGACGTCGGTGAAGTGCAGACCCTGGTGGTACTGGTCGGGTACGCCGATCACGCTGATCGCCTGGCTGCCGGTACCGTCGACGGTCACGTGCTCGACCTCGACGTGGCGGAACTGCGCCCTGGTGGCCGCCGGCTCCACCACGATCGCGGCGTTCGGATCGGAGTAGGCCGAGGTGAAGATGAACGCCTGCGCGGTCACCGACCGGATCGCGTTGTCCCGGAACAACACATCGCGCCCGCCGCCGCCGTTGTTCGGGTCGGTCTTCATCCGCAGCCCCACGTCGGTGCCGTCGATGACGTTGTCCTCGGCGACGATGCCCTCGATCCAGGCCCCGGTGTGGCTCCCCAGCACCACCGCGCCGTGGCCCTTGCGGAAGTAGTTGTCGGCGATCCACGCGTTGCGGGTGGGCGGATCGTTCGGCGCGGCGGCACCCAGCCCGGCGGCGAAGTTCATGTCGTCGTCGCCGGTGTCGAAGACGTTGTTGATGACGGTCAGTCCATTGCCATGGGTGAACTCGATGCCGTCGGCGTTGTTCACCCCTTCGGTCAGCAGCCGCACGCCGTTGACGGTCACGTTGTCGCTGTGGAGGTTCACCAGCGTGTGCTGGGACGGGTTGACCGCGGTGAACCCTCCATAGTAGACATTCGTGACGCCGCGCATGGTGATGAGGTTGGACCGGGTGGCGTAGCTCGACGCGCTACCCAGCGCGGTGGCCGCCGCCACCTGGGCCTTGGCCAGGACGCCGTTCGTGGCCACCGTGCCGGAACTGCTCGGCAGCGCCACCGGGAAGCCGTCCGCGTCCGGGCCGGCCTGCTTCCAGCCGTTGCCGTCGATGGTGCCGGGGCCGACGATGCGGATGTTGCGCAGGCTGCCGTAGTCGTAGGTGTGCGCGTTGATCAGCGAGTAGTACCGGGAGTCGGTGGAGTAGTCGTAGAGCAGGTAGTTGTACGGGTAGTCGGCGGCCCGCTCCGAGCCGAGCAGCGTGGCCCCGGCGGCCACCTCCAGCGTTATGTCGCTGTGCAGCCAGATCGCGCCGGTCTTGAACACGCCGGCCGGGATGCGCACCTTGCCGCCGGGGGTACACGCGTCGATCGCTCGCTGGATGGCGGCCGTGTCGATGGTCGTACCGTCGCCCACCGCGCCGTAGCGGGTCACGTCGAAGACCCGGGGTACCGCGGTCGTGGACTGGCCGACCGGTGCGCTGTCGGGCGACTCGCGCCCGGCGGCGTCGACCGACCGCACCGTGAACCGGTACCGGGTGCTCGGGGCCAGGCCGGTCGCGGTGAAGGTGTCCATCACCGTGCGCACCTGCGCGGCGTTGGCCGGGTCGGCGTAGAACCGGTCGAGGTACGGCTTGGCCGGCGAGGTCGAGGCGGTGCTGGCCAGGCCGATGGGCCTGCCGTCGAGGTACACCCGGTAGTCCACGATGCCGGCGTGGTCGCGGGGTTTCTCCCAGACCAGGGTGATGCTGCTCTCGTCCTCGGCGAGGGCGGGAACCCGGACGCCGGTCGGGGCGGCCGGACGGGCGCCGTGGCGCGGCGCGGAGGCGTACCCGGGGTGGGCCGGGCCGACCATGAACGTCAGCACCAGTACGAGCAGTCCCGGCGCCCAGACGGGAACGCGGCGGGACGGGCGGGATCGCGCGACAGGCTGGGCAACAGGCACGGAGTCTCCCAAGGGGCGGCCGGGCGCACCGGGGCGAAACTGCCCGGCGTGGCGGCTGGGTCACGCCGGTGGTGGCTGGGAAAGCGCATTCCAGCCACCACCGTCGCAGCAATCCCCGACCCGGTCAAGGCATCGCGTGTGCAGGTCTGTTGCAGCCGGCCGGGCGAGTCCATTGTGGACATATACCCTCCAGGACCATGAAGGCCAGATCCGCCGACGAGCGCCAAAAGATGACGCAGAGAAGCGACTAGGGCACATCGCGTTACGGCGCGACCCCTGTTACCGTTTTTGTATCCAGATATCCAGATTCATGGATTGGGGTGCTGAGTCATGAGAGGACAGCGGAGATACTGTGCCGCCGCACTGATCGCGGCTCTGTCCGGAATGCTCGCCCTGAGCCCCGACGCGGCCGGCATGCCCGGCAGGACCGGCGGGGCGACGGCCAGGCAGGCCAGCGTCGCGGCCGTCCAACCGGCCATCCCGGTGCCGCCGTTCGGCCACCTCGACGCGATCGGAGTGACCGCGGACGGCCGGCTCCACGCGGCCGGCTGGGCGATCGACCCGACCACGCGCGGCCCGCTCCGGATCGAGATGTTCCTGGAGTTCCCGCCGACGGACGAGTTCGGCAGGGTGTTCGGCGCATTCACGGCCGACCTGAACCGGCCCGACATCGGCGCCGCCTACCCGCCCTACGGCCCCAACCACGGCTTCGACAGCTACAGCCCGGTCGACATCGCGCCATGGGTCGACAGCGACCAACCGCAGGACCTGTTCCCCGGCGGCTATGACCTGTGCGCGTTCGCGACCAGCACCATCACCGACGCCACCAGCCTGGGCTGCGCGCGGGTCCAGCTGACCCGGGCGATCCTGGACAACTGGTGGCCTCCGTCCTGAGCGGTCGACCGGTGCCGCCGGACCGGCGCGCCGTCAGGGCTTGCGGCCGACGACTCCGTACTGCGGGACCCGGCCGGGGACGTCACCGTTCGAGCCCGCCTCGGGCCGCCAGAGCGAACACGACACCAGCCCGGGCTCCACCAGGTCGAGGCCCGTGAGGAAGCGGCCGATCTCCGCCCCGGTGCGGGTACGGATCGGCGGGTCCGCGTTCTTGTTCCAGAACGCCATCGCCTCCGCGTTCGACTCCCCGCCGAGCTCCACCGTCGGGTGGGTCAACGCCAGATAGCTGCCCGACGGCACCGCGTCCATGAACCGGTGCACGATGTTGCGCGCCTCGTCGGTGTCCATCACGAAATTCAGCACACCGAGCATCGTGATCGCGACCGGTCGGGTGAAGTCGAGCGTCGGCACGGCGCCGGCCAGGATCGCGTCGGGGTCGTGAACGTCGGCGTCGACATAGTCGGTGGCACCCCGCTCGCTGCTGGTCAGCAGGGCGCGGGCGTGCACCAGCACCAGCGGGTCGTTGTCGACGTAGACCACCCGGCTCTCCGGGGCGACCGCCTGGGCGACCTCGTGGGTGTTGTTGGCCGTTGGCAGGCCGGTGCCGATGTCGAGGAACTGGCGGATGCCCGCCTCGGCGGCCAGGAACCGCACCGCCCGGATGAGGAACTGGCGACTGGCCCACGCGACGTCCCCGATGACCGGGAACATCTGCCGCACCCGGTCGCCCACCTGCCGGTCGACGGCGAAGTTGTCCTTGCCACCGAGCCAGTAGTCCCAGACCCGGGCGTTGTGGGCCACAGTGGTGTCGATGCGCGCCGACGACCGTTCGCGCTCCGGGTCTCCTACGCTGTGGCCTGCCGACACGGCTGACTCCTCCGGTGAGCGGTGGTACTCCGGCGGCCGGCCTTCCGGCCCGGCCGATCACGACACGTGCCCACAGCTTATCGGTGGGTCGTCATCGTGACGGCGGCGGCGTGTGCCTACCCTGGTCCCTTCAGCGCCTGTCGGCCGGACACGGGGAGGCCCGATGAAGATTCTCGACGAGGTGTCGCGCACTCTCAACGAGTACCTGCTCGTGCCCAACCTGACGACCGCCGACTGCACTCCGTCCGCGGTCGACCTGAGCGCCCCGCTGGTGCGCCACCGCGTCGGTGACCCCTCGGCCATCGGCGTGGCCGTGCCCCTCACCAGCGCGATCATGGGGGCAGTGTCCTCGCCTCGGCTGGCCATCGCGCTGGCGCAGTGCGGCGGTCTGAGCTTCATCCACCAGAACCAGTCGATCGGTGCCCAGGCGGGCATGGTCGCCGCGGTCAAGCGGCACAAGGCTGGCTTCCGGTTCTCCGACATCAACATCAAACCGTCCGCCACACTCGGCGAGCTGTCCAAGCTGCTCGACGCGGCCGAGCGGGACATCGCGGTGGTCACTGACGACGGTACGGCGCAGGGCACGTTCCTCGGGCTCATCTCCACCCACGACTTCCACCCGCAGCGCCACGACCTCAATGGCACCGTCGAGTCGCGGATGCGTCCCGCCGCGAGCCTCGTCACCGCGCCGGCGACCGTGTCGCTGTCGGAGGCCAACACTCTCATCTGGGACCACCGGCTCGACGTGCTCCCGATCGTCGCCGCGGACGGCCGGCTCGAATCGATCGTGCTGCGGCGCGACTACGAGCTGCACAAGCGGTTCGACAACGAGACCATCGACGCCGAGAAGCGGTTCCGGGTCGGCGCCGGGGTCAACACCCGCGACTACCGCGACCGCATCCCCGCACTCGTCGAGGCCGGCGCCGATCTGCTCTGCCTCGACTCCTCGGACGGCTACTCGGTCTGGCAGCACGACACCTTGCGACACGTCCGCGACACCTACGGGGACCGCGTGCGCGTCGGCGCCGGCAACGTCGTGGACGGGCGGGCTTTCCGGTACCTCGCCGACGCGGGAGCGGACTTCGTCAAGGTCGGCATTGGCGGTGGATCGATCTGCATCACCCGTGACCAGAAGGGCGTCGGTCGCGGCCAGGCCTCCGCGCTCATCGACGTGGTGGCGCAGCGCGACGCCTACGCCGAGGAGACCGGGGAGTATGTGCCGGTGTGCTGCGACGGCGGCCTGCTCAGCGACTACCACATGGCGATCGCCTTCGCGTTGGGCGCCGACTTCGTCATGCTCGGCCGCTACTTCGCCCGGTTCGACGAGAGCCCCTCACCGCTCGTGCGCGTCGGTGGCCAGTTCTTCAAGGAGTACTGGGGCGAGGGCTCCAACCGTGCCCGCAACGTCGCCCGGTACGAGCACGGCGACAGCCAGCACCTGGTGTTCGAGGAGGGCGTCGACGGGTACGTGCCGTACGCCGGCAGCCTCTACGACAACGTCGCCACCACGATCGCCAAGCTGAGGGCGACCATGATCAGTTGCGGCTCCACCACTCTGCGCGCCTTCCACGACAACGCGGTGCTGGTGCCCGTCTCCCACCAGAGCTACCTGCAGAACACCGCGGAGGTGCGGCTCCGGGACCGGCCGAGCGACCCGGGCCAGTAGCGGCGAGCGGGCGCCGCTGCGGGACCGCGCCGCGGCGGAGCGGCCCGGGGCCGGCGGCCCGCCCCGCCGCACGCCCGCTCACAGCGGAGGGCAGCCCAAGCAACTGCGCCGCCCGCTCACAGCCAGGGTGGCAGCCCCAGCAACCGCGCCGCCCGCAGATCGCCCCCGGTCGAGCGGCCGGTCAGCCAGGCGGCGAGCGCCGGCGACGGGCCGCCGATCTGCCCCGCCCGTGGCCCGTCGCGCAGGACCCACTCGCGCCCGGACGTCTCGCTGCGCAGCCGGAGCGCGGGCGCGTCCGGGACGTTCGCGAAGAACCCCAGCACATCGTCGATCAGGGTGTCGCTGAAGTCCTCCGGCAACTGCTCCGCGCCGGCGCCGGCGTCCAGGTCGATGGCGTGCAGCCACACCTCGCGCGCCCGCATCCAGGGCACCTCGACGGCCGGGATCTCGCGCCCCCGGGCGCTGCGCACGGTGGCGTCCCACTGCTCCGGTGCGAGTTCCCGGACGTGGATGTCGAGAGCGGCGGCGCTGCCGGCCACGAACCGGCGCAGGTCGGCCGGCGCGCCGGTGGCGGACCGGACGATGTCCTCCTAGCGCTGCGCCGACCGCGGCTGCTCGTCGAGCGCGAGCGCCTGCGCGTGCACGAGGCGGCCGGCGCCGTGCTTCGGCGCGGTTCACGCCCGAAACGGTGCCCGGTTCGGACCTGCCGGGCCATACCAGACACGGTGCGCCGCCGCCGTTCCGGCTCCACCGCGTGGCCGGGCGGCCGTGGCATAGTGGCCGGATGCCACGCACCCTCTACCGCGACGCGGCCCTCGCCGACGGCACCGGCCCGGACCTCCGGCTCGGCGTGAGCCTGCTCGTCGACGACGACCGGATCGAGTGGATCCGGCCGGCCGACGGCGAGCCGGACCCCGGCCCCGACGTCGAGGTGGTCGACGCCTCCGGGTGCACCATCGTGCCCGGCCTGGTGGACAGCCACAGCCACCTGACGCTCCCCGGTGGCGCGCACTGGGTCGACCGCGGGTTCGACCCGGCCGACCGCCTGCTGCGGGTCGCCGAGGACAACGCGCGGCTGCAACGCGCCGCCGGGGTGCGCTGGGCCCGGGACGTCGGATCCCCGGTGAAGACCGATCCGGTCGACGGCCGCACCCGCGGGCTCGCGCTCGGGGTGCGCGACCGCTGGGCGGGCCACCGCGAGTACCCGTACGTGCGCGCGGCGGGCTCGTGGGTCACCCGGACGGGTGGCCTCCCGTCCGGCCTCGGCGTCGAGGTGTCCGACGGTGACGGGCTGTTGCGGGCGGCGATGGGTCAGCTCGACGACGGGGCCGACTTCGTGAAGCTGTACCTCGACGGCCCCGACCGGGACACGTCGCCGTTCACGGTCGGCGAGGTGCGGGCCGTGGTCGACGCGGCGCACCAGCGCGGTGCCCGGGTCACCGCGCACTCCGGCCTGCTGCCCGGTGCCCGCATCGGCGCGCGGGCCGGCGTCGACTCGCTGGAGCACGGTTTCCAGCTCGACGCCGACGTGGTGGACGCGATGGCCGCGAACGGGGTCGCGATGGTGTCGACGCTGGCGGTGCTGGAGTCGTGGCGCTCGTTCGGGTCGACGACGGCGTTGCCGCGCTTCGCCGAGCCGGCCGGGCGGGCACAGATCGCGGCGCGGCGCGAGTGGGCGCACGAGAGCGTGCGGCTCGCGGCGCGGGCCGGGGTGCTCATCGCCGCGGGTACGGACTTCGGCGGCGGGTCGCTGCGGGCGAACCAGTTGGCCTGGGAGATCGAGTGCCTGGTGGTCGCCGGCCTCGAACCGTGGCAGGCGCTGGCGGCGGCGACGCGCAACGGCGGCACGCTGCTCGGCGAGCCGGAGGCGGGGGTGATCCGGGAGGGCGGCCCGGCCGATTTCGTGCTGGTGCACGGGGATCCGCTGTCGGACCCGGCGGCGATGTGGCGGGTCTGGCTGGTGCCGTAGCCGATCCCCCGCCCGGATCGCGGGGCGGCGGGTGGGCATCGGTGCCGGACGGGTTGCTACGGCTGGCAGGTGGGGCACCAGTACGAGTTGCGGCCGGCCAGCTCCGCCCGGAGGATTCCGGTGCCGCAGACCAGACACGGCTGCCCGTGCCGGCGGTACACATACACCTCGCCGCCGTGCCGGTCCACCCGCGGCGCCCGGCCCATCGCGTCCGGCATGTGTCTACTGTGGACGGTGTCGATCCGCCCCCGCTGCACGCCTTCCTTCATCAGTTCCACGAGGTCCGTCCACAGCGCGGCGAAGCCGTCCGGACCCAGTTCCCGGCCGGCCCGGGTCGGCGGGATGCCCGCCCGGAACAGCACCTCGGACACGTAGACCAGGCCCGCGCCGGCCACGATGGACTGGTCCATCAGCAGGGCCGCCAGCGGGATGCCGCGGCGGCGGATGCGACCGTACGCCGCCGCCGGGTCCGCGTCGTCGCGCAGCGGATCGGCACCCAGCCGCGCGCGCAGGGCGTCCACCTCCCCCGGGGAAAGCAGCTCGCACGCCGAGGCGCCGCGCAGATCCACCCAGTGGCGGCGGGTGCTCAGCCGCAGCCGCACCTGCCCGACGGGGGGCGGGGCGGCACCGGTCCCGTCGGTGAAGGCCCCGTAGAGCCCGAGGTGGATGTGCACGCTGCGGCCGGCGTAGTGGTGCAGCAGATGCTTGCCGTACGCCTCGGTGTCGCGCAGCACCGCGCCGGACACGGCCGCGGCACCGGCGGTGAACCGGCCCTGCGGGCTGCTCGCGGTGACCCGCTTCCCGGCGAACAGGGCGCGGTGCCGGTCGGCGAGGCGGTGAATGGTATGTCCCTCGGGCACACCCGAGCCTAACGCCCGGCGGCAGGCGGTCGGGGAGGGGCGCGAACCCCTCCCCGACCGGTTGCGCCGATCAGCGGATCAGATCAGCGGATCAGCGGATCAGGCCTTCTTCAGAGCGAAGCTGGCCGTGGTGGTCGTCCCCTTGACGATCTTCACGGTGGCCGTCTGCGGCTGGTACCCGTCCTTGGCGACGATCACCTGCAACGGGTTGTTGCGGGTGTCCAACCAGAGCGCGTACTGGCCGTTCTTGTCGGTTTTGAGGGTGTAGCTCGTCGCCCAGCTGTTGATCTGGACCGTCGCGCCGGCCAGGACGGATCCGTCCGTCGCCGACGTGAGCGTACCGGTGATCTTGCCCCAGGTCCTGGGCGGATTCACCGTCATCGACACCGCCACCGGCGCCGTCGGGTACGGCGTATCGGTGGACAGGCCGACATGGGCCGTGTACGTGCCCGGCTGGGTGATCGCCGCGACACCGGCGTTCACGGTCACCGTGACCTTCGCGGTCATGCCCGGCTGGAGGGTCACGCTCGTCGCGCTCTCCGACAGCCACGGCACATCGGTGACGCCGCCGCAGTCGGCGAACCCGGGCAGCACCGAGTCGATCGGCAGCGGCGGTGCGAACGGCCCACCAGGGTTGCCCCCGATCTGGTAGAAGCCGCACGCGCTACCGCCGCGGTACAGCGCGTTGTTCGCGTTGGGCAGCGCGGTCCACGAGTCGCTACTCGGGGTGTACGCGAAGCCCTGGTTGGTCACCGTGCCACTGCTGTTCGTCACGCCACCGGAGACCAGCAGCATCCCGTTCGCCGCCGTGTAGTCCGATCCCCACAGGTCGAACGGCAGGCTCGCCACCGCCGACCAGCTGTCGCCCACCGGGTCGTAGGCGTAGGCGTGCGCGGTGGCAGCGCTGTCGGTGGTGCCGCCGGCGCAGTACACCTTCTCGCCGATGGCGCCGCACGACTCCCAGGACACCGGCTCCGGGTACGCCGCGGCCGCCGCCCAACTGTCCGACGCCGGGTCGTAGACCTCCACGTCCGTGCTGCCGCACGTACCGTTGCCACACCCGCCGACGACGTACAGCTTGCCGTCGAGCACCGCCGTGCCGGAGCCCGCGTGCGGCTTCGGGCTCGGCGCCCCGGTCGACCACGCGTTGGTGGCCGGGTCGTAGACCTCCAGCTTCGGATCCGGGTTGCCGTTCGGATCCCAGCCACCCGCGGCGTAGAACTTGCCGTTGAGGAAGGCCGCGGCCGGCTTCTCCCGGGTGTCCGCGGCACTGGCCAGCGGGCTCCACGCGCCGCTGTCCGGGTCGTAGGAGTACATCGCCGCGGTGTCACCGTCGCCGGTGAAGCCGAACGCCGAGTAGAGCTTCCCGTCGTTCACCGCGGCCACGTTGTCCTGGATCGGGGTCGGGTAGTTGGCAATCGCGGTCCAGGGCGCGTCCGACGGCGTGTTGTCCGCCGGTGCGGCCTTCGCCGCCGCCACCGGCTTGCCGTTGCTCATCAGCGCGTGCGGCGAGTACCTGCCGTTGACCTTCTCCAGCGGTGCCCCGCCCTGCGCCATGAGGGTGGATGCCCCGGACTGCTCGCCCAGGTTCACGGTGGCCGGCGCGGTACCGGTGTTCTTCAGGGTCACCGTGGCGCTGGCGGTGCCGCCCCACGCCACCGTCTTGTCGATGGTCGCCGGGCTCGCCGTCACCTGGCCGGCCTTCAACGCGAAGTCCGCCCGGGTGGCGTAGTCGGCCGCCACCGTCACCGTGCCGGTTCCGCCCGTGTACCGGCCGTCCGCCACGGTGAGCTTGTGCGCACCGGTCGCCGGCGAGAACAGCCAGTAGAAGCCGTCACCGAGGTTGGGATCGTCCGGCGTCGCGGCACTGGTGCCGCTGACTCCGGCGGAGTCCACCGAGGTGACCACGGCGCCGACCAGACCCTTGCCGGTGTTGGCGTCGGTCACCTGGCCGAAGACCAGGCCACCCGGGGTCGGGTCGCAGGTCCGGGCCCCGATGAACACGTTGTCCAGCTCCCACCACCAGCCGAAGCTGCCGGTGAAGTGGAAGCGCGCCAGGACCGAGGACTTGCCGGCCGCCTGCGGCGCCGCGATGTCCACGTGCGCCGGCCCGCGCAGCGCGTCGGTCGTGTGGTGCCAGATGTTGGTCCAGGTCGCGCCGCCGTCGACGCTCAGGTCGACATCGGCGGTCTGGCCGTTGAACGCGTTGTAGTCGGTGTCGAAGCCGACCGATGGGCTGGTGACCGCGCTGAGGTCGGTCGCCGGCGAGGTCAGCGTGGTGTCCTCGGTGTTGCCCGAGCCGGCGTGGTCGCTGTCCACGATGGCGAAGCCACCGCTGCCACCGGTCAGGTTGCCGCGGCTGCCGCCGTCGGTGAACGTCCAGCCGGACGTGCCGGTGCCGTTGTCCACCGTCCAGCCGGCCGGCGCCGTCGCGGCGTCGAACGGCTGCGAGGTGCCCGCGAAGTGGACCTGGTAGCCCGGTGCGTCGCAGGCCGCCGCGTCGACCGGTACGCCGATGTCGGCCTGCGCCCCGGTGGCGCCGGCGGTGGCGCTGGTCCCGCCCGTTGCGTACCCGGCGTAGACCGGGGTCGCCTGCAACTGGAAGGTCTGGCCCTGCGGCAGGCTCATGCTGTAGTGCCCGGTGGCCGGATCGGTGAACACTCCCCCGCCCGGAACCCCGTTCGCGGCGACCTTCGCGTACAGCGGCCAGCCGTGGCCGGAGCCGTCGGTCACCGTGCCGCTCACGGTCGCGTGCGGCACCGAGGTCAGCGCGAAGTTCTCCGTCACCTGCGCGCCGTCGCCGACGCTCACGCCGGAGACCGTGGACTCCTTGTATCCGTAGCTCTGCGCCGTCACGTCGTAGCTGCCGACCGGGACGTGGAGGTCGTAGTGCCCCTGCGCGTCGGTGGTCGCGCTGGCGTCGCCGGCCGCCACCGTGGCGCCGGCGATGGCCGTAGCCGTACCGGCGTCCGTCACCGTGCCGGTCACGTCGCCGTGCGGCCCGGTGGAGAACGCCGCGATCCCGTTCGGGGTGCCCAGACCGGTCGGGCCGTCGTAGCCCGGTCCGGCGGTGCAGAGGTACGCGGGTGAGCAGGTGCCGTTGTTCCCCGTCGTCACGTCGTTCAACGCGCCGGTCTTCGCGTACGGGTAGGAGTTCGGGTACGTGCCGGAGACCGGGGCGCCGGCGTCCGCGTACACCGAGGCGATGATCGGGGACGCGGCGCTGGTACCGCCGTACACGCTCCAGCCGCTGCCGCCGTACGTCTGGTACACGGCGACGCCGGTTGCCGGGTCGGAGTCCGCGGACACATCGGCTTCCGCGCGGTTGGCGCAACCCGTGTCGGTCTGGAACGACGGCTTCGGCTCGTACAGCGAGCACCCGCTGCCCGGGCCGCCGTAGGAGTCGTTCCACACCGACTCCGACCAGCCGCGCGCGTTGCTGTCCCGGGTCAGCGCGGTGCCGCCGACCGACGTCACGTACTGCGAGGCGGCCGGGTAGGCGACGCCGTACCCGTAGTCGCCCGTGCTGGCCACGATGGCGACGCCGGGGTGGTTGAAGTACGGGTCCGCGGCGGTGGTCTCGGTGGGGTCCTCGCCGCTGCCCGGGCTGCTGTCGTAGCCGCTGCCCCAACTGTTGGACACGAACTTCGCACCCGACGCGACCGCTTCGTCCTCCGCGGCGTACAGGTCGGAGTTGTTGTTGGTGTCCGCCTCCACGAGCACGATGTGCGCCTGCGGGGCGATGGCCGAGACCATGTCCAGGTCCAGCGAGATCTCCCCGGACCAGTCTCCGGCCGGGGTCGGGTAGCTGGTGCCACCGCGCTGGTCCACCTTGCGGAAGCAGCCGTTCGCCGTGGTGCAGGCGGGCAGCCCGAACTGCTGGCGGTACACGGCGAGGTCGGGCTCCGCGTTCGGGTCGTCGAAGGCGTCGACGATCGCGATCGTGGCGCCGGCGCCGCCGTCCGCCGGCAGCGAGTAGGCGCTGTGCAGGTCGGTCGGCCCGTAGCCCTGCGGCGCGGCGTCGGCCGGTCGCACGCCGCGGGTCGGCGCGATGTCGGTACGGCGCAAGGCGAAGCACGCCGACTGCCCCTTCTTGGGCGTACCGCAGAGCGCCACGGCGTTGTGCTTCGCCGAGGCGGTACCGGCCGGAGTGGCCGAACCGCCCTTGGCCGGCGCGGCGGTGGCCGCGGCCGGCAGGCCGAGCACCGCGGTGGCGACAACGAGAGCCCCGGTGAGCAGCCAGGTTCTGGCGCGCACCGGGGTCCGTCCTGGTCTGGATTGGTGCATCAAGGTCCTCCAGCCTCGTTGCACGGACGGCCCCTGTTGGGACCGACGACAGACGATCTTCGTCTGTCGTTTTCCCACCATGCGAAGGCGGACTTAAATGTGTCAACGCAATCACCCCGGGCAACATGGGAAGCGACTCATTTGCGCACCGCCCAGGTAAACGCCTCGACCCGGTCGGCCGCGCCGTCCCGGTGCCACAGAGCAGCGACGCACTCCGATGAAGCCACCTCACCAGCGGGCAGGCGTGAATGCGTCACGGCGGGAAGCCGCCACCGGGCCACGTTGCTTTCCGGGGCCGCGCTGGTGAACCTCTTCTTGCCAGCGAATCGCATCAGGCGTGCCGACGAACGTCCCGCCTGGCTTCGACCCCCGTGGCTACCAGACTGGAGCGCCCGTGCACCCTCGACGACGACCCTCACTCCTGCGCGGCCGCCTCGCGCCGGCGATCCGCCTGATCGCCGCGGCCGGCGCGCTGCTGCTGGCGACGCTGGTGATGCAGGTGCCGCGGGATCTCGCGGCCGCCGCGCCGTCCACCGGTACCCAGGTCGCCGCGCAGGCGCTGTGCGGCCCCCCGAAGCCGGGCCAGTTCACCTGCTTCGCCCTGCGGCGCACCGACCTCAAGCAGGCGGCGGGGATCCGGGCACAGGGCACCACGCAGGCCGCACCCGACGGGTACGCCCCGGCGGACCTGCGCTCCGCGTACGGGCTGCCGGCCGGTGGCGGCGCCGGCGCCACGGTCGCGGTCGTCGACGCGTTCGACGATCCGAACGCCGAGGCCGACCTGGCGGTGTACCGCCAGCAGTACGGGCTGCCCGCCTGCACGACCGCGGACGGCTGCTTCCGCAAGGTGGACGAGCAGGGCGGCACGGCGTACCCGGCGCCCGACGACGGCTGGGCCGGCGAGATGTCCCTGGATCTGGACATGGTGTCGGCCGTCGCCCCGCAGGCGCACATCCTGCTCGTCGAGACCGCCGACAACAACTCCGACAGCCTGGGTACCGGGGTCAACACCGCCGTTGCCCTGGGCGCCAGGTACGTGTCCAACTCCTACGGCTCCTACGGCGAGGATCCGAGCTCGCTGGCCTACGACGAGGCGTACTTCGACCATCCCGGCACGGCGATCGTGGCCAGTTCCGCCGACGGCGGGTACGGAGTCAGCTACCCCGCCTCCTCGCCCTACGTGACCTCGGTCGGTGGCACCTCACTGACCCGGGACGGCAGTGCCCGCGGCTGGTCGGAGACGGTGTGGAACAGCGTCGTCAACACCGCGGACGGCCCGAGGTGGGGAGCCCCGGGCTCCGGGTGCTCGCAGGTCGAGCCGAAGCCGTCGTTCCAGACCGACCCGGACTGCCCCGGCCGCTCGGTCGCGGACGTGTCGGCGGTCTCCGACCCGGCCACCGGCGTGGCGGTCTACAACAGCTACTCCGACGCCGGATGGAACGTCTACGGCGGCACCAGTGCCGCGTCCCCGATCATCGCCTCGGTGTACGCCGACGCGGGCACCCCGATCGCCGGCAGCAACCCGGCCTCGTACCCGTACCTGAGCCCGAACGCGCTGAACGACGTGACCACCGGCGACGACGCCAGTTGCTCGGACAGTTCGCTGTGCGGCTTCGGTACCACCCCGGACTGCACTCCCCGCTACGAGTGCGTCGCCGGGCCCGGGTACGACGGGCCGACCGGTCTCGGTACGCCGCAGGGGTTGGCCGCGTTCCGGCCCGGGCCGCACGCGACCCTGGCCGGCACCGTGACCGACGCGTCGACCGGGAAGGAGGTCGCCGGCGCCTCGGTGACGCTGGGCGCGTACCACGCCACCACCGACTCCGGCGGCGGCTACCAACTGGTGGTACCGGTCGGCTCGTACCCGCTGTCGGTCACCGCGTTCGGCTACGCCGACCAGGATCTGGGCGACGTCGACCTGGCCGACGGCGCGTCGGTCACCCGGGACGTCGCTCTGAGCCCGGTGCCGACCCAGACCATCTCCGGTACCGTGCGCGACGGCGGCGGCCACGGCTGGGGCGTCTACGCGAAGGTGACCGTCGACGGGGTGCCCGGCACCGCGTTCACCGATCCGAAGAGCGGCGCCTATTCGGTCAAGGTACCGATGGACCACACCTACACGCTGCACGCCACCGCCCTGTACCCGGGCTACCAGCCGGCCAGCGCGAGCGTCGCGGTCGGCGAATCCGGCGCGAAGGCCGACCTCACCCTGCCGCTGATCACCACCGGGGCGCTCGCCCCCGGCTACGCCATCGCCTACCACGGCGGCGGCCAGCAGAGCTTCGACGCCAACACGACGCCGGACGGCTGGACGGTGAAGAACAACACCTCGGCCGGCGGCTGGCAGTTCGACGATCCGCTCAACCGGGGCAACCAGACCGGCGGCACCGGCCACTTCGCGATCGTCGACGACTACGCGCTGGGCT
>DASXOA010000047.1:0-6427 GCA_036494675.1 Rugosimonospora sp.
GCTACGGGAGTGGATGTGGACGGTGCCACCACCGCCCGCGCACGACCCGATGGGAGAGCCGGCGAAGGAAGAGACCACCGCGGCTCGCAAGGCCGCCCGATAGGCACCGCGGCCCGCAGAGCCGCCCGATAAGCCCAGCCGTCCGATAAGCCCCAGCCGCTCGATAAAGCAAAGCCGCCCGACAAGCAAAGCCGCCCGACAAGCAAAGCCGCCCGACAGGCCCAGCGGCCGCAAGGCCGCCCGACAAGCCACCGGAGCGAGCCATGAAGGATGGTTCGATCGACCCCCGCCGCGGCGGGCGACTGGTCTGGGCCGTCGCGCGGCGTCAGACGCGCCGAGCCCGAGTGGTCGGAACGCGGGGATGACCGCCGCCGATGTTCTTCTGCTCGCCCTCGGCGCGGTCGCGGTCGGTGCCGGCTGGCGGGTGGTGACCACCGATCACCTGGTCCGGGCCGGGTTGTGGCTCGTGGTGACGCTCGGCGCGGTCGCCGGCGGCTATCTGGTCCTCGCGGCCGAACTGGTCGCCTGGGTGCAGGTCCTGCTGTACGTCGGCGCCGTCGTGGTGCTGCTCCTGTTCGCGGTGATGCTGACCCGGGCGCCGATCGGGGCGAGCACCGACCTCGACCGCCCCGGCTGGACCGGGCTGCTGGTCGGCGGCGGCGCCGGGCTGGGACTCGGCGCGCTGCTGCTCGACGGGTACCGGTGGGAGAAGGTGGACGCGCCCGCGGTCGGGTCGGCGCAGGTGCTCGGCGGCGAGGTGTTCCGGCACTGGGTGCTGCCGTTCGAGGTGTTGTCGGTGCTCCTGCTGGCGGCCCTGATCGGCGCGATCGTCGTGTCCCGGCCGACCCGCGACGATGACTCCGGTGGCCGCTGATGCATCCGGTCATCCCGTACCTCACCGCCGCCGCCCTGTTCGGGCTCGGCGCGTACGGCGTCCTGGTGCGCCGCAACGCCGTACTGCTGCTGATGTCGGTCGAGCTCATGCTCAACGCGGTGAACCTGATCCTGATCACCTCTGACGCCACGGTGCGGGCCGAACTGCCGGCGGCCGGACAGGTGTTCGCGCTGTTCGTGATCGTGCTCGCGGCGGCCGAGGTGGGCGTGGGCCTCGCCCTGATCCTCCAGTTGTACCGGCTGCGGGCCAGTGTCGCGGTCGACCGGATCCCGCTGTCCGACCCGGATCCCGTGGTGGACGGCATCCCGGCGCAGCGCCGCCCGCCCGGCGCCACCCTGCCGGTACGCGACGAGGTGGACCTGTGACGGCGGCGGCCGGCGGGTTGCCGGGGGTGCCCCTGCTCGCCGCGCTGCTCGGCCTGCTGCTGCCGGTCCGTGGCGGCCGGCGTGCCCGTGCCGCCGCGATCGCGCTCGGGATCGGTGGCGCGGCGGTGGCGCTCGGGCTCGCCGTCGCGCTGGCCGTCCACAGTGGACAGGTCTCCGGCGGGTACCGGATCGCCGACTTCGGCCGGCTTCCGGTGACGCTGTCGGTGCGGGTGGACGCCGCCGCCGCGCTGGTCGCCGTCGCGGTCGGGGTCGTCGCGCTGGCGGTACAGGTGTACTCGGTGGCCTACCTGTCCGGTGACGACCGGTACCCGCCGTACGCGGCCCAGGTGTCCCTGTTCACCGCCGCCATGCTGCTGGTCGTGGTCTCCGGCGACCTGATCGTGCTGCTGGTCGGCTGGGAGGTCATGGGCATCTGCTCGTACCTGCTGATCGGACACGACCGTACGCTGCCGGAGGCGCCCGGCGCGGCGGTCAAGGCGTTCCTGGTCACCCGCGTCGGCGACGTCGGCTTCCTGATCGGCATCGCGCTGCTCGGCCTGTCCGCCGGATCGTTCCGGATCGCCGACGTGCTGGCGGCGCACCACTCGCCGGCCCGGCTGACGCTGGCGACACTGCTGCTGCTGGCCGGGGTGGCCGGCAAGAGCGCACAGTTCCCGCTGCACACCTGGCTGCCCGACGCGATGGCCGGCCCGACCCCGATCTCCGCACTGATCCACGCCGCGACCATGGTGGCCGCCGGCATCTACGTGGTGATCCGGCTGTACCCGCTGTTCCTCGGCGCACCCGCCACCCTGGCCGTACTCGGCGTCATGGCCTCGGTCACCATGCTGCTCGGCGCCCTCGCGGCCACCGCACAGGACGACATCAAGCGCGTACTGGCCTGGTCGACCGTGTCGCAGATCGGGTACATGGCCGGCGCGCTGGCCGTCGGGGCGGCCCCGGACGCGCTGTTCCACCTGCTGACCCACGCCGCCTTCAAGGCGCTGCTGTTCCTGTCCGCGGGCTGCGTGATCCACGCGGTCGGGAGCAACTCGATGGCGCTGATGGGCGGGCTGCGCCGGGCGCTGCCGGTGACGTTCTGGTGCTTCACCGTCGGGCTGGCCGCACTGGCCGGGGTACCGCCGTTCGCCGGGTTCTGGAGCAAGGACGCGGTCGTGGCCGCCGCCTTCGACGCGCGGGCGCGGGGACCGGCGGCCGGCTGGGTCGACTGGCTGGTCTGGCTCGCCGCGCTCGTCACCGCGCTGGTGACCGCGTGGTACGCGACCAGGCTCTGGCTGCGTACCTTCTTCGGTCCGGCCCGCGGCGACGGCCACCCGCACGAGGCCGGTCCGGTGATGCTCGCACCGGTCGTGGTGCTCGCGGTTCCGGCGGCGTTGCTGGGTCTGGCCGGACTGGCGCCGGCGTTCGCCCACCGGCTGGGTGCGGCCGCCCTGGTCCACGTCAATGCCGCCACGATCCCGCCGCTGGCGTGCCTCGTGGCCGGCGCGCTGCTCGGATGGGCGCTGTGGCGCCGGGATCCGGCCGCCGACCCGGCGCTGGCCCTGGGCCGGGCGGCGCCGGTCTTCGCGAACGCGTTCTATCTGGACGCGGTCCAGCACGCCGCCGTCGTCCGGCCCGTCCTGTGGCTCACGGCGTTGGCGAGGCGCTACGACGCGTCCCTTGTGGACGGTGCGGTCGAGGCGACCGGACGGCGCACGGTCAGCATGGGCGACGCGGTCGGTCAATGGCACCGGGCCGCACTGCCCAGGGCGGCGGCGACGGTACTCGGCGGGGCGCTGCTGATCGGGCTGGCCGCCGTACTCGTGGTGGGTGCGCGATGACGGCCGGGCAGGCGCTGCTCGTCGCGACGCTCGCGGTTCCGGCGCTCGGCGCCGGCGGCGCGGCGATCGTGCCGGCGCGCGCCGACCGGCTGGGCCGGCTGGTCGCCGCCGCGGCCGCGGCGCTCGCCTTCGTCGTCAGCGTCGCGCTGTACTGGCACCGGTCCGGGCCGACCAGGGTGACGGGACCGATCGCGCCGTGGCATGAGCTGAACCTGCGGTGGGCGCCCGGCCTGGACCTACGCTTCCACATCGGCATCGATGGCATTTCCTACCCGTTGGTAGTTCTGACCGCCCTGCTGACCCTTATTTGCTGTATCTATACACTGTGGACGGTTCCAGCTGTGGAGGTGGTGAGCCGAGGGGCACAACCCCGAAGCTCACCACCTCCATATGGGCGCGGACGGCTCCTCGCCGCGCTGCTGCTCGTCATCCAGGTCGGTATCGTCGGCGTGTTCCTCGCCCTCGACCTGGTCCTCTTCTTCGTGTTCTTCGAGATCGTCCTGCTGCCCATGTACGCGGTGATCGCGGGCTGGGGCGGGCCGGCACGGCGGCACGCGGCCCGCAAGTTCGTGCTGTACACCCTGTCGGGGTCGGTGCTGCTGCTGGTCGGGGTGTTCCTGGTGGTCACGCAGGCGGGCACCGCCGATCTGGTCAGGCTGTCGGCCGCGCACGGCGCCGGCCTGTCCAGCGGGCTGCAATTCGCCGCGTTCGTTTTGCTGGCCCTCGCGTTCGCGGTGAAGAGTCCACTGTGGCCGTTGCACTCCTGGCTGCCTGACGCGCATACCGAGGCACCGACGGTGGGCTCGGTGATCCTGGCCGGAGTGCTGCTGAAGATGGGCACGTACGGGATGCTGCGGATCGCGGTCGGGGTGCTACCCGACGCTGCCCGGCGGGTGGCGCCGGTACTGGGCGTGCTCGCCGTGGCCGCCATCATCGTCGGTGGGCTGGTGTGCCTGGCGCAGACCGAACTCAAGCGCCTCATCGCGTACTCCAGCGTCGGCCACATGGGGTTCGTGCTGCTCGGCATCGCCACCCTGAACGCCACCGGCCTGTCGGCCGCGCTGATCGGCAACGTCGCGCACGGCATCATCACCGGCCTGCTGTTCTTCCTCGCCGGTGCGATCAAGGATCGGGCGCACACCGGCGACCTGACCCAACTCGGCGGGCTACGGGAGCGGATGCCGCGACTGGCCGGCCTGCTCGGGTACGCGGCGATCGCCTCGCTCGGGCTGCCCGGGCTGGCCGGCTTCTGGGGCGAGGCGTTCGCGGTCGTCGCCGCGCTGCGTCACGGCGGTCCACTGTGGACGGTTTTGGCCGTGGTGGCGGCGCTCGGCGGTGCGCTGGCGGCCGCGTACTTCCTGCGGCTGCTGCGCCGGGTGAGTCACGGCCCGGTGGGCCCGGCGTTCGCCGGAGGGTGCCCGCCGCTGTCCGCCGGTGAGGTGCTGTCGTGGGCACCGCTGGTCGTGCTGGCGCTGGCGGTCGGGCTGGTTCCGGCGCTGGTGCTCGGGCTCGCGCACGACCCGGTCATGGCGCTGGTGGCGCGATGAGCGAGCGGAGCGAGCGAATCATCGGGCTCTGTGGTCTCGTGCCTCGTCGTGTCGGCGAACGCAGTGAGGCGGCGCGATGAGGATCGACCAGGTCGCCCTGCTGCCCGGGTACTGTGCCGCCGGTACCGCCCTGCTCGCGTTCGTGGTCGACCTGCTTGTGCCGGCCCGGCGGGCGGCCGTCGCGTCGGCCACCGCCGTGGGTACCGTCGCCACCGCCGTCGCGGCGATCGCCGTCGGACGGGGCCCGGTGCGCCGGACGTTCTGCTCGGTCGGCTGCTCGTACGTCGCCGACCACCGGGCCGCGCTCGTCGCCGTCGTGTTCGCCCTGCTGACCCTCGTCGTCGTCGCGCTGTCCGTGCCGAGCCAGTCGCTGGGGGAGTACTACTTCCTGCTCGGCGCCTCGATGACCGGCGGCGTGGTGCTCGGATACACCCGGGACCTGATCAGCCTGACCATCGCGGTGGAGACCCTGACCCTCCCGCTGTACCCGCTGGTCGCGTTCCGCCGCCGCAGCGTCGCCAGCGCCGAGGGCGCGGTCACCTTCTTCGTGGTCAGCGTCGTGTCCACCACGGTGACCCTGCTCGGCGCCGCCCTGCTGTACGCCTCGACCGGCGCTCTGCACTTCACCCTCCTGGCCGGCGCGCTGCACCAGGGGCACCGGCAGCCGATGGTCACCACCGGCGCGGTGCTCGTGATCGCCGGACTCGCCTTCAAGGTGGCCGCGGTGCCGATGCACGCCTGGGCACCGGCCGCGTACGACGGCGCACCGGTACCGGTCGCCGCGTACCTGTCGACCGCCTCGAAGCTGGGCGGCGTCGTCGCGATCCTGTACGTCGCCGTGGACGCGTTGGGGCCGGCGCTGGACATCGTGGGGCCCGCGCTCGCGGTGGTGGCGACCCTCACCATGATCGTCGGCAATCTCGGTGCGCTGCGCCAGACCAGAATGGTGCGGCTGCTCGCCTGGTCGTCGGTTGCCCAGGCCGGGTACATCCTGGCTCCGCTCGGTGCGCTGGCGCTCGCTCGGGGGCGTACCCCGGCGGTGGTGTCCGCGGCCGTGGCGGCCACCATCGGGTACGCCGTCTTCTACGTCATCCTGGAGATCGGCGCGTTCGGCGCGGTCGTCGCCCTGCGGGGCGAACAGGACGGCGGCCGGATCGCCGACTACCGTGGCGCCTCGCGGCGCGCGCCCTGGGTGGCAGGCGTGTTCACCCTCTCGCTGATCGGCCTGGCCGGCCTGCCGCCCGGTCTGGCCGGGCTGTTCGCCAAGGTCATCGTGGTCCGGGCCCTGCTGTCCGGCGGCGCCGCCTGGCTGGCCATCGTGGTCGCGATCAACGCGGTGATCGGCCTGGCCTACTACCTGCGGGCGATCGGAGCGCTCTTCGCCGCCGGCGACGAGACGACCCGGACCAGGGTCGGCTGGCCGGTCGCGGCCGCCCTGGGCGCCGTCACCGTGGTCGCGCTGATCGTCGGGTTCGCGCCACAACTGGTGATCGACGCGGTCGCCTGAGCCCGGCCGGGTTCGCGGCCGTGGCCAGATGGGTACACATCACCCGGCGGGTCCGTCGGATTCCGTGCCCGGCGCTTTCCCAGGCTCCTCCCAGCCGATTCACGGCAGAATGCGGGAAGGCTCCCCGGTAGCGGCTGCGTTGTACCGGTAACCGAAAGAGGAGTGAACGTGCACCGGCACTTCAATGGATTCAAGACCGCGGCCCTCCTGGGCCTGTTGACCGGCCTCATCCTGGCGGTTGGTTGGCTGTTCGGCGGGACTGGCGGCCTGGT
>DASXOA010000048.1:0-14112 GCA_036494675.1 Rugosimonospora sp.
CCTACGACGGCGCCTCGCACGTGGACTACGAAGAGACCGACTGTGTCCGCTCGGCCGTCGACAGCTACCTCACCACGCTGACCACACCCGGGTCGCAGGCCCACTGCCCCGCTGTCTTCCCCGGCTGAACCGGCCGGCGCCGGCAGGCTCGCGGTCAGCGGCCGCGGCTGGTCGGCACGTGGCAGGGGACGGCCTTTCCGGCGGTCTCCTGCCACGCCTGCCCGCCGGACTCGGCGACCGCCGACGTCAGGCTGTCGCCACAGATATGTATACGTCGAGGGTATTCCATCGGCGTATACGCTCGGCGTAGAGTGGTGGCCATGACCGTTTCGACGACTCTGCTCGGCCTGCTGGAGCCCGAACCCAGCCACGGCTACGAGCTCAAACGGGAGTACGACGCTCTGTTCGGCCGCGACAGGCAGCTGTCCTTCGGGCAGGTCTACGGCACGTTGAGCCGGCTGCAACGCGACGGGCATGTGCTCACCGAAGGCACCGAGCCCGGCGGTGGACCGGAGCGCAAGCGCTACGCGATCACCACCTCCGGGGTGAGTGTCCTCGAGGAGTGGCTGGGCCACGCCGAGCCGCCGCAGCCGCACCTTCAGCCGGTGTTGTTCACCAAGGTGGTCCTCGCGCTGCTGTCCGGACGTCCGGCCGGCACTTATCTGGACCTGCAGCGGGCGGCGCACCTGGAACGGATGCGGGAGCTCAACGGGCTGCGTCGCGACAGCCGGCTGACCGAATCGCTGGTCGCCGAGTACGGCCTGTTCCACCTGGAGGCGGACCTGCGCTGGATCGACCTGACCGCCGCACGTCTGGACCAACTCGCTCAGGAGGTCGCCCGATGACCGATGCCCTGCTGACCGCTCACGGGGTCACCAAGTCCTTCGGCGCCACACCGGCGCTGCACGGCGCCGACATCACCGTGGGTACCGGTGAGGTGCTGGCCATCATGGGACCCAGTGGTTCCGGCAAGTCCACCCTGCTGCACTGCCTGGCCGGAATCCTGCGTCCGGACGCGGGCGAGGTGTACTTCGCCGGACAGCGCATCGACCAGTTGAACGAGCGTGCCCGCACGGTGCTGCGCCGCGACCGGTTCGGGTTCGTCTTCCAGTTCGGTCAGCTGGTGCCGGAATTACCGGTCGTCGAAAACGTCATGCTGCCCCTGATACTGGCCGGCGTTCGGCAGGCGGCCGCCCGCCTCCGGGCCGCCGAGCTACTCGATCGGTTGGAGCTGACCGGCCTGGACGCGCGTCGCCCGGGTGAGCTGTCCGGCGGGCAGTCGCAGCGGGTCGCGGTCGCCCGGGCATTGGTGTCCCGGCCCGAGGTCATCTTCGCCGACGAGCCGACCGGGTCACTGGACTCGCTGTCCGGGCAGCGGGTCATGGACCTGCTGGTCGACGCCGCCCGCGACCAGGCCGCCACCGTGGTTCTGGTGACCCACGAGGCTCGGGTGGCCGCCTGTGCCGACCGTGAGGTTGTCGTCCGGGACGGGCGCGTCAGCGCCCTGGTCGGGTCATGACGCGGCTGGCTGCCCGGCTGATCCTGGGCGGCGGCCGGGAGGCGCTGGTCCGGCTCGTGGTCACCGCGCTCGGGGTCGCGCTCGGGGCGGCGTTGCTGTTGTTCGCCGCCGTTGCCTTTCCCGCCCTCCACGCGCACGACGTCCGGGCGGGATGGCTGCACACCGGCCCGCACAACGTCCGGCCGGTTCAGGACGAGTCGGCCACGGACCCGTTGCTGTTCCGGTGGACCACAGACCACTTCGGCGACCAGGAGATCATCCGCGTCGACGTGGCCGCCGAGGGCCCGCGGGCGCCGGTACCGCCGGGCCTGTCCCGGCTTCCGGGACCCGGGCAGTATGCGGTCTCCCCGGCGTTGGCCCGGCTGATCGCGGCCACCCCGGCGGACATGCTGGCGCAACGGTTTCCCGGCCAACCGGTCGAGACCATCGGCAACGCCGCGCTCGCCGGTCCGGAACAGCTGGTCGTCGTCGTCGGTCACGACCCGGCATCGATGCGCGCCTTCACCGGCGTGGACGAGGTGCACAGCATCGAGGGCGCCCCGGTCCGGCACGGGTACAACGAGTTCCTGCGCATCATGCTGGCCGTCGGCATCATCGGGCTGATCCTGCCGGTGATCGTCTTCGTGTCCACCGCGACCCGCCTCGCCGCCGCCCGCCGCGAACAACGGCTGGCCGCGCTGCGCCTGGTCGGCGTCACCCCCGGGCAGGCCAGCGTCCTGGCCGCGGTCGAGGCCGGCCTCGCCGCGGTGGCGGGTACCGTCCTGGGCTTCGCCGTGTTCGCCGCCGTCCGGCCGTACGCGGCCCGCATTCCGTTTGACGGGGACACCTTCTTCCCCACCGACCTGCGCCTGTCCGGGGGTTTGGCACTGCTCGTCGCCCTCGGGGTGCCGGCTCTGGCGATCGCCGCCGCCGAGCTGTCGCTGCGCCGGGTGCGGATCTCCCCGCTCGGGGTGGCCCGACAGGCGCCGCGGCCCCGACCGACGTGGCGAAGGCTCATCCTGCTCGGCATCGGCCTGGCCGGGTTCGCCGTCGCTCTGCCTGTCTCGGTGGCCGACAACGGCAGCCAGTCCAGTCTCGTCCTGGTGTCGGTCACCTTCGTCGTGGTCATCGCCGGGATCGTGACCGCCGGGCCCTGGCTGACCATCGTGGTCGGCCAGAGCATGCTCCGGCTGCTGCGCGGCTCGTCCGCCATGCTGGCCGGCAGGCGGTTGCAGGACAACCCGGCCGCCGGGTTCCGGTCCATCAGCGGCCTGGTCCTCGCGGTGTTCGTGGCCAGCCTGATCTGCGGCGTCCTGCCCAGCGTGATGACCAGCGGGAGCACCAAGAGCATCCCGCAACCCGCGGGAACCGTGTCGGCGTTGCTCGGCGGCCGGCAGGCCACCGGAATCGACCCCGCCACGGCCGCGGCACTGCTGACCCGGCTGCATGCCATACCGGGCGTCACTCACCTCACCGCGATCCGGCGGGCACCCGACGCCTGGACAGTTGCGCAGGCCGAACCGCACGAGCCGGCCGCACCGGCGCTCATGACCTGCGCCGACCTGATCGCCACCGCGGTGGCCACATGCCCCGATCCCGGCAGCGTCGTCGCCGTCGACCTGCACCTGCTCGGCATGGTCGACAACCCCTCCCGCACGCTGACCCGTCCGGTACCGCCGGGGACGCTCGACACCCTGCCGCTGGCCGGGCTCATCGTCGCCACCGACGGCCACACTGCCACGCTGGAAACCACCCGCACCGCCATCTTCGCGGCCATGGGTGAGGGACAGGCGTCCGTCGACACCACCGCCGACGCCAACGCCGAACTTAACCACCGGCTCATCCAACTGCAACGACTCGTCACCGTCGCGCTCCTGCTGACGTTGCTCATCGCCGGCTGCAGCCTCGCCGTCTCGGTCGCGGGCGGCCTCGTCGAGCGGAAGCGGCCCTTCGCCCTACTCCGGCTGGCCGGGGCGCAACCCGCCGACCTGCGCCGGGTCGTCATGGCCGAAACCACCGCGCCGCTACTGACCATCGCCCTGGTCAGCGCGGGGCTCGGTCTCGCCCTGGCAGCCTTCGTCATCAGGGCCAACCACACCGCCTGGAAACCACCCGACCCCGCATACTGGTCCGCGCTCGGCGGCGGCATACTCCTCGCCCTGGCGCTGTCCGCCGCCACCGCCCTGCCACTGCTCGGCAGGCTCACCTCCCTGCACACGGCCCGCTTCGAATAACCGCGCACGAAACCCATTCAGGCCACCGCCTGGCGGTCATCGCAGGCCCCGCAGTCCGACCCGTCCGAAGCGGTAGCGTTATATCGTCCGGCGTAGTACGCTCGGCGATATGACGTGGGACGGAGTAGCGCATGGTCGACGAACTGGGCCGCTGGGCCGAACCGGGGCTGCTGGTGCTGGCCAGCCTGGCCGACGGTGACAAGCACGGGTATGCCATCACCAACGACATCGCCGAGCAGGTCGGCGTGAGCCTCGGCCCGGGGACGCTGTACGCGGCGCTGAGCCGGTTGGAGGAGCGCGGCCTGATCGAGGGGCTGCCGGCCGAGGGGCGCCGCCGCCCGTACCGGCTGACCGCGGCCGGCGCGACCGAACTGTCAGCCCAGGCGACCCGGATGCAGCGGCTCGCGACCCTGAGCCTGGGCCGGCTGCGGTTGGCACCGGCGTGACCGGCGACCCGTGGCTGGTCCGCGCGTTGCTGGCCTGCTACCCGGCGAGCTGGCGCCGCCGGTACGGCGACGAGTACGCCCAACTGCTGTGCGACCTGCGCATCCACCGGCGTCCCCGGCTGATCGTCGACTCGTTGCGGGGCGCACTGGGCGCCGCGCTGAACCAGGGAGGTCCTCTCATGTCCAACCGCTCCCCGATGACCACCGCGGTATGGGCCGCCGGCCTTTTCACCGTGGCGGGTATCGGGTTCCAGAAGCTCGCCGAAGACTTCACCGGCGTGGCCGGCAGCGTCTACACGCTGCTGATCGCGGCGGCGGCGGTCGCGTTGCTCGCACTGGTCGCCGCCGCGGCCCCGACCGCGGTGGCACTGCTGCGCGGCCGGGACACCGGCGCCTGGCGGTACGTGGCCGTCCCGGTCCTCGGCGCCGCCGCCTGGTACGGCGTCCTACGCCTGGCGCTGGCAATCTCGCACGGCCACGGCGTCCACTCGGCGCCCAACGTCACCGGGTTCGTACTCGTCGCGGTGACCGGCATCGCCGTGGTCGCGGCCACCGCCTGGGCGGCCGGCACCGTGCTGCGCCGGGTACCGGCCGATCAGCCAACCCGCCTACGGCCGGCGGCCCTGGTCGTGCTGGCCGCGGGCATGGCCGTGACCACCGCCGTCGCGCTGGTCTGGGGCCTGCGGGTACAGGCGGGCGACCCGACCGCGTTCCACGGCGACCAGGGGATCCTGGCCACCCCGTTCGTACCCAGTTGGATCGCCACGGTGGTCCTGATGGCCGCCGCGACCGTCCTCGCCACGATCGCCGGCCGGCGCCAACTGCTCGCCACCCGGTAGTAAAGCCACCCACGACTCCCCGACCTGCCGGCGATCCGCCGAGAAAGGGCGATCCCCCATGTCCGCACCCGCCGCACCGACGGCGACGATCCGTGCCGACCACCTGTCCAAGCGGTACGGCCGTCAGCAGGCCGTCGACCGGCTCACCTTCGCCGTCGACGCGGGGCAGATCTGCGCGCTGCTCGGACCGAACGGAGCCGGAAAGACCTCCACCATGCGGATGCTGGTCGGTCTGTCCACTCCCGACACCGGCACCGCCTACCTCACCGGCGACGCGGTCAGCCTCGGCGCCCCAGTACTGCACCGGGTGGGTGTGCTCATCGACGGACCGGCGTTCGTACCCCACCTGACCGGAACCAGGAACCTGAAGCTGCTGTGGGCCGCGGCCCGGCAGACCTGGCCACCACCCGGCCTGGACGACGCACTCGACCTGGCCGGGCTCGGCACCGCGATCGACCGTAAGGTCAAGGGCTACTCGATGGGCATGAAACAGCGGCTGATGCTCGCCCAGGCGCTGATGCGCGTGCCCGACGTCCTGATCCTGGACGAGCCGGCCAACGGCCTCGACCCGGCCGAGGTCCGCGCCCTGCGTGAGCACCTGGCAACCCTGGCCAGAGCCGGCGCCACCGTCCTGATCTCCAGCCACCAACTGGCCGAGGTGCAGCAACTCGTCACCCACATCGTCGTCATGAGCCGGGGCCGGCTCATCACCGGCGGCCCGCTCGCCGACGTGCTCGGCGGCACCGGCACGTACCCGGCCTACCAGTCCCTGGAGGACGCCTATCTCGCCATGACCGAAGGACCTGACAATGCTGCGCGTTGAACTCGCCACCCAGTTGATGCGGGTGCGCACCCTGATCGCCCTGGCCTTCCTCGCCGCCGTCCCCGTCATGGCCGGCCTGTCGTTCGCCTCTGACGCCGGACATCGAAACGGCACCCAGGGCGGCCTGTTCGGCGCGTCCCCCTACTCGGCGCTCAACCACACCATGGCCAGTCTGGAGTTCATCGGCCCGCTCCTGTTGCCGATCGTCGTCGCGTTGCTGGCCACCGCGATCGCGTCCGCCGACCGCGACTGGGGCGTCCTGCGCTACCTCTACGTCGCCCCCGTCACCCGGACCCGGCTGCTGGCCGGGAAACTCGCCGCCGTCGCCATCGCCACCACGCTCGCCCTCGCCTGCGTACTGGCCGCCGGGTTCGTCACCGGCCTCGCCATCTTCGGCTGGCACCCGTTCCACCTCATCGGCTCCCCCAACCTGACCACCGGCGAAGCCGTCACGCGCGTACTGGCCGGCAGCGGTTACACCCTGCTGTGCATGCTGAGCATGGCCGCCATCGCCTTCACCCTCGGGCTACTGCTGCCCCGCGGCGCCGAAGCCGTCGCCGCGGCCGTCGCGTTCGTCGTCGCCGCCAGCATCCTCAACACCCAGTCCGCCCTGCACGCGGTCGCCGTGGTCCTACCGGTCCACTACTGGCAGAACTGGGTCGGACTGTTCGACCCGGACGGGGCCACCGGCCTCGGCACCGGAATCCTCGTGCAGATCGCCACCGTGGTCCTGTGCGCGGCCGCCTGCCTGGCCGTGCTGCGCCGCCGCGATCCGGCCGCCTGACCGGAGCCGGCCGCGCGCCGGCGGGCCGCTGTCGCGACCGCCGTGACCGCACCGTTTCGCCGTAAGGCCCGGCGAACCATCCGCCGGGCCTTACGGGGGTTGAGAACGGTAGTTACGGGTTGGAGACGGCGTTCTCCTGTTCGGTGAGCATCCGCGATCGGATCAGGAAGCGAAAACCCTCCGGTGCCTCCAGCGAGAATCCGCCCCCGCGACCCTTCACCACGTCAACGGTGAGGTGGGTGTGGCGCCACGCCTGGAACTGTGCGGCCGACATCCAGAACGTCACCGGCTCCGGTATGCCGTCGACCCGCAACGCCTGGAGCAGCACGTCGGACCCGCCGGTCTTGAACTCGCCCTCGACGTAGCACATCGGTGAGCTGCCGTCGCAGCAGCCGCCCGACTGGTGGAACATCAGCGGACCGTTGGCCGCGTACGGCGTGCGCAGCAGATCGGCGGCGCCGTCGATGATCTCGACTCGCGACATCTCGGTCATGGGCATGGCCTAGAAGAACCCGAGCTTCTTGGCCGAGTAGCTGACCAGCAGGTTCTTGGTCTGCTGGTAGTGGTCCAGCATCATCTTGGGGTTCTCCCGGCCGATGCCCGAGCCCTTGTAGCCGCCGAACGCCGCGTGCGCGGGGTAGGCGTGGTAGCAGTTGGTCCACACCCGGCCGGCCTGGATCGCCCGACCCGCCCGGTACGCCTGGCTGCCGTCCCGGGTCCACACGCCGGCACCCAGCCCGTACAACGTGTCGTTTGCGATCTTGATGGCGTCGTCGAAGTCGACCACCGGCTACTGGGTCGGGCAGCCGCTCGGCGGGTCGTTGTACTCGTTGGTGTAGACGCGCACGAGCATCCGGCGGTTGGCGTACTCGGTGAACGTCCACAGGTGGCCGTTGCCGTCGGAGTCGATCCAGTAGCTCATCTGCTCCGCGTTGTTCACGGAGACACCGTTGGCCGGGCAGACGCCGTCGCCGTCGTGCTCGTACCACAGTTGACTGCTGTCGTTGCCCGGCACCGTGCGGGAGATGAAGAACTCCGCCCGGCCCGAGGTCGCGTTCGGCCGCTGGACGACGCCCTGCACGCCCTCGAAGTTGGTCGTGGCCAATCTGGTGGCGGTGACCGGCGCAGCCGAAGCGGTCGTGATCCGGTTGACCAGGTCGGCCGTGGACCAGTTCCCGATGCGCACCGGGACGCCGGACGCGGTCATGTCGGCGGGGTTGCGGTACTCCGACGACACGATCGAGTTGTCCGACCACTGCAGCGAAATGCCGGAGAAGCACAGCCCGGCGCCCAGGCTCGCCGGCGTCGTCGAGCACCCGCCCGGCGACGTGGCGAACTGGCCCACCTGCGCCATCACGTACCGGTACCCGGCGGCGCACACCCGGCCGCCGACCACCCCGATGTCGTTGACCCCCGGCGCCGCACCCCCGGCTCCACACGTGGTGTCGTACGGGATCCGGTAGGTGCGCCGCGTGTCGAACACCTTGAACCCGGCGCCGTGCCAGGACACGAACAGGTACGGCCCGTACCAGACGGCGCCGCCGCCGTGCACGTCGCAGATCGGCGCGATGACGTCGCCGTCGGTCGTCGGCGCGACCAGCAGCACGTGCTGGTACGCGCTGTGCGTGCCGTCGGTGTAGGGGCGCTGGATGAACGTGGCCCGCAGGTTCACCGACCGGTCCGGGTCGTTGGGCACGCCGGTGCACCGGCCGCGGTTGCTGGCGTTCGCCGCCTGCCGCCACACGCCGACGATCTCGTCGCCTCCGGCGGAGTAGCCGGCGTACCGCTGGGCGTCCTGCGAACTGGTGACCGCCTGCGGCAACCAGGCGTCGGAGGTCTCGTCGCTGCCGGCGAAGCACCACGCCGCGAGGGTGTACCTGGCGTCGGCGGCGGAGATCGCCGCGTTCGCCGCCGAGCACTGGCCCGCCGACTTGTAGTACATCTGCTGGCTGGTGTGGCTGTAGACCTGAGCCAGGCCGGGGCTCCCGTCGGCGGACAGCGTCCCGGCGGCATAGGCCGCGTCGACCGGTGCGAGGTCGGTCGGGCTCCAGACCAGCTTCTGCAGCCCCGACACGCTCTGCCCGGAGTCGACGACGGGTTTGACGTTGTCCCAGCCGACCGCCCACGCGGTCGCCGGACCGGCCAGCGCCACGCCGATCGCCGCGGCGAGGACGAGGCTGGGCCGTCCGATGTTTGTCCGCATCGATGAACGATAAATGAACGGCGTGTCGCGCACCGCCCCCGTCGAGGACCGTGAGATCCGTTTGCGACCTGGAGCTTACTGGAGCCCGGCGCGGACGGACGTGATGCGCTGCGTGTTGAAGCCGAGCCAGTGCATCCGGCCGACGTAGCGAGCGTGCTCGATCTTGAGACAGCGGTCCATGATGACCGTCAGGCCGCCGTCCTCCGCGATCCGTGCGCCTTCCTCGTTGATCACGCCGAACTGGCACCAGAGGGTGCTGGCGTGGATCGCCACCGCATCCCGTGCGATCCGGGGCAGCGCGTCCGGCGCGCGGAAGACGTTCACGACGTCCACCGGCGTGGGAACGTCGAGCAGGCTCGGGTAGCAGGTCTCGCCGAGAATCTGGGTCTCGCGGGGATTCACGGGGATCATCCGGTAGCCGTGCCGCTTGAGGTAGTAGCCGACGAAGTAGCTGGCGCGCAGTTCGTTGCTCGACAGGCCCACGATCGCGATGGTCGTTGTGCTGTGGAGCACGCGCTGGATCGTCAACGGGTCCTGGTACCGCCCAAGATCGGTCATACCGTTTACCTCTTTCCCGCTGTCGCGGCGACGTGCGCGAAACCCTGCTCCAGGTCCCAGATCAGATCCTCGACGGACTCGGTACCGACAGACAACCGCACTGTCCCCGGTGCCACGCCGGCCGCCCTGAGTTCGTTGTCGCTCAACTGGCGGTGCGTCGTACTGCCGGGGTGGATGATCAGGCTCTTCGCGTCGCCGACGTTGGCCAGGTGGGACCAGAGCGTCACGCCGCGGATGAGGTCCTGCCCGCCGGCCCGGCCACCGGCGCAGTCGAAGGAGAAGACCGCGCCGGCACCACGCGGCAGGTACTTCTCCACGAGCGGCCGGTACCTGCTGGTCGGCAGGCCCGGGTAGGTCACGTTCGCCGCCAACTCGTGCGACTCGAGGAAACTCGCGACCGCTCGCGCGTTCTCGACGTGGCGTTCCATCCGCAACGACAGCGTCTCGATCCCCTGCAGGAACAGGAATGCGTTGAACGGCGCGAGCGTCCCACCGAGGTCGCGCAGGGTCTCGGCCCGTAGCTTCATCAGGAAGCCGTAGCTGCCGAACGTCTCGTGGAACTGCAGGCCGTGGTAGGCCGGTGACGGATCCGCGATCACCGGGAACCGCCCGTTGGACCAGTCGAACGTGCCGGCGTCGGCGACGACCCCGCCGATGCTCGTGCCATGGCCGCCGAGGAATTTGGTCGCGGAGTGAACGACGATGTCGGCGCCCCAGTCGATGGGGCGGCACAGGTACGGCGTCGCGAATGTGTTGTCCACGATCAGCGGCAGTTCGTGCTCGTGCGCGATGGACGCCACGGTCTCGATGTCCAGCACGTTCCCGGCCGGGTTGCCGATCGTCTCACCGAAGAAGGCCTTGGTGTTGGGGCGGACCGCCTGCCGCCAGGCGTCCGGATCGTCCGGGTCGACCCACGTCAGCTCGACGTTCATCTTGCGCAGCAGGTGCTTGAGCTGGTTCACCGACCCGCCGTAGAGCGCCGAGGACGAGACGATGTGGTCTCCCGGCTGCAGCAGCGTGAACAGCACGGCCGCCTGTGCGGCGATTCCGCTGGAGAAGGCCACCGCACCACAGCCGCCTTCGAGGTTCGCCACCCGCTCCTCGAACACCGCGACGGTCGGGTTCATGATGCGCGAGTACGTGTTGCCGTACTCCTGCAGGTTGAAGTACGCCGCCGCCGATTCCGGGTCTTCAAACACGTAGCTGGCGGTCTGGAAGATCGGTACCGCACGTGCGCCCGTGTTCGGGTCGGGCCGCTGACCCGCGTGCAGCTGCCGGGTTTCGAATCCGAACGCGCGGGCTTCCTCGGCTCGGGTGGGCTGGTCGGTCACGAATGCCTCTTCTTCAATGTCACCCGCCGGCCTCCGTTTCGGCCAGGAAGCGGCGGATAATGGGGGTCTGCTGCGCTTCCTCGAGCAGGAAGCAGTCGTGGCCGTACGGCGCCTCGATGAGGTGGAACTCGACCGGCTTGCCGAGCGCGCGAAGCGCGTCTTCAATCTCCCTCGACGCGATCGGCGGGTACAGCCAGTCCGAGCTGAACGCGATCAGCAGCGTCCGCGCCGAGACGTCTTCGAGTGCCCGCTCGAGCGATCCGCCGCCGTGCTGTCGAGCGATGTCGAAGTACGTCAACGCGCGGGACAGGTAGAGATAGGTGTTGGCGTCGAAGCGCCTGACGAACGAGTCGGCCTGGTGGCGTAGGTAGCTCTCGACCTCGAACTCCGCTTCGCTGATCGTGTATCGGATGTCGTCGGCGTGCTGCAGCCGCCGTCCGAACCTGTCGCTCAGCGCCGGACCGGACAGGTAGGTGACGTGGCCGACCATCCGCGCCACGCCCATGCCGGCGTCGGGCGTGCGGCCCGTGCCGTAGAAGTGGCCGCCCTGCCAGGCCGGGTCGCGCATGATGGCGTCGCGCGCGATCGCGTTCCAGGCGAGGCCCTGCGGGTGGAGGGCGTGTGTGCTGGCGATCGCCACGACGGCGTCGACCTGGTCGGGAAACAGGATCGCCCACTGCAACGCCTGCATCCCGCCGAGCGAGCCACCGGCCACCGCCGCGAGCCGCTCGATACCGAGTACGTCGAGAAGTGCCCGCTCGGTCCGGACCATGTCCGCGACCGTGATGACGGGAAAGTCCGATCCGTACGGCGTGCCGGTCGCCGGGTCGATCGACGAAGGCCCGGTCGTCCCGCGGCAGCCGCCGAGCAGGTTCGTGGAGACGACGAAGAAGCGGTCGGTGTCAAACGCCTTGCCGGGACCGATCATCCCGTCCCACCAGCCGAGTCCCTTGCCGGCCGTGCTGTCGCGATCCTCCGCACCGAAACCGTCGCGCGTGCTGCCCTCGGGCAGTGTCTTCGAGAAGCCGGCCGCGTGGGCGTCGCCGCTGAGCGCGTGGCACACCAGGATCACGTTGTCACGCGCGGGTGACAATGTGCCGTAGGTCTCGTACGCCACCCGGACCGGGTACAACTGCCGCCCGCAGTCGAGCCGCACCGGCTCCGGAAGGTCGAGGTACTGCGTCTCGATGCTGCCGACCGAGCCGGCTGCAAGCGTCGGTGCTGGCGGCATGGCGCGATCATAGCTAGCCCTGATGCCTGCGACCAGTGTATTGTCGATTACCCCGATAGGAATACTATCCAGTATAGGCGAGAGGGCGTCGCGCGATGACTACGGTCGACAACGGGGTCAACGTTCAGGCACTGCTCGATGCGCGCGAAGCGCTCAAGGCCGCGCCCGAGGCCGCCGATTTCACCTGGCGGGCATCCTCCAAGTGGGAGAACGGCGTCCACAGCACAACGACGATCCAGAACTTCTTCGGTCTCGGACAAGAGCAGAGCCACAAGAGCGAAGCGGTGTTCAGCGCCGACCACCCCGAGGTCTTCGCGGCCGAGGACAATGGCATCACGCCGATCGAGTATCTCCTCGTCGGCCTGGCGAGTTGCCTGACCGCGGGCGTGGCGTCCGTCGCGCAGAACCGCGGCATCCAGTTGCGCTCGGTCGAGTCGACCGTCGAGGGCAAGCACGACATCCGCGGGATCCTCGGCGTCGACAGCGACGTCCGCAACGGCTTCAACGACATCACGGTGACGTTCACGATCGACGCGGACGCCTCGAAGCAGGACATCGAAGCGCTGGTGGCCCAGTCGCAGAAGCGCTCTGCCGTGTTCGACGCTCTCACGAACCCCACGAACATCACCGTCGCGGTCGCCTGAAGGGGAGGCCGAGACATCGAGCGCGCCACCACGGTCGTCATCGGCGCCGGGCACGCGGGACTCGCCGCGAGCAGATTCCTCAGCGACCGGTCGGTGGACCACGTCGTGCTCGAACGCGGTGAAGTGGCGAACTCCTGGCGGCGCGAACGCTGGGACTCGCTGCGGCTGCTGACTCCCAACTGGCAGAGCCGCCTGCCGGACCACCGCTACGAAGGCCCGGATCCCGACGGATACATGACAATGGGCGAAGTGATCGAATTCATCGAGCGCTTCGCCGCCATCTCGCGCGCTCCCGTCCAGACCGGGACGAACGTCACGTCGCTGCGACGCACCGACGACGGATACCACGTGAGAACGAGCCTCGGCGAGATTCGTTGCCGCACGGTGGTCATCGCCAGCGGCGCCTGCAACGAGCCGACGGTGCCACAGCTCAACGAGGCGGTGCCGGCGTCCGTCGAGCAACTGACGCCATTCGACTACCACGACCCCACCGGGCTCCCCGACGGCGGCGTACTCGTCGTCGGAGCGTCGGCGACCGGCGTGCAACTGGCAACCGAACTGAGGCGATCGGGCCGACCGGTGACCCTCTCGGTCGGGGAGCACGTGCGGTTGCCGCGCACCTACCGCGGACGCGACGTGCTGTGGTGGATGGACGCGTCGGGTGTGTGGGACCAGCGGCACGACGAACTCGACGATCTCACCCGGGCCCGGCGGCTTCCCTCGCCGCAGCTCGCCGGGACCCCCGAGCGGACAACGTACGATCTCAACGCGCTCGCCGCGATGGGCGTCGAACTGGTGGGCCGCCTGGCGACCGTGCGCGATGGCTACGCACTGTTCTCCGGCGGTCTACGCAACGTGCTCTCGCTCGCCGACCTCAAGATGGATCGCCTGCTGGACACGTTCGACGAGTGGGCCCGGACCCGCGGGTGCGACGCCGAGGTCGGCCCTGGAGAACGCTTCGCGGCGACACGGGCACCCGAGTCGACGCGGCTGCGGCTCGACCTGGGAAGCGGCGAGATCCGCGCGATCGTGTGGGCGACGGGCTTCCGGCCCGACTACGGTTGGCTCGACGTGCCCGTCGTCGATGCGAAGGGCCGGTTGCGCCACGAGGGTGGGCTGGTCGACAGCCCGGGACTGTACGCGCTGGGGCTGCCCGTGCTGCGGCGGCGCAAGTCCACGTTCATCCACGGTATCGAGGACGATGCGCGTGACGTGATCGATCACCTCACGCAGTACCTGGCCGTACCCCGGTAGTGCCGGTGCCCGTTCCCGTTTCGGAACGTTTCCCTCCTGACCATACTAAAGACTAGATATCGGACATATCTTCTCGGGTCAGGGAGGTTGTCGTGCCACAGGCGGCAGTGCCACAGGCGGCAACGGAGGCGTTCACCCCGTTCGAGGTGCACGTCCCGGAGGACGCCCTGGCAGACCTGCGGCGCCGGCTGGCAGCGGCCCGGCTGCCGCAGCGGGAGACCGTCGGCGACTGGTCGCAGGGGCCGCCGCTGGATCGGGTACGGGACC
>DASXOA010000049.1:0-55310 GCA_036494675.1 Rugosimonospora sp.
CCCGGCCCGGACCAGGTGATCGGTGGTCACCACCCGCCAGCCGGCACCGACCGCGACCGCGCCGAGGGCGAGCAGAAGAACATCGGCGGCGGTCATCCCCGCGTTCCGACCACTCTGGCTCGGCGCGTCTGACGCCGCGCGACGGCCCAGACCAGTCGCCCGCCGCGGCGGGGGTCGATCGAACCATCCTTCATGGCTCGCTCCGGTGGCTTGTCGGGCGGCCTTGCGGCCGCTGGGCCTATCGGACGGCTGGGCTTGTCGGGCGTCTTTGCTTTATCGGGCGGCTGGGCTTATCGGGCGGCTGGGCTTATCGGGCGGCTCTGCGGGCCGCGGTGCCTATCGGGCGGCCTTGCGAGCCGCGGTGGTCTCCTCCTTCGCCGGCTCTCCCATCGGGTCGTGCGCGGGCGGTGGTGGCACCGTCCACATCCACTCCCGTAGCCGGTCCTTCTCGTGCAGCAGGTCGCGGATGTCGTACTCCGCGTATTCGAACTCCGGGGACCAGTACAGCGCGTCAAACGGGCACGCTTCGATGCAGATGCCGCAATACATGCACAGGGAGAAGTCGATGGCGAACCGGTCCAGCACGTTGCGCTGGCGCGGCCGGGCGGCGCCCGGCACCACCACCTCCTCCTTGTGCGAGTCGATGTAGATGCACCAGTCCGGGCACTCCCGGGCACACAACATGCAGACCGTGCAGTTCTCCTCGAAGAGCGCTATCACTCCGCGCGAGCGGGGTGGCAGGTCGGGCTCGACATCGGGGTACTGCCGGGTGTGCGCCCGGTGGGCCATGGTCTTGGCGGTGACCGCCAGACCCTTCGCGAGGCCCGATCCCGGGATGCCTTCCATACCGCTCATCCTTCCCCGTCCCGCGCGCTCACGCGAGTACCCGTACCGCTGCTGTGAGGACGAGCTGACCGAGGGACACCGGAACCAGTACCAGCCAGCACAGCCGCTGGAGCTGATCCTCGCGCAGCCTCGGATACGCCACCCGGACCCAGATCACCACAAAACTGACCGCGAACGTCTTGACTAGTGTCCACAACCAGCCCACCTGGCCGTCGAACGGCCCCTTCCACCCGCCGAGGAACAGCACCACGGTCAGCGCCGAGATGACCACGATGCCCGCGTACTCGGCGAGCAGGAAGAACGCGAACCGCAGCCCGGTGTACTCCGTCATGTACCCGAAGACCAGCTCGGAGTCCGCGATCGGCATGTCGAACGGCGGCCTGCGGATCTCGGCCAGCCCGGCCACGAAGAACACCACCATCGCGGGTAGCTGCCAGAGCAGCCACCAGGGCCGCCAGGCCGCCACGATGCCGGGCAGGCTCAGCGTGCCGGCCGCCATCGCCACGCTCGCCGCGGCCAGCACGAACGGCAGCTCGTACCCGAGCAACTGCGCGGCCGCCCGCAGGCCGCCGAGCAGCGAGTACTTGTTGGCGCTGGACCAGGCGGCCATCAGTACGGCGACCACCCCCACGCCCACCACCGCGAGCACCACGAACAGCCCGATGTCGATCGGCTGGCCCACCAGCCAGTCGCCCGGCCCGAGCGGGATGAACAGCAACGCGACCAGGTACGGCAGCAGCGCGATGACCGGCGCGATCCGGAACACCGGCCGGTCGGCGTCGGCCGGGCTGATGTCCTCCTTCTGGACGAACTTCACGCCGTCCGCGATCAACTGCGCCCACCCGTGGAAGGCGCCGGCGTACATCGGCCCGAGCCGGCCCTGCATGTGCGCCATCACCTTGTGCTCGGTCTGGCCCACCAGCAGCGGCAGGGTGAGGAACGCGACCACCACGCCGAGCACCCGGATGATGACCTCGATCACGGCTACCCCTCGCGATCCGGGATGCGCGTCGGGCCGGGCTCGGCGGCCGCTTCGCCGGACTCCCGGGCCGTCGGGCCGGACTCGCTGGCCGCCGCCGGGCCGGACTCGCGGGCCGCCGCCGGGCCGGGCTCGCCAGCGGCGTCGCCGGGCTCGCGCGCCGCCGCCGGACCGGGGCCACCCGCGATCGGGGCGGGGCTGGCCGCCGGCTTGCGCGGACCCCACTCGCCCGGCGCCGGTACGCCCGGCGGACGCATCGGGGCTCGCCGGGCCGTATTCGGATCGTGGGACTCTCCCGGCTCCTTGGCGCCCGGCCAGGCCTTCGCGACCCGGGAGGCGAGGATGAACTCCTTGCGCAGCGGGTGCCCCTCGAACTCCGGCGGCAGCAGCAGCGGCCGCAGGCCGCCCGGGTGCCCCGGGAAGTCGACGCCGAACATCTCGTGCGTTTCCCGCTCGTGCCAGGCCGCGCCGGCAAAGGTGTCCACAATGGACGGTACGGCGGCGGTCTCCTTCGGGACCAGCGTGCGCAGCAGGAGCCCGGTACGTCCGGCCGTGGACCACAGATGGGCGACGATCCGGTACCCCTCGTCCAGTTCGTCGACGGCGGACAGCCAGTCCAGGAAGTCGTACCCGAGCCCGTCCCGCGCGGTACGCACGGCCGGCACCCAGCCGTCCACCGGCACGTCGACGGTCACCCTGGACCAGGCACCGCCCCCGGACACCGAGGCCGCGCCGCCGAGCCGGGTACCCACCTCCTCCGGCGTCATGGATGGATCGTAGCCGGGGTGTCGAGGGGTGGGGCCTCCACCGACCGTGACCTGGCCGAAGACCCGGTCGGGGACTGCCCGGTGAGCGGGTCGACCCTAGACTGGATCGATGAACGAGCCGCCTACCGGCTCAGATCGCCCGAATGCGGCCAGCCCGGATGCCGCCAGCCCGAATGCGGCCCGCCCAGACTCCGCCGGCCCGGATGCCGCCCGCCCAGACTCTGCCAGCCCGGATGCCGCCAGCCCAGACTCCGCCAGCCCCGATGCCGCCCGCCCCGATGCGGAGGAGGGCAGGTGCCTGGCCCGGCTCGCAGTGGCGGCGGTCGCCGCGAAGCTGACCGGCGCCCCGCCCGACGACCGGCCCCCGGCCTCGGCCCGGCTCCGGGCGCCCGGCGCGTCGTTCGTCACCCTGGAGACCCATGGCAGGTTGCGCGGATGCATCGGTAGCCTGCGGGCGATCCGGCCGCTGTACCTGGACGTCACGCGCAACGCCCGCCGGGCCGCCACCGATCCCCGGCTGCCACCGGTCACCGCCGCCGACTGGGCGGCCCTTCGGGTAGCCGTGTCGGTGCTCACCGACCCGTCGCCGTTGCCCGCACAGGATCTGGCCGGGCTGGCGGCCGCCCTGCGACCCGGGCTGGATGGCCTGATCCTCGCGGACGGCCGCCGCCGGGCGACGTTCCTGCCGGCGGTGTGGCGCAAGGTCGCCGATCCCGACCAGTTCGTCCAGGCCCTGCTGGCGAAGGGCGGCTGGCCAACCGGCGACTGGCCGGAGGGGCTCCGGGCCGCGCGCTACACCTGCGTCGAGTTCACTGACGCCCCGCCGCGTGAGGACATACAGTGACCGGCATGCACCCGCTGGTGGAAGAGGCCATGAAGAAGGCCGCGGTGGCCTGGCTCACCGTTTCGGGGCAGCCCGGCCCGTACGCGGTCTGGTGCGTGTGGCTGGACGGGGCGCTGTACCTCGTCAGCGGGCCCGGCGAGCAGCCGGCGCCGGGGCTGGCCGGCGCCGCGGTCGTGGACGTCTCGACCCGCGGGGACCACGGCGGGCGGATCGTCACCTGGCCGGCAGCCGTGACGCGGCTGACCCCCGACGATGAGCAGTGGTCGCCGGTGGCGCAGCAGTTGGCCGGCAAGCGGCTCAACGCGCCGGCGAGCGTGGCCGAGACGGTGCGGCGCTGGGCGGACGAGTGCGTGATCAGCCGGTTGACTCCGGCCAGTGACCCGGTCGAGGCGGCGCCCCACGTCGATGACGGCTCCGGTGCGGCCCCACCGCGGCCGACCCCGGCCGCCAACCGCACCCCGAAGCCGTTCCGGCTGCACAAGGTGCGCGGGGCCCGCCCGGATCGCTAGCCGGGGCAGGGCCGCCAGTCCCCGCTGCCCAGCCGCTGACCGGCCCGGGGTGTCAGCCGACGAACGGCGGCACGGCGATCTCGCCGTGAGCGATCGGTACCACCCGACCGGTGACCGTCGCGGACACCACCACCCCGCCGCGCGCCGTCACCCGGCACTCCAGCGTTGAAGGGCGGCCCATCTCGTGACCCTGCTCGACCACGTACTCCGACTCACCCTCACCGGGCAGCAGACCGGAGGCGACCAGCCAGACGCCCATGCCGAGCGCCGCCGACCCGGTCGCCGGATCCTCCACCATGCCGCTGCCGAAGAACAGCCGGGTGTGCCCGGTCCGGCTCGCCGCGTCCCAGGCGACCAGGCTCACACCGAACAGCCCCGCCGCCCGGGCCGCCGCGGAGTCCCCGGCCGCCCGGGCCAACGCGTCACGGGTCACCGAGACAAAGGGGAACTCCAACCCACAGCCCGCGACCCGGGGAGCCGGTCCGGCGAAGTCCTCGGTGGTCAGGCCCGTGGCGGCCAGCAGGTTGGTCGGGTCCAGGGCCTCGCCGACCGTGGGCGCTCCGCCGGTCAGGGTGGCTTTTCCGCCCTCGTACACCTCGATGGGCAGCAGCCCGGCGCCGCACTCCTGCACGACCACGCCGGGGCCCCGCCCGGCCCGCTCGGTGAAGGTGACCGCCGCCCCGACGCTGGGGTGACCGGCGAACGGCAACTCCTCCTCCGTGGTGAAGATCCGCGCCCGGTATGTCGCCTCCGCGGTGGTGGCCGGCAGCACGAACACCGTCTCGGAGAGGTTGAACTCGCGGGCCAGCGCCTGCATCTGCTCGGCCGCGAGCTCCCGTGCCTCGAACACGACCGCCAGCGGATTGCCGGTGAACGGGCGGTCGGTGAACACATCCACGATCTGGTACGGCAGGGTGATCATGCGATCACCCTATCGGCCAACTACGCTAGACGGGTGACCACGGCGACCAGGGTGTACGTCGCTCGGCTCGCCGGCCTCGCCGTCTTTGACCCCAACGGCGACCAGGTCGGACGGGTCCGGGATGCGGTGGCGCGCATCCGCAGCAGCAACGTGCCGCCCAGAGTGGTCGGGCTGGTCGCCGAGATGCCCCTGCGCCGGCGGATCTTCCTTCCGATCAACCGCATCACCGCGATCGAACCGGGCTCGGTCGTGCTGTCCACCGGCACCCTCAACCTGCGCCGGTTCGAGAAGCGCGCCGGCGAGCTGCTGGTGCTCACCGAGCTGCTGGACCGCCGGGTGGGCGTCGGCACCACCGGCCGGTCCGGCACGGTCGTCGACGTGGCGATGGAGGCCGACCGCACCGGGGAGTGGTCGCTGACCCGGGTCGCGGTCCGCGAGGTGACCGGCCGGCTGGCCCGCCGGGGCCACCTGCACCAGCTGGAGTGGGCCGAGGTCATCGGGCTGATCGGGGTCGCCGACCAGCAGGGCACGGCGAACCTGCTCGCGGTGTTGGACAACATGCGCCCGGCGGACCTGGCCAACGTGCTCCAGGACCTGTCCGACAGCCGGCGCAACGAGGTCGCCGCCGCGCTGGACGACGAGCGGCTGGCCGACGTGCTGGAGGAGCTTCCGGAGCACGACCAGGTCGAGATCATCGCCGCGCTGGAGCCCGAACGGGCCGCAGACGTCCTGGAGGAGATGGACCCGGACGACGCCGCCGACCTGCTCGCCGAGCTGCCCAAACCGGACCAGGACGTGCTGCTGGACCTGATGCAGCCGGAGGAGGCCGACCCGGTCCGCCGGCTGCTGGACTACTCGCCGGGCACCGCGGGCGGCGTGATGACCTCGGAGCCGATCGTGCTGCCCCCGGACGCCACGGTCGCCGAGGCGCTGGCCCGGATTCGTGAGCCGCAGCTGTCCCCGGCCGTCGCGGCGCAGGTCTTCGTGGCCCGGCCGCCGATGGCCACGCCCACCGGCCGGTACCTGGGCATGGTGCACTTCCAGCGGCTGCTCCGCGAACCGCCGGCCGAGCTGCTCGGCGGCGTGGTGGACAACGACATCGATCCGCTGGACCCGGACACGCCGCTGCCCGAGATCACCCGGCGGATGGCGACGTACAACCTGATCGCGATCGCGGTCGTCGACACCAACGACCGGCTGGTCGGCGCCGTCACCGTGGACGACGTGCTGGACCACCTGCTGCCCCCCGACTGGCGCGACCGCGATCGGGACCTGCCGCTACGGATCGGCCATGGCTGACCTCCGCCGGGACGTCCGGCTCGACCAGCCGCGCGTGTCCCGACGGGTACCGGTGCCACGGATCAACAGCGAGACCTTCGGCAGGTTCGCCGAGGTGTTCGCCCGGTTCATGGGTACGCCGCGGTTCATCGCGTACATGACGATCTTCGTACTCGTGTGGATCGCGCTCAACATCGCCGGGATCTACGGGCTGCGCTGGGACCCGTACCCGTTCATCCTGCTCAACCTGTTCTTCAGCACCCAGGCCTCGTACGCGGCGCCGCTGATCCTGCTGGCCCAGAACCGCCAGGCCGACCGGGACCGGGTGACCATGGACGAGGACCGGCGTCGGGCCGCCATGCAGAAGGCGGACACCGAGTACCTGGCCCGGGAGATCGCCTCGCTGCGCATCGCGCTCGGCGAGGTGGCGACCCGCGACTTCGTCCGCTCGGAGCTGGTCCGGCTCGTCGAGGAGCTGGACGAGGCGGCGCAGCGGCGGCAGAAATCGGAGCGCAGGGAGCTGCGTCGGGAGGCCCGGCGGGCGGCCCGCAAGGCGGAGACGGACACCCTCGACGAGCCGTTCGACGATTTCGACGACGACGCGGACTCGCTGGAACAGAATCCGCCGCGCGCCTCAAGAGGCTAGGCACGCCTCAAGAGGCTAGGCACGCTCCAAGGGGCTAGGCACGCTCCAAGGGGCTAGGCACGCGTTTCAACAAGATCACTCATGAGTACGGTCACCGGCGCCGTCCCGTGCCGGCGGCCCGCCCCGGTACCGGACGTAGCATTGCGCTATGTCAGCTCCGACCACGTCCCTTGAAGCCGCGATCCAGACCGCCCTGGCATCCGTACAGGATCCGGAGATCCGCCGGCCGATCACCGATCTCGGAATGGTCCGCGCGGTGACGGTCGACACGACCGGCCGGGCCAGCATCGGGATCCTGCTCACCGTCGCCGGCTGCCCGATGCGGGACAAGCTGCGGACGGACATCACCGAGGCGGTGTCCGCGGTGCCCGGGGTCACCGGAGTCGAGATCGACTTTGGCGCGATGAGCACCGAGCAGCGCCAGGCGCTGCAGGCCTCGCTGCGGGGTCCGGGAGCCGCCGAGCCGGTGATCCCGTTCGCGCAGCCCGGCTCCCGTACCCGGGTGTACGCGGTGGCCAGCGGCAAGGGCGGCGTCGGCAAGTCGAGCGTGACGGTCAACCTGGCCGCCGCGCTGGCCGCCAAGGGGCTCTCGGTCGGTGTGGTGGACGCGGACATCTACGGGCACTCGGTGCCCCGGATGCTCGGCGTCTCGGCCCGTCCGACCCAGGTCGAAGACATGATCATGCCGCCCCAGGCGTACGGCGTGAAGGTCATCTCGATCGGCATGTTCACGCAGGGCAACGCGGCCGTGGTGTGGCGCGGCCCGATGCTGCACCGGGCTCTCCAGCAGTTCCTCGCCGACGTGTACTGGGGTGAGCTGGACGTCCTTCTGCTGGACCTGCCCCCGGGTACCGGCGACATCGCCATCTCCCTGGCCCAGTTGCTGCCCAGCGCCGAGATCCTGGTGGTCACCACGCCGCAGGCCGCGGCCGCCGAGGTCGCCGAGCGGGCCGGCGCGATCGCCCTGCAGACGCATCAGCGGCTCATCGGCGTGGTGGAGAACATGTCCTGGCTGGCCCTGCCGACGGGCGAGCGGATGGAGATCTTCGGTTCCGGCGGCGGGCAGACCGTGGCGGACTCGCTGACCCGGTTGACCGGGGCCGACGTGCCGCTGCTGGGCCAGATCCCGCTGGACACCCGCGTACGGGAGGCGGGCGATCAAGGTATGCCGATCGTGCTGGACGCACCGGACACCCCGGCCGCGGCGGCCCTGTCGGCGGTGGCCGACCGGCTGGCGATCCGCCGGGAGTCCCTGCTCGGCAAGCCGCTCGGGCTGCGTCCCGCCGGCCGCTGACGCCGTCAGGTGGCGTCGGCGTCGAAGGCCGCCTTGCTGGTGGCGATCGGCGTCGGCCCGCCGGGCGTGGTCGACTTGGTGTTGATGTCCACCGACTCGGCCGTCGTCTTGAGCTCGTTGTGGATGCCCTTGAGGTCACCCTCCACGTCGCGGTAGAGGTCCTCCAGCGGCTTGCGCAGAGCCCGCTCGTCCTCCTCGGAGAGCAGGTGCTTGCGGATCAGAGTCTTGGGGTTGAGGTCTTCCAACTGGATGTCGGTGCCCAGTTCGCGGCTCAGGTCCCCGGTGGCGTTGCGCGCCATGTTCCGCAGGTTGCGCAGCATCTTCACGCCGTCGGCGATCGCCTTGGGCAGCTTGTCGGGACCGAAGATGAACAAGGCCAGCAACAGCAGCAACAAGATCTTTTCGCTGTCGAGGTTCTCCAGCCCGAACATGTCGACCTACCTCCCTCGGCGGCGATTGGGGCCACGCGCTGGCCGATCCGCGCCGTTGCTGTCGACGAGCCCGTACACAGCCTACGCACGCCAGCGGCCGGCGGCGAGGGGCTCCAACGGATCAGTTGGTCGCTGCCGCCAAGGTCACTTGCACGCTGTGAGGTCCACCGTCCCGCTGGTACTGGACCGTCACCGACTGTCCGGGTGCGTACATGCGGACCAGCGCGATCAGGTCCGCCGGCTGGTCCAGCGGCACGTTGTTGATCCGGGTCAGCACGTCGCCCGTCTTGATCCCGGCGTTGGCGGCCGGGCCGCCCGACGACACCACGGTCACTTCGACTCCGCCATTCGGATTCAGGTACGAGTTGGACAACTCGGCACCAATGACCGTTCGGCGCGCCTTGCCGTTGTTGATGATGTCCTGCGCTATCCGCTTCGCCTGGTTGATGGGGATCGCGAATGCGAGTCCGATATTACCCGCCGTATCCGAATCCGACGCCATCGAGCGGATCACTGAATTGATCCCGATCACCCGACCACCGCCGTCGATCAGCGGCCCCCCGGAATTGCCGTGGTTGATCGCGGCGTCGGTCTGGATCGCGGCGTAGTACCGGGTCGGACCGCCCGGCTCGTCCGCCTCCAGCGTCCTGTTCAGCGCGCTGACAATGCCGGACGTCACCGTGTTGGACAGCGCCAGCGGCGAGCCGATCGCCAGCACCGGGTCGCCGACGGCCACCTGGTCGGAGTCACCGAACTGGACCGCGGGCAGGTTGGACTTGTCCAGCTTGAGCACCGCCACGTCGGACTCCTGATCGGCGCCGACCAGCTTGGCGCTGACCGTCGTGGAGTCGCTGAACGTCACGGTGGTCTGCCCCTTCTCCCCCTCCACGACATGATCGTTCGTGATCACGTAACCGTCGCTGGAGGCGATGAACCCGGAGCCCAGGCTGTACCCGGAGTCGGTACCCACCTTGATCGTCACGACGCTGGGCAGCACCCGCGCGGCCACACCGGCCAGCGAGTCCGGCGGCCGTACCGACAACGAGGCCGGCGTACCGGTACCGCCCGCACCCAGCACCGTGCGCCCGGTGGCGCCTCCCTTGCTGGCGAAGACATAGCCCAGCGTGCCGCCGAGCGACCCGGCCAGCAACGCGGTCACGATGGCCACCAGGAACACCAGTCCCAGCCCCCGGCGGGGACCGGCCCCGGCGGAGGTCGGATCCGGTTCCAGGGGCGGCGGCGCGGCCGACGGGCGAATCACCACGGCAGACGGCGCATCGGGATCCCGCCAAGGATCACCCAACGCGTCGGACCACCATGGTGACTGGCCCGTTCCCGAGGTGCTGGTCGAGCGCGCGCCGGGCGCGCTTTGCCCGGCGACGCCGTCAGGCTGCCGCCAGGGCGAACCGTCAGTCACGATCGGCACCCTCTCCTGTCCATCCCCGCCTCCAGCATCCCACGCTCCGCCCCGTCACAAGTCGGCGCTCGGATCTCCACGGGCCGCCTCCCCGGGGGAGGGCGACCGGAGCCTGGTCGCAACGGAGGCGAGCATCCCCAACGGCTTCCCGCGCGAGTCCGGCCGGAGCCGGGTCGCAGCCGAGAAGATCGACAAGGCAGGGCCTAGTCTTATCCCGCAGCGTCCGCGACCCACGTGCGGCGCCCGCCCACCGGCGTCGTCCGCCTACCGGCGGCGCCTGCCCACCGATCGGGAGGTGCACCATCGCCGCGACCATCAATACGCCGAATCCGGTCACCGCGGCGGCTCGCGAGTTCGCCGAGGCGTACGCACCCGAGGACCGGGTTCTGCACGTCGCCCGCTCGCTGGCCCACGAGATCGGCCTGTCCCCGGTGCAGCCCGGCGCCGGGGCCGCACTGCGCCTGCTCGCCGCGGCGGGTGGAGCGAAGGCGGTGGTGGAGATCGGCACGGGTACCGGCGTCAGCGGGCTGTGGCTGCTGCGCGGCATGCGGACGGACGGGATCCTGACGACGATCGACGTCGAGGCCGAACACCAGCGCATGGCCCGACGGATCTTCGCCGAGGCCGGGTACCAGCCGTCCCGTACCCGGATCATCACCGGCCGGGCGCTGGACGTCCTGCCCCGCCTCGCCGACGGGATGTACGACCTGCTCTTCGTGGACGGCGACCGGGACGAGTACGCGTCCTGCGTCGGCTCGGCGCTGCGGCTGCTGCGGCCGGGCGGGGTGCTGGCCATCAACGGGGTACTCGCCGGGGGCAAAGTGGCCGATCCGGCGGCCCGCGATCCGGAGACCGTGGTTCTGCGCGAACTGGTCAAGGCGCTACGCGACGCCGAGGAGTGGCTGCCGGCACTGCTGCCGGTCGGCAACGGCCTGCTCGCGGCCGCCAAGCGATGATCCGTCCGGCGCGCCGAACCGCGCATCGCACCGGGCGCGCGTGTCGCACCGCCGCCCGCAACCCGTCACCACCGCTGCCGCGTCCCGGAGCCCGTCAGCCCTGCGCGCCGACGCTCTCCAGCCAGCGCAACAGGGTTCGTACCCCCCAGCCGGTCGCGCCCTTGACCAACTCCCCGTCGTTCGTCTCGACCCACGACGGGGCCGACATGTCCAGGTGCGCCCAGCGGTTGCGGGCCAGGCCGGTGAACTCGCGCAGGAACAGCGCGGCGACCACCGATCCGGCGCCGCCATCCCCGACGTTCGCGGCGTCCGCGACATCGCTGGCGATGGACTCCAGATAGTCGTCCGGCAGCGGCATGCGCCACATCTGCTCCCCGGCGGCGGTGGCGGCGGCGGTCAGGTCGCCGGCCAGCCCGTCGTTGTCGCTGTACAGCGCGGCGGTGCGCTTGCCAAGCGCCACCGCGTTGGCTCCGGTCAGCGTCGCCAGATCGACCAGCAGGTCGGGGTTCAACCGGCGCGCCGCGTAGGCCAGCGCGTCGGCGAGCACGATCCGCCCCTCGGCGTCGGTGTTGAGGATCTCGCTGGTCCGGCCGCCGTAGTGGCGCACCACGTCACCAGGCCGGTACGAGGAGCCGCTGACCATGTTCTCGGCCAGCGGAGCCAGCGCCGTCACCCGTACGGGCAGACCCAGTGCCGCCGCCCCGAGGGTGGCCGCGATGATCGCCGCCGCCCCGCCCATGTCCTTGCGCATCAGCTTCATGCCGTCGCGGGTCTTGATCGAGATTCCGCCGGAGTCGAAGGTGATGCCCTTGCCGACCAGTACCACGTGCCGGCGCGCCCCGCGCGGCCGCCAGCTCAACTCGACCAGCCGCGGCCCCCGGCTGGAACCGCCGCCGACCGCGAGGATGCCTCCGAAGCCCTCGTCGGCCAGTTCCCCCGGCTCCCGGACCCGTAGCTTGAGGCCGGCGTGCCGGCCCGCCTCCCGTGCCACCCGCGCGGCGAACCAGGCCGGGCTCTTCTCCTGGCTGGGCATGTTGGTCAGGTCCCGGGCCAGGTAGGTCGCGGCCGCCACCGCGTTCGCCGCGTCGAGCGCGGGCTCGAAGCGCTCGGGCGCGTCGACCAGTACGGTCACGCGGCGCAGCGCGTGGCCACCGTCCGGCTTCTCCGCCCCCAGCCGGAACCGGTACCCGGCCAGCAGCAGCCCCTCCGCGAGCCCGCGCAGCGCGGCCGGCTCGGCATCGGTCGGAAGCGCCACGGACAGCGAAGGCTCCCGATGTGCCGCCCGGTACAGCGCGGCCCCCGCCGACCGCCAGCCCGCCTCGTCCCCGGCGCCGACACCGACCAGAAGCAGCCGTCGTGTCCGGTCCCCGGGCCGCGGCAGCACCTGCACCGCCCCTGCCGCGCCGGTGTGATCGGCGTCCTCGACGAAGGCGGCCGCCTCGGCGGCGACGGCCTCCGCAAGCGGTGCGTCGACGGGAACCAGCCCGTCGGGGTCGACCGGGAGCGCCAGTACGGCAGGGGCGCCGCCGGTGGTGGAAAGGCGGATGGTGAGCAAGCCCGGTCATCTCCCGTTCGTCATGGTTCGGCTGCCACGGCAGGCGTCCGCACCCGGTGATCCGATGGATCGTCCGGGTGCGGACGGCTGCCTGACGTGTTCACACGTCCTGCCGGGTAGCCACGGCCGGCCCGGTACAACGGCCGCCCGTTGGGCTCTTTCCGGCGGGTCGGGGTCAGCCGGCGGCGGCCTTCAGCGCGTCTCCGAGCGCGTTGGCCTCGTCGGGAGTCATCTCAACGACGAGCCGGCCTCCGCCTTCCAGCGGGACGCGCATTACGATGCCCCGGCCCTCCTTGGTGACCTCCAGCGGACCGTCGCCCGTCCGCGGCTTCATCGCCGCCATCTCGTCTCCCCTCACACTTTCTGCAGGTCAAAGCGGCTCCTCCGACCTGTACGGCAGCGGCATTCAGACCCGGGGCGGCGACCCCGGAACAGTGCCGACTCATGATTTTCCCTGATGAAGGGCGTCAGACCCAAACCGCCCCGGCGGGGATATGACACTGATCTGGACCTGGGGCCAGGAAACTGTCACAATGAGCGGCATTTCCGCCGGCCGGCGGCGTGATGTCGATCACGAAGGGTGGGCAGACCCATGCAGGCGCGCTCGGCCCTGTTCGACCTGTACGGGGACTATCTGCGACCCCGGGGCGGTCGCGCGCCCGTCGCCGCACTGGTTCGCCTGCTCGCCCCCCTGGGTATCGCCGCCCCCGCGGTGCGTACCGCCGTGTCCCGCATGGTCCGTCAGGGCTGGCTGCACCCGTTGCGCCTGTCCACCGGCCCCGGTTACCTGCTGAGCCCCAAGGCCGCCCGGCGGCTCGACGAGGCCGCCGCGAGGATCTACCGCACCGGTCGGGCCGGCTGGGACGGAACCTTTGATCTGATTGTTATCGACACCCCGCCTCAGCGCGGCGACCGGTCCCGGCTCGCCGCCAATCTGGCATTCCTCGGATACGGCACCATCGACGAGGCTACCTGGGTGGCCACCCGGACAACCGACGAAGTGGACACGCTGCTGCGCGAGTCGGGCCTACGGTACGAACGGTTCACCGCCAGCCATGCCGGCGGTACGGCCGGCGCCGTGGCACTGGTCCGCCGGGCCTGGAACCTGGACGAGATCAGCGGCGCGTACGAGCGGTTCGTCCGTGAGCTGCGTCCGGTGGTCGCGACGATCAACGAGCACAGCACCGATGAGGCCAGCTATGCGGCGCGGTTCCGGCTGGTCCACGCCTGGCGGACGTTCCTGTTCAGCGATCCGCAGTTGCCGCCGACCCTGCTCCCGCAGCGCTGGCCGGGTACGGCGGCGGCGGCCTTCTTCGACCGTCACTCCGGGCGCCTGCGGCCGGCCGCCGACCGGTACGTCGACCTGTGTCTGGAACAGTCGAGCCGTACCCTGGCCGCGCGCCACCTGTCCCGTACCCCGGTCAGAAGCGTACGGCCGCAGGCGATGCGCACCGAGGAGCGATCGTGACCGATGAACTTCTGATCGAGCGCGACGGTGGCGTCGTGACGCTGACCCTCAACCGGCCCGACTCGCTCAACTCCCTGAACCGGCAGCTCAAGACGTCGCTGCGTGATGCGCTGGCCGACCTGGACTCCGATCCGGAGTGCCGGGCGGTGCTGCTGGCCGGCGCCGGCCGGGCCTTCTGCGTGGGCCAGGACCTGCGCGAGCACGTGCAGGTGCTGGAGTCGGGGTCGACCGAGCCACTGGCCACCGTCCACGAGCACTACAACCCGATCGCCACCCGGCTGGCCGGCCTGGGCAAGCCGGTCGTCGCCGCGGTGCGCGGGAGCGCGGCCGGCGCGGGGGCCTCGCTCGCGCTGCTGGCTGACTTCCGGATCGGCGGCCCGAAGACCAGCTTCCTGATGGCCTTCGCCAACGTGGGCCTCGCGGCCGACACCGCCGCCTCCTGGACCCTGCCCCGGCTGGTCGGGATGGCGAAGGCGACCGAACTGCTGATGCTCGCCCAACCGGTGGCCGCCGAGGAGGCGTACCGGCTCGGGCTGCTCACCAGGCTGGTCGGGGACGACGATGAGGTGCTGCCCGCCGCCAGGGCGCTCGCCGCCCGGCTGGCCGCAGGCCCCACGATGGCGTACGGCGCGATCAAGCGCGAGCTGGCGATCGGCGGTACGGGCAGCCTGGCGGAGGCGCTGGCGGCGGAGTACCAGGCCCAGAAGGAGACCGGCGCCTCGGAGGATCACCGGGCCGCGACCGCCGCCTTCGTGGCGAAGCGCAGGCCGGAGTTCACCGGCCACTGACCCGTGCGACCACCGGCCGCTCTGACCGCCGGCCGCTCCGATCGCCGACCCCTCAGTCGTCCTCTTCGGGGTCGAGGTTGGTCTGCTCACCCATCAGGTATGCCTGCATGGCCAGCTCATCGCCGGCCGGCGAGACGAAGACCGGCAACTCGGTCGGGCCCAACTGGTTCACATACGACCAGAACCGGGCCACCGCCTCGGCTGGAGAGTCAGCCTCGATCGGCAGGTCGAGGCTGATCAGCCACCGCGCCGTCATGGGATCACGCACCGCGCCGTCACCGGCGCCGCCGCGCGGTCTCGAAGTGCCGGGATCGTCGTGACCGGGTCAGTCGCTGAGTCAGTCACCGGGTCAGCCACCGCAGGTCACCGCGCGTCGCCGGCCGTCTCGGTCAGGCGCTGGTTGAGGGCCACGTGACAGTCGGCAAGGTGGTCGTCGACCATGCCGGTGGCCTGCATGAGCGCGTAGGCCGTCGTCGGACCGATGAACCGGAAGCCGCGCTTGCGCAGGTCCTTGGCCATCGCGGTGGATTCCGGCGTGGACGCGGGAACCTCCGTGAACGACCGCGGCCGGGGCCCGCCCTTGGCGGGCGCGTAGGACCAGAGCAGAGCGGCGAGCCCGTCGGGCAGATCGAGTGCCGCGCGGGCATTGTTGATCGTCGCGTTGATCTTCGCCCGGTTGCGGACGATGCCGGCGTCCTCGGACAACCGCGCAACGTCGGCCTCACCGTAGGCGGCCACCTTCTCGATGGCGAAGTCGTCGAACGCGGCCCGGAACGCCGGCCGCTTGCGCAGGATCGTCAACCACGACAACCCGGACTGGAAACCCTCCAGGGTCAGCCGCTCGAACAGCCCGTCATCGCTACGCACCGGCCTGCCCCACTCGACGTCGTGGTACGCCAGGTAGTCGGCCGTGCCACCCGCCCACCGGCATCGCGCCAGCCCGTCTGATCCGATCACCAGGTCCACGCGGCAAGCCTAGTGAATCCCCCCGACAGTTAGAGCCTGCTGGCAAACCTCTGGCGGCGCGGCCGGTCAGCCGGGTCTGCGAGCAGGCCCTTACGGCAGGGTACCGGCCTCGACCAGCCGGGCGAACCGCCGCAGCATCTGGGTCAGGCCCACCTTGGAGCCGGGCCAGAGCACCGCCCCGGCGAACCGGCCAGCGGTGCCCGCCGGAAGCTGGAACCACTCGTGCCAGACGACCTGGGTGCGCCCGCCGCCCATCGGGGTGCAGCGCATCACACCGGGCCCGCGCAGCAGCCGCCCGGTGTGGACGACCCGCACCTCGTACGGCGGGTCCAGCTTCGCGACCTTCATCTCGTCACGGAGCACGGCCGGACCGACCGTGGTTACCGCCTCGATCGTGCTGCCCTCACCGCCGTCGCCCTCGGTGATCCGCACTCGGGTGAACGGGATCCAGTCCCCCTGCCGCTCCCACGAGGTGAACGCGGAGTAGACCCGCTCGGCCGAGGCGTTCACGATCACGGTCGCGGTGACCTCGCCCGCGCCCGGCGTCGACGGGGGCGTCGACGCCGATCTCGGACCGGTCACTTGGCCGGCTCGACAGCCGCCGGGTCGCCCATCTTGCCGAAACCGGTCGGCCAGCCACGACTCTCCTGATCGCCGTCACCGGCCGGGACGTCGGCGCCACGCGTGGCGTCGCCCGCGGCCGCGCCGGAGTCCACCGTCCGGTCGGCGTCGCCGGCCAGGCCGGACTCCGTCCGGTCGGTGTCCGCGGTCGAGCCAGACTCCGCCCGGTCGGTGTCCGCGGCCGGGTCGGGCTCCACGGTCCGGTCCGCGTCGAGGACGCCGGGGGCATCCCCGGTCCGGCCGGAGCGCCCGGCAGCGTCGCGGTCGGTGCCGGCGGACTCACCGGTCAGATCGACGTTGTCGTCGGGGGCCTGAGCGGGGCGGGCCGCGTTCTCGCGCGCCGCACGCAGCGCGTCCGCCTCCTCGACCCGCCCGGCGCGCAACGCCTCGACCTCGGCCTCCAGGACGCCGATCAGCTCCTCTTTGTACCCGAAGTCGTATCCGGCCCGCCGGAGCGCCTGGTCGACCTGAGTCATCCGGTACCCACGCAGAGTGACATCGAAGCGGAGCTCTCCGAGGTCGGACTCGGTCAACGGCCGGGAACCCGGCAGCGGCACCGACCGGCCGTCCGGCTCGGCGGGCTCCAGTCCCTGGTCACCTCCCATGATCAACACAGTGATACCAAAGACGAGTGCGGCAGCGACGAGCGCCACGGCGAGCACAATGAAGAGCTGGCCCATGCCCACGATCGTGGCACGCTTACCCGGTACGGGCGACCCCGCCACCCGGACGAGGAGATAGATGAGCGACCGCGGCGAACGAAGCGCCAGGCACGGGGCCGTCGAGCCGCGTCCAGCGGACGCCGGTCGCGACGGTGACCGCGGCCGGCCCGAGCCCGACGGCGGTTCGAGCGGCGTGGATCTGCGGCTCGGCCGGCGCACGTTCCACCCCGGCGATCTCGCCGTGATGGCGATCGTCAACCGGACCCCCGACTCGTTCTTCGACAACGGGGCGACGTTCGCGCAGGACGCCGCGCTGCGGGCGGCCGAGCGGGCGGTCAACGACGGCGCGGACATCATCGACATCGGCGGAGTCAAGGCCGGACCGGGCGACCTCGTGGACGCGACGGAGGAGATCCGCAGGACCGTCTCGACGATCGCCGCGGTACGGGCCGAGTTCCCCGACGTGCTCCTCTCCATCGACACGTGGCGCGCCGAGGTCGCCCGCGAGGCGGTACCCGCCGGCGCAGACCTGATCAACGACACCTGGGCCGGCGCCGATCCCGGGCTGGCCGCGGTCGCCGCCGCGACCGGGGCCGCGCTGGTCTGCTCGCACGCCGGAGGCCTGGTGCCGCGGGCCCGGCCACACCGGCCGGCCTTCACGGACGTGGTCGCCGACGTCGTGGGTACCGTCACCGGACTGGCCGAACGCGCCGCTGAGCTCGGGGTACGCCGGGACGGCATCCTGATCGATCCGGCACACGATTTCGGCAAGAACACCCGGCACTCGCTGGAGGTGACCAGGCGCCTGGGCGAGCTGGTGGCGACGGGCTGGCCGGTGCTCGTCGCACTGTCCAACAAGGACTTCGTCGGCGAGACGCTCGACCTGCCGGTGCACGACCGGCTGGAGGGCACCCTGGCCGCCACCGCGGTCTCCGCGTGGTTGGGCGCCCGGGTGTTCCGCGCGCACCAGGTCCGGCAGACCCGTCGCGTGCTGGACATGGTCGCCGCGATCCGTGGGGACCGCCAACCGGCGGTGTCCCGCCGCGGCCTGGCCTGAGCCGGGCCGCCTCAGGTCCAGCGCAGTACGCCCTTGCGCCAGGCGTAGACCAGGCCGAGAGCCAGTACCGCCACGAAGATCCCCATCTCCACCACCGCGCTGGCGCCGAACTCGGGCCGGTCGTAGATCACCGCCCACGGGAACAGGAACACGCTCTCCACGGCGAACAGCACGTAGAGGAACGCGTAGAGGTAATACCGGATCTGGGCCTGCGCCCAGTCGCCGCCCACCGGGTCCACTCCGCACTCGTAGTTGCGGTACTTGCCGGGGGCCGGATCGGGCCGGGCCGGACGCAGCAGGCGGTTGGCCGAGAAGGCGCCGACGAAGACCAACGCACCCACGACGAGCAGCAGACCCAGCGTCGCGTACGAGCCGAGGTAGCCGCGCATACGGACGATCGTACCGTCGAAAATCGGCCGTGTACCCGCCAGAATCGGCCGTCCTGCCGCGCGCGGAAACCGGCATCCGACCTCAGAATTGACGGGCGAACCACATCGTCCGATACCAAGATCATGAGGTGCCCGTGCCACGCTGGTCCGCCGTCCGGAGCATCGGTCTGCTGCTGGTCACCCTCCTGGTCGGCGCTCTGGCGCTGAGCCCGGCCGCCGCGCGAGCCGACGGCACCGACGCGCCCCCGACCTCGGCCACGATGGACGACACGCCCAGCCCGGACGACTCGTCGGCCCCCGCGGACGACTCGCCGACGCCCACCCCGACGGACGACGAGCCCCAGTCGCCGACGCCGCCACCGCAGTCGCCGACGCCGGGACAGCCCGTCCCGTCGGCAACCACGGCCGGTCCGGAACCCGGGGGCGGGAACCAGGTCCTGCGGGTGCGGGTGTACGCGAGCAACGCGGTCCTCGGGGCCGGGTACTGGACCGGTGCCGACGCCACCTCGTTCACGATCACGGTGAGGAACACCGGTACGGTGACCGCGGCGGTCAAGGTCAGCTACACCGTCCCGGCCGGGGTGACCGACACGGCCAAGGGCGCCTGCCAGCACGGCACCTGCGCTGTACCGTCCATCGCCCCCGGCGCCTCGGTGCCCCTGCCGGTCGCGATCACGGTGTCCCCGGACGCCTGGCGCAGCGCCCCGCTGACCGGCCAACTCGCCTTCACCGCGAGCGCCTCCGGTGCCCCGGACGCCGGCGGCCGGCGCACGTGGGGCATCGTCTTCCCGCCCGGACCGCCGGCGCCCGGTATCGGCCTGCAGGTCGACAACGTCACCATGGATGGCCAGCCGGACGTACCCGGCCAGTTGAAGATCAAGGTCACGAACAGCGGCAGCCAGCCGGCGGTCACCACGGTGGACGTGGTGGTGCCCGACGGAGTGAGCCCGGGCCCGATGCCCGTCTGCCAGAGCCAGCAGCGGCTGAACGACTCGACGACCCGGTGCGCGCTGGGCATGCTGGCCGCCGGCGGGCAGCAGCCCCTGACGGTACCGCTGACGGTCGACGCCCAGGCGCGCGCCAACGCACCGCTGGCGGGCCTGGTCCGCGCCACGCTCACGCCGGCCGGCCAGGCCGGCCGGACCACCCAGGCGTCGTACCAGATCCTCGTCCCGGTGGATCAGATCGGCGTGAGCGCGGGCGCCACGGCGTCGGGCGACCCCACGCCGAAGACCGGGAGTCAGGACGGCCCGTTCGTGCTCAGCTCACACAGCGCGGCGGCGTGGCCGATCATCACCGTGTCCACGGCGGTCCTGATCGCGGTCATCGTGGCGCTGGTCCTCGGGCTGCGCGGCCGGCCCGTGGGCGCGGCGCCACGGTTCGCCCGGGGCCCGGCGGTGGGGCCGGCCGGTGGCACGACGAGCGGTGCGGCCGGGGCGGGGCGGTACCGGTCCGAGCCGGTACCGGAGACCGAGGTCGGCGTCGGGTTCGACGGCGCCTCGGCATCCGGGCCGGACGGAACGGCGCCGAGCGGGGCGGAACCGGACAAGGCGGAACCGGAGTCGTGGTCGGGATCGGAGTCGTGGTCCGGGTCGGAGTCGTCGGCGTCGGCGTCGGCGTCGGCCGAGCCGATCAGGGCGGAGCAGGGCGAGCCGATCGAGGTGGAGTGGACGGAGTTGCCAGGCTCCACGCCGCCCGCCGGGCTGCCGGTCGCGGTCGTTGAGCCGGTCGGCGAGCCAGGCAGTGAGCCGGGCAATGGGCCGTTCGGTAAGCCGGGCGGTGAGCCGATCGATGAGCCGGGCGGTGAGCCCGCCCGCGAGGCCGACGAACCCGACACCTACGAACCCGTCGCTGACGAGCCCGCCGCCTACCAGCCCGACGAGCCGCGCCACGAGGCGACCGGATCGAACGAGACCGAGCGAGAGGCGAACGGGCCAGAGGCGAACGGGGCGGACGAGACCGGGGCCAGGCACGTCAGGATCGACCAGGCCGCGGAGCCGCTGGCCGAGGCGTTCGGCGGCGGCGAGCCGGAGTGAACCCGCTCCCGGCGGCCGGCCGGCGGCCGCCGCACGGAGCGTACGACCGCCCCTATTGCGAGCAAGTGGGGGCATGGCGACACTTCAGTCGATAGTCGGGAAATTCCCCCCTGTGCCAATTGGATGCTGAGGCATCAATGGATATGACCAATTGCCCTGACATTCGTCGGACCCGGGACAGAACCCCGGTTGAAGCTCGACGTAGGCTCAAGGTGATAGACACTTTGGCGGGCCGGGCTACAACGGCGTTGCACACCCGCACACGCATGGCCCGCCGCGAGGAGGTCCCTTCCCGTGACCAAGCAGGTCCGTCAACTGGATCGGGTGGTCATCCGGTTCGCCGGCGATTCCGGCGACGGTATGCAACTCACCGGTGACCGGTTCACGTCCGAGACCGCTCAGTTGGGCAACGACATCTCGACGCTGCCCAACTTCCCCGCGGAGATCCGGGCCCCCGCCGGCACCCTGCCCGGCGTGTCCAGCTTCCAGGTGCATTTCGCCGACTTTGACATCCTCACCCCCGGCGACGCGCCGAACGTGCTGGTGGCGATGAACCCGGCGGCGCTCAAGGCCAACCTGCGCGACCTGCCCGGCGGCGCGGACATCATCGTCAACATCGACGAGTTCACCAACCGGAACCTGACGAAGGTCGGCTACACCGCCAACCCGCTGGAGGACGGATCGCTCGACGGGTACGCGGTGCATCCCGTGGGCCTGACCAGCATGACCGTCCGGGCGCTGGCCGATCTCGACGTGTCCAAGAAGGACGCCGAGCGGGCCAAGAACATGTTCGCGCTCGGCCTGCTGTCCTGGATGTACTCCCGGCCGTACGAGTCGACGCTCAGCTTCCTGGAGCGCAAGTTCGCCGCCCGGCCCGAGTTGGTCGCGGCGAACATCGCGGCCTTCAAAGCCGGTTGGAACTTCGGCGAGACGACCGAGGACTTCGCGGTCCGCTACGAGGTCAAGCCGGCCAAGATGCCGCCCGGCAACTACCGCAACATCACCGGCAACATGGCGCTGGCGCTGGGCATCGTGGCCGCCCGGGTGCGGTCCGGCCGGCCGGTGGTGCTGGGCGCGTACCCGATCACGCCGGCCTCGGACATCCTGCACGAGCTGTCCAAGCACAAGCGGTTCGACGTGACGACCGTGCAGGCCGAGGACGAGATCGCCGCGATCGGCGTGGCGCTGGGCGCCTCGTACGGTGGTGCTCTCGGCGTCACCTCGACCAGCGGCCCGGGCGTGGCCCTCAAGAGCGAGACCATCTCGCTCGCGGTCGCGCTCGAACTGCCGTTGCTCATCATCGACGTGCAGCGGGCCGGGCCGTCGACCGGCATGCCGACCAAGACCGAGCAGGCCGACCTGAACATGGCGCTGTTCGGCCGGCACGGCGAGGCGCCGGTCGCGGTCATCGCGCCGAAGTCGCCGTCCGACTGCTTCCACGCGGCGCTGGAGGCGGCCCGGATCGCGCTGACCTACCGGACTCCGGTGATCCTGCTCTCCGACGGGTACATCGCCAACGGTTCCGAGCCGTGGCTGCTGCCCGAGATGGCCGACCTGCCCGACCTGTCGGTGGAGTTCGCGACCGAGCCCAACGGGCCGGCCGGCGAGTTCCTGCCGTACCTGCGCGACCCGAAGACCCTGGCCCGGCCGTGGGCGATCCCCGGCACCCCGGGGCTGGAGCACCGGATCGGCGGACTGGAGAAGGCGGACAAGACCGGAGACATCTCCTACGACCCGGCCAACCACGACCTCATGGTGCGCACCCGTGCGGCGCGGATCGAGGCCATCGAGGTGCCGGACCTGGAGGTCGAGGACCCGGACGGCGACGCGCGGGTACTCGTCCTGGGCTGGGGCTCCACGTACGGGCCGGTCGGCGCGGCCTGCCGAGCGCTCCGGCAGCGTGGCTGCGCGATCGCCCAGGCTCACCTGAGGCATCTCTCGCCGATGCCGCGCAACCTCGGTGAGGTGCTGGGACGGTACGACAAGGTGGTCATCCCGGAGATGAACCTGGGTCAGCTGGCCCACGTGATCAGGGCCCGGTTCCTGATCGACGTGATCGGCTACAACCAGGTCCGCGGCCTGCCGTTCACGGCGGCCGAGCTGGAGACGATGTTGGAAGAAGTCGTGAAGAATGTCTGAATCGGTATCGGTCAAGCTCACCACGAAGGACTTCAAGTCGGACCAGGAGGTGCGCTGGTGCCCGGGCTGTGGTGACTACGCCATCCTGGCTGCCGTCCAGTCGTTCATGCCTGAGCTGAACATCCCCCGTGAGCGCATCGTCTTCATCTCCGGCATCGGCTGCTCGTCCCGGTTCCCGTACTACATGAACACGTACGGCATGCACTCGATCCACGGCCGCGCCCCGGCGATCGCCACCGGCCTGTCGGTGTCCCGGCCGGACCTGTCGGTCTGGGTCGTCACCGGCGACGGCGACGCGCTGTCGATCGGCGGCAACCACCTGATCCACGCGCTGCGACGCAACGTCAACCTGAAGATCCTGCTGTTCAACAACAAGATCTACGGACTGACCAAGGGCCAGTACTCGCCGACCTCCGAGACCGGCAAGATCACTAAGTCGACGCCGATGGGCTCGACCGACTCGCCGTTCAACCCGATCTCGCTCGCGCTCGGCGCCGAGGCGTCGTTCGTGGCCCGGACCATCGACTCGGACCGCAAGCACCTCCAGTCGGTGCTGCGCGCCGCGTCGCAGCACCAGGGCTCCGCGTTCATCGAGATCTACCAGAACTGCAACATCTTCAACGACGGCGCCTTCGACGCGCTCAAGGAGCCCGCGACCCGCGACGACTTCCTGATCCGGCTGGAGCACGGCAAGCCGATCACGTTCGGTGCCGACGGGCAGTGGTGCGTCGTCCACCCGCCCGGCGGTTTCGGGCTGTCGGTCGAGCGGACCGCCGAGACCGACCCGACACACGTCCTGGTGCACGACTCGACGGTGGCCGACCCGGCCTACGCCTTCGCCCTGTCCCGGCTGCCCGACCTCGACCTGCGGCACACCCCGATCGGCCTGTTCCGCTCGGTGGAACGGCCCGCGTATGACGTGCTGGTGCGCGAGCAGGTCGCCGCGGCGCAGAGCAAGCTCACCCGTGGGCTCGACGACGAGTTCGCCGCGCTGCTCGGCTCGGGCGACACCTGGACGATCCTGTAGCCGCACCACCCGAGGGCGGCCCGGAAACGGGCCGCCCAGAAACGGGCCGCTCGGAATCAGGACGCCCGGGAGTCCACGTCGCGCGACGGTACCTGAGCCGGTCCGGTGAAGCGTTCCTTGTCCGTGAAGCGCCCCGAGCCGGCCTCCAGGTCCGGGTGCTCCACCGCGAGCGCGACCTTGGCCGCCTCCTCCAGCGTGAGCGCGGCACCCTCCGCGTACGCCGAGTCGAACGCCTCGTCGCCCAGCGCCGCGCGTAGCCGGGTCTGCTGGTCCGCCCAGTACCTGCCGTAGATCCTCGCCACGTCGGGCAGCAACGCGCGGGCGGCCTGAGCCGCTCCGAACAACCGGGCGGCGGTGATCCGATCGTCGCCCAGCGCGCAGCGCACCGCGAAGCCGTTGATGGTCTCCACCGCGCACGAGTGGAAGCCGTACCCCATCCGTGAGCGCAGCGCGACGGCCAGATGGTCGTGCGCGGCGATCAGGTCGCCGCGGGCCAGCGCGACCATCCCCAGGATCATGTCCACGGCACGCCGTCCGCGCTCGATCGGGCGGGCGGCCTCCACCGGACGGGCGGCGCCGAGCAGGTCGGCGGCCTCGTCCAGGGCGCCCCGCTCCCACAGGATCTGCGCGAGGCAGTAGACCGCCGGCAACGCGTCCCCGATCACGTCCTGCCCGTGCGCCCAGCCGATCAACTCGCGGCAGCCCGCCTCGGCCTCGGCGGAACTGCCCATGCTCAGCAGTGGCGAGCCCCGCCCGGACAGCACCCGGGCCAGCAGCGCGGGGTCGCCGGCCCGCCAGGCGTACGCCTCGGCCCGCTGCGAGAACCGCAACTCCTCGGCGTACTCGCCGTCGGCACCGGCGTGCAGCGCGTGCAGGTGGTACGCGACCGCCAGCTCGGATTCCGGGATCTCCTCACCGGTAACCGAGATCCGCTCGTACAGCCGGAACAGCCACAGCCGCCCCTCGCGGGCCAGGCCACGCTCGCGCCACCACTGCTCGAGTCCGCCCACGATGCGCAGGCCCTGCCGGGCGCTGCCCTGGGTGGCGGTCCAACGCAGCGCCGCGCGCAGTTCGTCGGCGAGCGGATCGATCGCGAACAGCGACAGCGTGACGGGACGCCGGTCCGGGCCCTGGTGGGCGCGCTCGACGGCGTGCAGGCACCACGCCACGTGCCGGCTGCGGGCGGCCTGCGCCTCGCCCGCCTCGGCGAGCCGGCGCGCCGCGTACGCGCGGATCGGATCGAGCATCCGGTACGTCGTACCGGATGCGGTCGGCTGCGCCTGTACCAGCGACTTGTCCACCAGTACCGCGAGCGCGTCCAGCGGATCCTCGCCCAGCAGCCATTCGATGGCGGGCAGGTCCACGCGGCCGGCGAAGACCGCCAGCCACCGCAGCAACCGGGCGCTCCGGGGGCCGAGCGTCCGGTACGACCAGGTGACCGTGGCCTGCAGAGTGGCGTGTCGCAACGCCGCGCCGCCGGACAGCGGCACCGTGTCCACCATGGACACTCCGGCGTCCAACGTGGACACGACGTCGTCGAGCCGGTCGACCAACTCGTTGGCGGTGAGTACCCGCAGCCGGGCGGCGGCCAGCTCCAGGGCGAGAGGCAGCCCCTCCAGCCGGTACGCGACGCGGCACAGCTGCTCCAGTTCGGTACCGGACGGCCGCTTGCCACCTCGCGCGGCGGCGGCCCGGTCGAGCAGCAGCGCCACGGCGTCGCCGGGGACGCCGTCGGGATCCGGTTGCAGGGACAGCGGCGGGATCCGCCAGACCACCTCGCCGGCCAGCCCGAGCGGCTCCCTGCTGGTGGCCAGCACCTGGGCCCCCCGGCTGCCGGCGAGCAGCCGGCTGACCACCATGGCGGTCACTCCCGGCTGGGCGTCGCAGGTGTCGAGGACGAGCAGGAACCGGCGGCTCCTGGCGTAGTCGGCGATGGTGTCCACGACCGCCCGTCCCGGCTCCGGGCGCAGACCCAGAGTGGCCGCCACGGTCACCGCCACAAGCCCCGGGTCGGTGACCGAGGCCAGGTCGACGAACCACACTCCGTCCGGGTACGCGTCCACCCGCGTGGAGGCGACCTCGACGGCCAGCCGTGTCTTGCCCGCGCCACCGGGGCCGACGACGCTGACCAGCCGGTGCTCCTCGACCAGCGCGGCCAGCTCACGCTGTTCGGCCACCCGCCCGACGAAGTTGGTGACCGTCCCCGGCAGGTTGTGCGGGGTCGCGTCGAGCGTCCGCGGCCGCGGAAACTGCCGGTGGAGCCCGGTCGCGATGAGTTGGAAGAGGCGCTCCCGGTCGTCGAAGCCACGCAGTCGGTGCAGCCCGAGGTCGAGCAGCCAGGCCTCGTCGCTCAACTGGCCGGCGTGCCGCGCGGTGGACGCCGAGCAGAGCACCTGCCCACCGTGGGCGGCGGACGCGATCCGGGCGGCCCGGTGCACCTCCGGGCTGGTGTACTCGTCGCCCATCGGCTCGGCGTACCCGGTGTGCAGACCCATCCGTACCTGCGGCCGGGCCTCGGGCGTGGGCCAGTCGTGGACGGCCAGAGCGCGTTGCGCCTCGGCGCAGGCGTGCAGGGCGGCACCGGCGTCCGGGAAGGCGACGAACAGCGAATCGCCCTCGGTGAACATGGGTGTGCCGGTGCATGAAGCAAGGGTGCTGCGCAGGAGCCGTCGGTGCTCATTCAAGACCGGCGGGTAGCCGGTACCGAGCATCTGGGCCAACCGGGTCGACCCCTCGATGTCGGTGAAAAGGAATGTCACCAGACCGCTCGGCAGGTGAACCCGTTCCGACACGCCTGAACCTCCGCCCCCTGGAAGTCGTGCCTCATGCTGACGCACCCTCCGAAGCGACCGCATCGGAGAAACGGTCCGGCACGGATCGGCTCAAGGTCGAACCTTGAGTGCGGATCGTGGCACGGTGGAGTCAACGAGCGGAGAAGCACGGGAGTGCTACGGCTGACGTAACGACGACCACCAGGCCGAGTTGCGGTCCGCAAGGTCACTGTGGGCTCGACCGACCGGCCAACCACCGTCGCAGTTCGACCATGCCGGCAGCGAACGATGCGCCACCACCGGCCGCATGCCCCACGGATCGCGCGCGGCGGTCCAACCTAGCACCCACACGCGCCGCCGCAGCACCCCCCCGAGGGGGCGGAAGGCCCGGCGGTGGAGGCACGACCCGCCACTGAGACCGTGGACAGTAACTTGACGGTGTCGTCGTGCCCGTCGGGACAACGCGCGGGCTCGGCCGACTGGTTCATCGGCCGGTTGAGCTCGAACGTGTCACCGCAGGCCCGGCATCGGTACTCGTAACGCGGCATGAACACAGGTTACGACGGCTGCACCGGCATCGGAATGGGTGTAATACTCACCTTGTGACCGGCACGGACCTGGACTCCCCTCCCGCGCTGCGGCCAGCGACCCCGCCAAGCCCCGCCCGCCACCGGCCATCGCGCTTAGCGTGGTTGACCAGGGCCGGACGGGCCATCGGTCGGGCGACGGTTGCCAGCGGCCGAGCAATCCACCGGTGGGCGCTGCGACCGAGCGGACGTTTCGCGCTGCCCGCCCTCGCCCTGCTCGTACTGCTGGCCGCCGCCGGCGGGGCCGGCGCCTACCTGGTTCCAGCGACCGCCCCCGACAAACCGGTGTCCCAACCGGGCGCGAACGCGACGGACGCCGACGGCACGCACACCGAGGTGCCGGGCGGCATCGATCCGGACGCCACCCCGTTGCCCGGTGCGACCGACGTACCGACCGACGAGCCGACCGGCCAGCCCACCTCCGCGGCCAGGCCGGCGGACGTGCTGCTCGGCTGGGCCACCAAGCTCTCTCCGGCGCTCGGGATCCCGGTCACTGCCCTTCAGGCCTACGGGTACGCGCAACTGTGGTCGCAGCAGAGCCAGCCGTCCTGCCACCTCACCTGGACCACCCTGGCGGGCATCGGCAAGGTTGAGTCCAACCACGGTCGGACGAACGGCGCCATACTGCAGCCGGACGGCCGGGCCATGCCGCCGATCGTCGGCCTCCCCCTCGACGGCACCGCGGACCGGCAGAAGATCGTGGACACCGACCATGGCAAATACGACGGGGACACCGTCTATGATCACGCGGTCGGGCCGATGCAGTTCCTGCCGGCCACCTGGGGCAAATACCAGGTCGACGCGGATCAGGACGGAGTCGCCGATCCCAATGACATCAACGACGCGGCCCTGGCTGCCGCCGATTATCTCTGCGCGGGTGGCCGCAACCTTTCCGTGGCCGGGGATTGGTGGTCGGCAATTCTGTCCTACAACGCCCTACAGTCCTACGCGCAGAACGTCTTCACGGCCGCGAACGACTACGGCGTGCAGAGTCGGACGATGGGCTGACTCCGGACAACTTTCCGGCAGGACGAAGAATCGCCGGAACAACTACTTTCGCCGGCCTCTAATTCTCGGCAAGCTAGAGCGGTGATGGTACGCGAGTGGGATCCTCGAACCGCGCCGTCCGTCGAGATCGAAGCCGTTTTGGCCACGCTCAACGCAGCGCAGTCTGTCGATCTTCCGGACGATCCGCAGTGGCGCATTGACGCGTTCCGCGAATACCTCGCCGTCACGATGCCCGGCGAGCGCCGGGTGTGCTGGTTGGCGGAGTCGAGTCCCGGCGCGGCGGCGCGCGGCGAGCCGGCGCTCGGCGAGGCCAACATCCTGCTGCTGGGTGACATCGGCGTGATCGAGGTGTGCGTGCACCCCAAGGCGCGCCGCGGCGGTCTGGGTCGCGAGCTTCTCGGGGCGGCGATCCGCCGGGCATACAGCGAGGGTTTCACCTCGATCGGCGTCGAGGTCATCGGCGACACTCCGGCCATCGACTTCTACGAGCACCACGGGTTCAGCTGCGCCTACGTGGAAATCCGTAACGTTCTCAAGTTGTCCAGTGTGGACTGGCCGCGGCTGGGCGAGATGGCCGACGGGGTCAGCTCCGGGTACCGCATCGAGTATTACCCCGGCGGGCCACCGGAGGAGTTGTACGAGGCGTATGCCGAAGCGAAGGACATCGTCCGCGAGTCCTACGAACTCGGCGACCTGGAGCTGCGGCCCAGTTCCTACGATCCCGGGCGGCTGCGCGCCAGCCTGACGACGCTGCACGCGCGCGGCATGAAGCCCTACATCGTGCTGGGCATCCACGAGAAGACGGGGAAGGTGGCCGGGCTGACCGAGGTCGTCGTGCCGGCCCAGCGCCCCACCCGGGCGGACCAGTACGACACGATCGTGGTGCCGGCCCACCGTGGGTACGGGCTCGGGCGGGCGATCAAGGCACGGATGCTGTTCGAGCTGCGCTCCGCCGAGCCGCGCCTGACCGAGGTGCAGACCTGGAACGCGTTCGAGAACGAGCCGATGCTCAAGGTCAACGCCGAGTTGGGCTTCCAGCCGGAAAGGCAGTGGCGCGAGTACGAGGCCGACGTGGCGGACCTGGTCCGCCTGCTCAACCTGGCCACTCCCTAGCCGTCGCCGTCGGCGGCGGGACCGTGCTCAGCAGGCGGGTGCCCAATGGGCGGGTGCTCAGTAGGCGACGCGCAGCAGGCGGGCCGCCTCCACCGCCCAGTACGTGAGGATCGTCTGGGCGCCGGCCCGGCGGATCGAGGTCAACGTCTCCAGCATCGTCCGCTCACGATCCAGCCAGCCATTGGCCGCGGCCGCCTCGACCATCGCGTACTCGCCGGAGATCTGGTACGCCGAGACCGGCACGTCCACCGAGGACGCGACGGCGGCGAGCACGTCGAGGTACGGCAGGGCCGGCTTGACCATCACCATGTCGGCGCCCTCGGCGACGTCGAGGGCCACCTCGCGCAGGGCCTCCCGAGCGTTCGCCGGATCCTGCTGGTACGTCCGGCGGTCGCCGACGAGCGCCGACTCGACCGCCTCGCGGAACGGCCCGTACAGCGCGGACGCGTACTTCACCGCATAGGCCAGGATCGCCACGTCCGCGTACCCGGCGGCGTCCAGCACACGCCGCACGTAGCCGACCTGGCCGTCCATCATCCCGGACGGACCCACCACGTGCACCCCGGCGGCGGCCTGCGCCACCGCCATCTCGCCGTACCGCGCCAGCGTCGCGTCGTTGTCGACGGCGCCGTCCTGGGACAGTACGCCGCAGTGGCCGTGCGAGGTGAACTCGTCGAGGCACAGGTCGCTCATCACGACCGTGGAGTCGCCGACCTCCGCGATGACGTCCCGGATGGCGACGTTGAGGATCCCGTCCGGGTCGGTACCGCCGGAGCCGACCTCATCGCGCCGCTCCGGCACCCCGAACAGCATGAGCCCGCCGATCCCGGCGGCAACCGCCTCGGCGGCGGCCTTGCGCAGCGATTCGCGGGAGTGCTGCACGACGCCGGGCAGCGTCGAGATCGGGCGCGCCTCGGTCAGCCCCTCCCGCACGAACATCGGCAGGATGAGCTGGCGGGGCGCCAGTTCGGTCTCGCTCACCAGGCGACGCATCGCGGGTGTGCGCCGCAGCCGTCGTGGACGGATGTCTGGATAGGTCATGACGACCTCCTGGGCGGTTCGGCGGATGCCGGGGATCGGGAACGCCGGGCGGATCGGAGCCGCCCGGCCGAGCGGCAGGGCCGACGGGTCAGCGGTACCGGCAGATCACCGGAACCGCAGGGCCGTCGGGCCCTGCACCTTGGAGCCGCGACGCTGCTTGGCCGGCATGGCGGCCAACTTCTCGCGCAGTTCGACCGCGTACGTCGCGAGTTCCTCGACCAGGTCGGGAACCGAGGCGTGCGGCGGCTGGACGTCCACTCGCAGACCGAACTCGACGGCCGTCTCGGCGGTCTTCGGACCGATCACCGCGACGACGGTGCGGGTGTGCGGCTTGCCGGCGATACCGACCAGGTTGCGCACCGTCGAGGACGAGGTGAACAGCACCGCGTCGAAGCCGCCGGACTTGATGGCGTCGCGGATGTCGGCCGCCGGCGGCGCGGCCCGGACGGTCCGGTACGCGGTGACGTCGTCGACCTCCCAGCCGCGCTCGGTCAGCCCGGCGGCCAGGGTCTCGGTGGCGATGTCGGCGCGGGGCAGCAGTACCCGGCCGACCGGATCGAGGATCTCGTCGTGCGGCGAGAACTCGGCGAGCAGTCCCTCGCTGGACTGCTCCCCGGCCGGCACCAGTTCGGGCTGGATGCCGAAGGCCCGCACGGCGCTGGCGGTCGCCTCACCGATACAGGCGATCTTGACGCCGCCGAAGTGCCGGGCGTCCAGGCCGTGCTCGGCGAACTTCTCCCAGACCGCGCGGACCGCGTTGACCGAGGTGAAGATCACCCAGGCGTACCGGCCGTCCACGAGGCCCTTGATCGCGCGCTCCATCTGCGCCGGGGTACGAGGCGGCTCGACCGCGATCGTCGGCACCTCGCACGGGATCGCGCCGTACGCACGCAGCCGCTCGCTCATCGCGCCGGCCTGCTCCTTGGTGCGGGGCACCAGGACCTTCCAGCCGTACAGCGGGCGGTTCTCCCACCAGCCCAGCTTGTCGCGCTGCGCGGTTCCGGCACCGACGCTGAGCACCACCCGGCCGCTGAAGCCGAGGGCGGCGGCCACCATGCTGTCCACGGTGGACGTCGACGTGTACTGCGTCTCGCCGGTACCGTCGCCGGTCACCGCGACCGGGGTCTGCGGGTCGAGGCCGGCCGCGAGCAGCCCGTCCCGTACCGTCCCGAGCTCCCCCGCCTCGACCGCGACCGCGACCGCGCCACGACCCGCGGCCGCGGCCAGCGCCTCGAAGTCGACCGCGCCGATGTCATCGATGTCCGCCGAGGTACGCACGCCGGTCAGCGGGATCCCGGCGTAGGTGGCCACGCCGGCCGCCTGCCCGATCCCCGGTACCACCTCGAACGGCACCGCCGTGCGGGCGACCGCCTGAACCTCTCTGACCACCGATTCGTGGCCGAACGGGTCGCCGGCCACCAGGTGCACCGCGTGCAGTCCGGACCGGGCCGCGGAGAGCAGCACCTTGGCGACGTCACCGGACGCCCCCTCGGCCGGCGAGAACTGCGCCTCCTGCGACGCCAGTTCGCGGATCGCCCCGAGCATGACATCGGACACGCCCCGGTCGAAGACAACCTGGTCTGCCGAGGTCAGCGCGTCATGGGCGCGGCGGGTGAGCAGGCCTGGATCGCCGGGGCCGGCCCCGACAAAGCTGATGTGCCCGGTGGACTTTCGGGTCCGCGTCATTGCTGTACTCCCAGTACTTCGTTGGCGCCGGCGTCGAGCAGGTCTTCCGCCAGCAGGCGGCCGACCGTCGACGCGTCGGCGAGCGTCCCGGTGCGGGACAGCCGGAAGGCGACGCGCCCATCCGGACTGAGTACCGCTCCGCGCAGGTAGATCTCCCCGTCGTTGTCGGGGGCCGGCCCTTGAACCGGGTCCGCCTGGCCGTACTCGACGATCTCGGCGAGACCGGCGACGGGTGCGCTGCAGCCCGCTTCGAGGGTGGCGAGCAGCGCACGCTCGGCGTCGGCCGCGGCCCGGGTGGGGGCGTGGTCGAGCGCACGGAGCGCGTCGAACAGGTCGGGATCGTCGATCCGGCACTCGATGGCCAGCACGCCCTGCGCGGGCGCCGGCAGCATCTGCCGCGGATCGATGATCTCGGTCACCTCATCGGCCCGCCCGAGGCGGGCCAGTCCGGCATAGGCCACGACGACGGCATCGAGTTCGCCGGAGGCCACCCGGCGCAGCCGGGTGTCCACGTTCCCGCGGATCGGCACGGTCTCGATCGGCAGCCCGAGAGCGTGCAGCTGGGCGAGCCGGCGCACCGCGCCGGTACCGACCCGGGCGCCGGCCGGCAGCTCCGCCAGGGTCAGCCCGTCCCGGGCGACGAGCGCGTCGCGCGGATCCTCGCGCTGCGGAGTCGCCGCGATCACCAGGCCGTCAGCGGGGGCGGTCGGCAGGTCCTTGTACGAGTGCACGGCGAAGTCGATCTCCTTGGCGCCGAGCGCGTCGCGCAGCGCGGATACGAAGACGCCCACGCCCAGCTGGGCCACCGGCACGGTGGACCGGTCGCCGGCGGTGCTGATCCCGACCAGCTCGACGTCCTGGCCGCACGCCTTCGCCAGCGCGTCGGCGACCATGCGGGACTGGGCCATCGCAAGCGCGCTGGCCCTGGTCCCCAGCCGGATGCTCACGACTCGACCTCCGGAACCCCGTTTACCGCGCCGGGTGACGGCACGTCCAAGTCGAACAGCTCGCGCAGCAGGGCGGCGTACCGGTCCCCACCCGGCCCGGCCGCCAGCTCCCGGACCCGTACCGTCGGCTGGTGGAGCAGGCGCTGCACGACCCGATGGATCGTACGCGCCACATCGGCCCGTTGGTCGTCACTCAGCTCGGGGCGCCGCTGAGAAAGTCTGCGCAGCTCGGTGGCGACCACGTCATCGGCCCGGGAACGCAGGGCGGCCACCGTCGGCGCCACGTCGGAGCTGCGCAGCCAGGCCAGGAACGCCTCGACCTCGACCTCGACGATGTTTTCGACCGCGGCCTTGTCGGCGGACAGGCCGCCGTCGGCGGACAGGACGGCGCCGAGGCGCTCGATGTCGATCAACTCGACCCCGGGCAGGGCGGCGACCTGCGGGTCGACGTCCCGGGGGACCGCGAGGTCCACGATCGTCACCGGGCCGGTCACGTCGGCGGCCGTGATGACGTGGCCGGACGAGGCGGTGGCCGAGACCACGATGTCCACGGTGGACAGGTCGAGCCAGGGTACGGCGGTCGCGTCGTAGAGTTCGGCGAGCCGGGCGGCCCGTTCGGCGCCCCGGTTGGTCACGTACAGCGGCCCCGCACCAGCCCGCCGGAGGGTGGCCAGGGCGAGCGAACCCATCGCCCCGGCGCCCACGACGAGCGCCGAACGTCCGGCCAGCATCGCCGGCCCGGCCAGCATCGCCGCCGGCCCGGCCAACGTCCCCGCCGGCCCGGCCGCGGCACCGTCGTGGTGAGAGCCGTCCGGCTCGGATCCGGAGTGCGCGGCATCGGCGCGGAGGCCGGCCACCGCGGCCAGGTTCAGCGCGGCCGACACGACACTCTGGCCGGCCCGGTCGATGCCGGTCTCCGCATGCGCCCGCTTGCCGACCCGCAGCGTCTGCTGCATCAGCTCGTGCAACAGGCGACCGGTCGCGTCGTGCTCCGCCGCGACCGCGTACGCGTCGCGCAACTGCCCGAGGATCTGCGCCTCGCCGATCACCATCGACTCCAGCCCGGTGGCCAGCCGGTACGCGTGGCGGACCGCGTCGGCGTCGTAGTGCACGTAGGCGTGGGGTGCGAGGTCTGCCGGAGCCGCGCCGGCCTGGGCCGCCAGCACCGAGACGATGTCGGTCAGCCCGCCGTGGAACGCGGACGCCCCGGCGTAGACCTCGACCCGGTTGCAGGTGGACAACATGAGCGCCTCGCCGATGTAAGGCTGGGCGAGAAGCTGGGCCAGCAACGACGGTACCTCGGCCGGCGATGCGACGAGCCGTTCCAGCACCGGTACCGGCGCCGTGCGGTACGACACGCCGACGACGATGAGATTCATCAGCTGATCGCCTCCGGCAGCGCCGTCAGGGTCGCCTTCCGGTGCTCATGGAAGGACAGGATCTGCAGCTCGATCGCGAGGTCGACCTTGCGTACGTCAACATTGTCGGGCACGGACAGCACGCACGGCGCGAAGTTCAGGATGCTGGTCACACCGCAGGCGACCAGGGCGTCGGTGACCCCCTGGGCCGCGTGCGCCGGGGTGGCGATGACCGCGATCGCGATGTGTTCGACCGCGACGACCTCGGCAAGATCATCGATGTGGCGCACCAGCAGCCCGGCGATCCGGTCGCCGACCCGGACGGGATCCGCGTCGAACAGCGCGGCGATGTGAAAGCCCCGGGAGCCGAAGCCGCCATAGCCGGCCAGCGCCTGGCCGAGGTTACCGACGCCGACCAGGGCCACGGCCCGGTGCTGGTTGAGCCCGAGAACGTGTTCGATCTTCTCGATCAACTGCCCGACGTCGTACCCGACCCCCCGGGTACCGTTCGAGCGCAGGTAGGACAGGTCCTTGCGCAGCTTCGCCGAGTTCACCCCGGCCGCGTGGGCCAGTTCCTCACTGGAGACCACGTCGCCGCCGTCCTCGGCGAGAACGTGCAGCGCCCTCAGGTACTCCGGGAGCCGGGCGACGGTGGCCTCGGGCAGGTCCGGCAGCTCCGAGACGGGCGCGCCACGATCGGACAGTCCATGGGCCGGCGAACCATTGGCTGGCAGCCCGGCCGCCGAGCGCGCCGGTCGGGGGTCACTCCCCGCTGGCCGCTCGTTGCGCTGCTGACTCAAGTGTTCCTCTCGATCCGGGCCGCCTGAGGGGGTGCGCCGCTGACGCGACGCTGCCGGCCACCCGTCGTCACTCCGTCCGTGCTTACTGGGAGTCCCACCGCGCCGACCAGGGCCGACTGTGCTAGGGGGCTCACCGCGTTTTACAGAGTAGGCGCTCGTGAACACGTGCACAAATCGCGATCTTGAAAGGCCCAGGTGCAGGTCAGCGCGGTGGCCAGTGGGGATAACCCCACCTCGGAAACGGCGGCGTGCGGGATGGGGCGTTCCGACTCCAGTGTCTAGGTTCAATGGCATGACCCACCCGCGCCCCGGAAATCCGGTCGGCCGCCTGGTCCGCCAGGTGGGTACCGACTCGGCTTACGTGATCTTCGGCTTCCCGATCGCACTGGCCGGCTTCATCGTGACGTTGCCGCTGTTCGTGCTGGGTGTCGGCACCCTGGTCACGGTGATCGGCCTGCCGATCATGGTCGGCGCGCTGTTTGCCGCCCGCGGGTTCGCCGACCTCGAACGGGTACGGCTGCCGGCGGTGACCCACCGTCCGGCACCCCGCCCGGCGTACCGGAGCGCTCCGGCCGGCGCGGGCTTCTGGCGGCGGATCTTCGCCCCGATGCGCGACGGTCAGTCGTGGCTGGATCTGATGCATGCGATCTTCGGCTGGATCCTCAACACCATCAGCTTCGTGTTCGTCGTCACGTGGTGGGCACTGGCCCTCGGCGGCATCAGTTCCATCATCTGGACGCAGTACATCCCGCATGGCGAGACCGACCATGACCTCAACGAACTGCTCCACATCTCCGACACGCTGTCCGCCCGCATCGGCCTGAACACGGTGATCGGAGTGTTCTTCCTGATCACCCTCCCCCTGGTGGTCCGGGTGGCGGCGGTGGTACCGGCCCAGTTCGGCCGGGCGTTGCTCACCGGCATCGCCGAGGTCCAGAACCGGATCAGTGGGCTGGAGATGCAGCGGGACTCGGCGGTATCCGCCGAGGCGACCGCGCTGCGCCGGCTGGAGCGCGACATCCACGACGGGCCGCAGCAGCGCCTGGTCCGGCTGGCGATGGACCTCGGCCGGGCCCGCCAGCAACTGAACAAGGATCCGGAGGCGGCCCGCGCCACGATCGACGAGGCGCTGGGCCAGACCCGGGAGACCCTCGACGAACTGCGCGCCCTCTCCCGCGGCATCGCCCCGCCGATCCTGGCCGACCGCGGCCTGCCCAGCGCGCTGGCCGCCCTCGCCTCGCGCAGCACCGTACCCGTGGCCCTCACCGTCCCGCCGGATCTCGGCCGGCTGGCCCCGATCCTGGAGAACACCGCCTACTTTCTCGTCGCCGAGTCGCTGACCAACCTGGCCAAGCACAGCCAGGCGCAGGCCGGCGCCGTCTACGTCGACCGGTCCGGAGACCGGTTGATCGTGGCCATACTCGACGACGGGGTCGGCGGCGCGCACATGTCCAAGGGCCACGGGCTGAGCGGCCTGACGGACCGGGTACGCGCGGCGGGTGGCACGCTCGCTGTCGTCAGCCCGGCCGGCGGGCCGACCGAGATCCGAGCGGAGTTGCCATGCGAGTAGTCGTCGCCGACGATGCGGTACTGCTGCGAGAGGGCCTGGTCCGCCTGCTGGAGGAGAACGAGCATCAGGTCGTCGCGGCGGTCGGCGACGGGCCGGCCCTGGTCGACGCGATCGTGGAGCACCGCCCCGACGTGTCGATCGTGGACGTGCGGATGCCCCCGTCGCACACGGACGAGGGGCTGCGCGCCTCCGTCACGGCCCGCCGGCTGGTGCCCCGGTCGCCGATCCTGGTGCTGTCCCAGTACGTCGAGGTCTCCTACGCCGACGACCTGCTCGCCGACCGGGTGGGTGCGATCGGGTACCTGCTCAAGGACCGGGTGGCGGATGTGGCCGACTTCCTGGACACGCTGGAGCGGGTGGCCGCCGGTGCCACCGTGCTCGACCCCGAGGTGGTGGCTCAGTTGGTGGTTCGTCGCGGCCGGGCGCCGCTGGATTCGCTCACGCTGCGCGAACGCGAGGTGCTGGGGCTCATGGCGGAGGGCAAGTCGAACGCCGCCATCGCCAAGAGCCTGGTGGTCACCGATGGCGCGGTGGAGAAGCACGTGAAGAACATCTTCACCAAGCTCGACCTGCCGCCGGACGAGGAGCAGCATCGCCGCGTCCTCGCCGTGCTCACCTACCTGCGGGGCTGACCCGCCCGCGAACCCGGCCGACCGGGCTGCCCCGGCGGGGACCCCGGCCGATCGACTGATCGGCTGATCCGGGCCGCGAAGCTAGGTGAAAAGCTGGCCCGCGAGCCGCGCGGCCTCAGCGAGCGTGTCGGCCACCGGTACCCCGATGGTGCGCAGCCGGGCCGCGTCCGTGAAGCCGCCGGTGTAGAGCACGCAGTGGGCACCCACGGTCCGGGCCGCGATCGCGTCGTCCACGGAGTCGCCGATCAGCACGCAGTCCTGGCCGGACAGGCCCTGCGCCCGCAGGTGGTCGACCAGGTGAGGCGCCTTGGGACCGCCGCCGACCGGGTCGCGTAGCCCGTCGACCCGGGCGAAGTAGGTGTCCAGCCCGTACCGGGACACGGTCGGCACCAGTTCGTCGTGGAACCACATGGACAGCAGGGACTGCGTACCGGCCCAGGACCCGAGCGCCTCCAGCGCCCCGATGGACAGCCGGCACCCCAGCAGCCCGTCGGCGTAGGCGAGGTGGAACGTCTTGTCCAACTGGACGAACTCTTCGTCGTCGATCACGCGGCCGAGGACGCCGCCGTAGTACTCGACGATCGGCCGGCGGAAGTCGCGCCGGTGCTCCTCGGCGGTCACGGCCGGGCCTCCGAGCACCGCCAGCGATGCGTTGGTCGCGGCGACGACCAGGGTCAGGTCGTCGAGCAGGGTTCCGTTCCAGTCCCAAACGAGGTGCGGCACCCGACAACTTTAGCCGTCCCCGGCCTCGGGTCGCCCGTGGTTGATCGGCGGGCCGGGGCCGTGGCGGCCGGCGTCAACCGGCCAGGTCCCGGCGCAGCCGGGCCTCCTCGACCCGCCAGTACCCGTGCTCCCTGCCGTCCAGCATGATCACCGGTACCCGGTCGCCGTACTCCGCCTCCAGCGCGGCGTCCGACTCGACGTCCACCTCCCGCCACGCCTCGCCGGTGTCCGCCGCGATGCGGTCCATCGCCTCCTTGGCGACGTCACACAGGTGGCAGCCGGGCCGGGTGATCAAGGTGAGTCGTGGCACGGGACCAAACCTAGCCGCGGTCGCGCAGCTTGGCCTTGCGCACCCTGCCGGTGGCCGAGTGCGGCAGCGACGGGACGAACTCGATCGCGGTCGGGCACTTGAACCGGGCCAGGTTGCGCTCGCAGTGGGACAGCAGTTCCTCGGTGCTGACCGTGGCGGAGGTCACCACGAACGCCTTGACCGTCTGACCCGTGTACGGGTGGGCGATGCCCAGCACCGCCGCCTCCCGTACCGCGGGGTGCGCCATCAGCACCTGCTCGACCTCGTACGGGTACACGTTGAACCCGCTGACCAGGATCAGCTCCCGCTTCCTGTCCACCAGGAACAGGTCCCCGTCGGCGTCGGCGTAGGCCACGTCTCCGGTGGCCCACCAGCCGTCCGCGTCCGGACCGCCCCGGCCGTCCGGCCAGTACCCGCTGAACAGGTTCGCCCCCCGGGCGACGATCTCGCCCGGGTCGGTACCGGGAGAGCCCGCCGCGTCGTCGTCGAAGTCGTCGTCGGTGACGTCGATCTCCTCTCCGGACGCGGCGACCAGCTTCAGCGACACGCCCGGGATCGCCCGGCCGATCGATCCCGGCTTCGGCGCCGGTGAGGCCAGCGCCGAGGTGAGCACGGGCGCGGCTTCCGTCAGCCCGTACCCCTCGAAGACCGGGTGCCCCGTCACGTCGAGGAAACGGCCACCCGCCGCCGTATGCAGGGGCGCCGCTCCGCTGACGGACAGCCGTACCGAGGCGAACGTCTCACCGAAGTCGGACAGCAGCGACCAGGCCACGAACATCGCCGGTACTCCGATCACGATGCTGACCTGGTGCGCCGCGACCAGTCGCAGCGACTCGACCGGGTCGAACCGCTCCAGGAGCACGCCCGTGGCGCCGTGGTAGGCCAGGGCGCCGAGCCCGGCGTTCAGCCCGTAGGAGTGGAACAGCGGCAGGGCGAGCAGGAGCACGTCGTCCGTGTTCAGTTGCGGCGGCTCGAGCTGGGCGAGTTGCGCGTGGTTGGCCAGCAGGGCACGGTGGGAGAGCATGGCGCCCTTGGGGTTGCCCTCGGTACCGCTGGTGTAGAGCAGGACCGCGAGGTCCTCGCCACCGGCCTGGTGGCCCGGATCCGGCGAACCGGGCAGGCCCCCCGAACCGGGCACGGGCCCACCGGCGCGTTTCGGGCCGGACGGCAGGGCCGTCTCCGGCGGGTACCGGTGGCGCAGCGGCAGCCCGTCGGCGACCAGGTCGACGGTGGCCAGCACGTCAGGCGTCGCGAACAGTACGGCCGCCCCGGAGTCGGCCAGGATGTGCCGCAGTTCCCGGCCCGTGTACCCCGGATTGACCGGCACCGCGATCAGTCCGGCCCGCAGCGTGGCGAAGTAGGACTCGACGAACCGCGGCACGTTGGGCAGGGCGATCGCCACCCGGGCCGGGTACCCGTCGTCTTCGGGCAGGTCGAGGGCGCGCAGTCCGGCGGCAAGCTCATCGATGCTCGCATCGAGTTCTGCCCAGGTCACAGCCTGGTCCTGCCAGATCAGCGCGACCTTGGCAGGGGAGACCCGAGCGGCCTCGCGGACTGTGTCGGCGACGTTTCGTGGCTCGTGCACGAAGGCACACTAACGCCGGGAAGGCGATCATGGCGCCTATCAATGTGTCGCATGGCCTCCGGTAGCGGTCCCGGGGTGAAACGGCCCCGCACCGACCCCCGGTCGGCCCGTCGCCTCCGGCCGACGTCGGACCCGGGTCGGCCCGCCGTCCGGCCGACCCGGAACCCGGGTCCAGCCAGGTTCGGCCCAGCGGGGGTTCCCGATTTCGCTCGCCACGCCCGGCGGACCGCGACACACCAGGCGACACGCCGGTCGCGACACGCCGACCGCGTCGAAGCGTGTCGCGGAAATGCGGCGAGCCCTACCCACGAAAGCCCTGTCAATTACCGACAGGCGGACAACATGTGCGACGAGTATCGGAGGGCCTCCGAAATACTTCGCCTCTGTGTAACGGACTCCGCACGCATCGGTGACGTTGGCCCTATCATTTCTGGGGTCGGCTACCCGATGTGTCGTGTGTCGACACCCCTCTGCCTGAGGAGGCCGCTGTGCCCGTAAAAGCACCGCACCACCACCTCGTGGGCAGGAGTCGGATTCGTGGGCGAATTCCGGCTCTCGCCCAGTGGACGCTGGCGCACGGGCCGGCGGAGGAGGTGCGGTGACCCGTTACGACCTGGCCGGTGCGAGCGCCGGCGCGTCCTTCCCGGAGGTACTCGCAGCGCGGCTCGCGCTGACCGACGGCCTGTCTGTGCTGCGCGACTGCGTATCCGAGATGCTGAGCTCCGTGCTGCGGGGCGACGGCGCCAGTTCCCGCACCCGCAACCGGCCGCACGTCAACGACATCCCCATCCGGCACATCCCCGGCGGCAACACCAAGCCGGTCGGTGGGCGGCTGGCCGTTCCGGCGCGACCGGTCCCGGCGCAGGTGCCGGAACTCGGGGGCGACACCGAACCGCTGCCCCGGGCGTCCTCGACGGGTACGACCCGCCTGATCGACGGGGTCCGCGCGGATCAGCCCACCGAGGCGCCACCGTCGAAGACCGGGCCACCGGACGGATCACCGCCGAGCTTCCCGAGCCGGCCCGACCCCTCGGACGCCGCCGCCGCCGTGTGGATGCTCGTCGAGCGGGCGCAGGCCGGCGAGGCCGAGGCGTTCGGGCTGATCTACGACCGGTACGTCGACACGGTCTTCCGGTTCATCTACTTCCGGGTCGGCAACCGCCAACTGGCCGAGGATCTGACGTCGGACACCTTCCTGCGTGCCCTGAAGCGCATCGGCAGCTTCACCTGGCAGGGCCGCGACCTCGGAGCCTGGCTGGTGACGATCGCCCGGAACCTGGTCGCGGACCACTTCAAGTCCGGCCGGTACCGGCTGGAGGTGACCACCGGCGACGTGCTGGACGCGGACCGCGAGGACCGGGGTCCCGAGGGCAGCCCGGAGTCGGCGGTGGTGGACCACATCACCAACGTCGCGCTGCTCACCGCAGTCAAGCAGCTCAACCCCGAGCAGCAGGAATGCATCGTGCTCCGCTTCCTGCAGGGGTTCTCGGTGGCCGAGACGGCGCAGGCGATGGGCAAGAACGAGGGCGCGATCAAGGCACTCCAGTACCGGGCGGTTCGCGCACTGGCCCGGCTTCTACCGGACGGCTTCCAGGCGTGACGGGGCGGCCGACTGCGGTGATCGCGTCCGGTGGGGCAGCCCGTACCGCCCCACCCGTAACCGATGGCGTGACTCGCGCGTTGAATCCGATGCCAACCGTCCGGGTTGTCATCGGTGGGACCAACGGGAGGAGGTGCGGGTATGGCTGCCGCGGTTTTCGACTGGCGTCGCGCCGAACGATTCGCACAGCTCCTTGACCAGGGCGACGGTCGGATCCATCGGCACAGTCGCAGCGCACTCGACGAGGAACTCGCCGACTACGTGGCGCTGGGTCGGCGGATCTCCGACCGGAAGCTGACCGAGCAGGACCGGCCCGACCGGGACTTCCGCTCCAGCCTGCGCGCCATGCTCGTGGCCACCGCCGAGCGCGAGGGCATCGGGGTCACCGCGGGTAAGGATCAGCGTCGCAAGGTCGTCGGGCCGGTGTATCTCAGCGCTGCCGCTCAGGTCGGAGCGTCCGGGACGGCCCGGCCGGGGAAACGGCGCCCGGTCGTGGGCAGCCGGCGTACCCGGGGCGCGATCATCGTCGGCATCACCGCCGGTGCCCTCGCCCTGTCCGGCATGTCCATGGCCAGCGGCGACGCGATGCCCGGCGATCCGCTGTACGGCGTCAAGCGGTCCACGGAGAGTGCCCAGCTCGCGCTGACCGGATCCGATGCCGACCGCGGCCAGGCCTACCTGGGGTTCGCCCGCAACCGTGCCCTGGAGGCGTCCACGGTGCACGGCGACACCGCTCGGCTGGAGACGACGCTCGGCGACATGGACAACGAGACCATCCAGGGCACCAGGCTGCTCACCGCGGTGGCGCTGAACCAGCACGACTCGACCGCGCTGGATCTGGTCGACGACTTCGTCACGACACAGCGGCCCCTGGTCGACCGCCTGCTGATCGGCCTGTCCGGTCCGGCGCAGGCCCGGGCGGAACAGTCCCTGAACCTGCTCGACCAGGTCGGGAGGCGGGCGGCGGCCCTGCGCGGGTCGCTGCTGTGCGGCCTCGGCGGCACCGCCTCCGACACGCTGGGCCCGAAGCCGCCAGAGTGTCCGGGTGCGTCCCGGGCCGGTCAGACGCCGGGCAGCGCCGGTCACTGAGCCCCGTCACGTTTGTGCGGGATCGTGCCCGTCACGCTGTTCGGGATCGAGCCCGTCACGTTTGTGCGGGATCGGGCCCGTCTCGCTGTTCGGGGTCGGGCCCGTCACGTTTGTTCGGGATCGGCCGGTCCGTCACGGGCCCGTCCGTCCCGATCCCCGGCGGCATCGGCCCAGGACCGGCGATGGTTGGTGCACCCGGATAGCGTGTGTTCCAGACCCTCGGCCCCGCCGAGGGTCTGATTTCTTGCCGGGACCGATACCCTCGCAGGGGCCGAGACCTCATCGGGGAAAGGGGGAAGCGTGACCGGGACGCCGCGGCACGAGATACTCGCCGGCTGGGCGGCGGCCGAAGTCGAGGCCGCTCTCACGGTGCCCGCCGACCCGTCCGCCGCGGCCTTCTTCGACATCGACAACACCATGATGCAGGGCGCCTCGATCTACTGGTTCGCGCGTGGCCTGGCCGCCCGCAAGTACTTCACCAGCAAGGACCTGGCCCGCTTCGCCTGGAGCCAGCTCAAGTTCCGGCTGCTCGCCCGGGAGCACGGCGGCGACATGTCGCAGGCCAAACAGGCCGCCCTCGCGTTCGTCAAGGGCTGGTCGGTGGGCGAGTTGCGACGGCTGTCGGAGGAGATCTTCGATGAGCTGATGGCCGAGCGGATCTGGTCCGGTACCCGGGCCCTGGCCCAACTGCACCTCGATGCCGGGCAGCAGGTGTGGCTGGTCACCGCGGCCCCGATCGAGCTCGGTCGGGTGATGGCGGATCGGCTCGGACTGACCGGGGCGCTGGGCACGGTCGCCGAGATCGACCAGGGTGTGTACACCGGCCGCCTGGTCGGCGACCTGCTGCACGGCCCGGCGAAAGCGGAGGCGATCACCGCCCTGGCCGGCACGGAGGGGCTGGACCTGAGCCGGTGCACCGCCTACAGCGACTCCGCCAACGACATCCCGATGCTGTCCCTGGTCGGGCACGCGGTCGCGGTCAATCCGGACGGGACGCTGCGCCGGGAGGCCCGGCAGCGCAACTGGGAGATCCGTGACTTCCGCACCGGCCGGAAGGCGGCGAAGATCGCGGTGCCGTCGGCGCTCGGCACCGGCATGATCATCGGTGCGGTCCTGGCGACGGCCGCGATCCGGCGCCGGCAGTCCCGCGGTTGATAGCAGTGCCAGGGTTTGACTGCGGTTCGCGGTTGACGGCGGTTCGCCGCTAGTCCCGCTCGCGCTGCTCCAACAACCGGTACAGGGTCTGCTGGATGGTTTCCCGCACCTGATCGGCGAGGTTGAACACCACCGCGGGATCGTCGGCCTGCTCGGCGCGCCCGGCGGTCTCGATGGGCGTACCGAAACTGATCAGCCACTTCGACGGCAACGGGACGAGCCCGAGCGGCCCCAGCCAGGGGAACGTCGGCGTGACCGGGAAGTACGGCCAGCCGAGCAGCCGGGCCAGCGGCTTGATGTTGCCGATCATCGGGTAGATCTCCTCGGCGCCGATGATGCTCACCGGGATGATCGGGGTGCCGGTGCGCAGCGCCGCCGAGACGAAGCCGCCCCGCCCGAAGCGCTGCAACTTGTACCGGTCACGGTACGGCTTGCCGACGCCCTTGAACCCCTCCGGGAAGACGCCCACGAGTTCGCCGTCCCCCAGCAGCCGCTCGGCGTCCGGATTGCAGGCCAGGGTGCCGCCGTGCTTGCGAGCCAACTCGGAGATGATCGGCACCCGGAACACCAGGTCGGCACCGAGCAGCCGGAGGTGCCGGTTACCGGGTTGCTCGTCGTGTACGGCGACGGAGAGCATCATCGCGTCCATCGCGACCACGCCCGAGTGGTTCGCCACGACCAGGGCGGCACCGGTGGCCGGCAGGTTCTCCGTGCCCTCGACCTCGATCCGGAACCAGTCGCGGTACAGCAGCCGGAGCAGCGGGAAGAAGACGCCGTCGGTGAGTTCCCGGTCGAACCCGAACTCGTCCACCTCGTACGCGCCGGTCAGCCGCCGGCGCAGGAACGCCAGCCCGTCCGCGACCCGGCGGTCCCAGACGTCGGGCTGAGGCGGGGGCGAGGACGAGGGCGAGTGCCCGGGCGAGGGCGGCGCCGTTTCCGGTGCCGGGCCGGACGCGACCGACCGGTCCGGTACCCGCCGGGCATCGGGCGCCGGGCTCACCGGCTTGCGGGCGCGCGGCCGTTCCGCCGGCGGGATGATCGGCGGCGCGTGGCCGGTCCCGTTCGGGTACCGGGCGCCGAGGCGGTTCTCGAAATCGGTCATGACACATCCCGAAGGGCAGCCCGGGCGGCACGGATCCCGCCGAGGATGCTCCGCTCGGCGGCACCGATCGCGTCGGTGGGAAGGATCCCGCCCGCACCGGTGCCGCGCAGGAAGTCGGCGAACGCGTCGGACGTGGTGCGCGGCGTGTACCCGAACTCCTTGATCAACTTGGTGGTGTCCACCACCCGGCCGTGTACGAACAGGTCCAGTTGGTCGAGGCTGAACCTGACGCCGGAACGCGCCATCCCGGCGGCGGCGGACAGCCCCTGCTCCGGCACCGGCAGGGCGACCCGGTTCGCCCGGCGTACCGCCTGGGACAGCGTGATCACTCCGGCACCGGCCACGTTGAACGTCCCCGGATGGTCCTCGACCACGGAGCGGTGCAGAACCTCCAGCGCGTCGTCGACGTGGATGAACTGGAGGCGCGGGTCCCGGCCGAATACCGTGGGCACGAACGGCAGCGCGAAATACCTGGTCAGGCTCGTGTTCGCCCGCCTGCCGAGGAACGGCGCGAAGCGCAGCACGGTGGCCGCCACGTCCCGCCTGCGGCGCAGGAAGCCGCGAACGTACCCCTCGATGTCGAGCACGTCGCGGGCGAACCCGCCACGGGGCACCTCCCGCGGCTCGGTGTCCTCGGTGAACACCGCCGGGTCGCGGAAGGACGCGCCGTACGCCGCGGTGGACGACCGGATGACGATCTTGCGTAGGTCCGGTGCCTGCTGGCAGGCCGCGAGCAGCTGCATCGTGCCGATGACGTTCTGCTCTTTCATGGCCGGCCGGCCACCGGCGTGCCGATCTCCGGCGACGGCCAGGTGCACGACCGCCTCGACCCGTTCGGATGAAATGATCTTCGCGGGCTCGGTGGTGGTGATGTCCGCGGCGACGAACTCGACGCCGCCGGCCAGCAGGATGGCGGACTCGGGCGGCGGCTCCTCACCGTCGAGACCGATGACCCGGCCGATCCGGGGGTCGGCGGCGAGCCGCGCGGCAACCTGGGCACCGAGATAGCGGGCCACACCGGTGACCAGCACCACTGCGGGGCCACGGGGACGCCGGCGCGGAACAGCGCCGTTGATCCGGCGCTCCTGACCGGTGCTCACGTCACTCCTCCGCGTAATCGCCAGAAGGAACCGAGTGAGGGGTGCCTCTACCTACCGCCGGAGCGGGGCTGCCTACTTGCCGAGACGGCGACGCTGGACCCGGGTCTTGCGCAGCAGCTTCCGATGCTTCTTCTTGGCCATCCGCTTGCGGCGCTTCTTGACCACCGAACCCATACGAGTGTTCCCCTCGAACTGTGCGCTTGAGTAAACCCGGTAAGCCTAGCCGGCATCGGACGGTGAGGGGAAATCGGCCCTGCCGCTGCGGTCAGGCTGATCTCTGGAACGCGTCGCGGAGATAGGCGTGGACGGCGTGCTCGGGCACCCGGAACGACCGCCCGACCCTGACCGCGGTGAGATCACCCGAGTGAACCAGCCGGTAGACCGTCATCTTGGACACCCGCATGAGCCCCGCCACCTCGGCGACGGTCAGAAACTGAACTTCCGAAAACCTGCCCTCGGAGTGTGAGGATCCTGCCATGGCTCGCCCTCGGTCCCTGTTCCCGGCGCGTGCCCCTCGGGACGGCCGGCGCCGCCGGGGCGGGGAAACGCGCGTGTAAGTAGAACGGTACCGGTACGGGTGTTACTCGCGCGACGGCTTCTCACATTTGACCCCGGTCCCGGTGCGCCCCCACGGACGGCCCGGGGACCGGGGTCGGGGTCAGTTCCGCGAGGCCAGTGCCCGGGCGAAGAAGGCCACGTTCCTCGGCCGCTCGGCAAGCCGCCGCATCAGGTACCCGTACCACTGGTCGCCGTACGGCAGGTACACCCGCACCTGGTACCCCTCGGCTGTCAGCCGGCGCTGCTCGTCCGGCCGGATCCCGTAGAGCATCTGGAACTCGAAGTCCTCCGGTGCCCGATCGAACCATTTCGCCCGGTCCTCGCCGATCGCGATCAGCCGGGGATCATGGGTCGCGATCATCGGGTACCCCGGCCCGGACATCAGGATGTTCAGGCAGCGCACGTACGACTTGTCCACTTCCACGGTGGACTGGAACGCCACCGACTCCGGCTCGGAGTAGGCGCCCTTGCACAGCCGGATCCGTGAGCCCGGGGTGGCCAGTTCGCGGCAGTCCCCCTCGGTGCGCCGCAGGTACGCCTGGAGCACCGCTCCCACGGTCGGGAAGTCCCGGCGCAGCCGGACCAGCGTGTCCAGGGTCAGGTCGGTGGTCGCCGCGTCCTCCATGTCCAGCGTCACCGTGGTACCCGCGGACGCCGCGGCCTCGCAGATCGCGTGCGCGTACTCGTACGCCAGGTCCTCGTCGAACCGCTGGCCGAGCGCGGACAGCTTCAGGCTGATCTCGGCGGCCGGGGTGACCCCTGCGCCGGCGAGCGACTTGAGCAGCCGGAGATACTCGTCCTTGGTCGCCGCCGCCTGGGCGGCGGTCTGCGTGTCCTCACCGAGATAGTCCAGAGTTACCTTCAGTCCTTCGGCGACGAGCTCGCGGGTCGCGCGCAGCGCGTCGTCGGTGGTGGCACCGGGCACAAACCGGCGTACCACGTCCCGGCTCAGCGGGACGGTCTGCACGAGCCGCTCTACCCGCGTTGACCGGGCAGCGGCGAGGATGACCGTTCGGAGCATGGGGCGAGCGTATCGCCCACGAATACCTTCGACCCGCTAACCTCTGTTCCTGCCGAGTGGAGGACCGGATGCACCGGATCAGCAGTACGCCCCGGAACGGGTGGCAGCAGGCGGTACGTGACCAGGGGGTGTCCCTCGCCCGTTGGGACGAGACCGCCTGCTATGTCCTCGACCTCGGGGAGGTGCTGCGGCTGGAGGCGCTCACCGAGGAGCTCTACGGGATGTGTCTCTCGGCCGCGCGCCACGTGGTCGACCAGGGACGGTACGCCGACTTCGGCATCCCGGAGTGGGCCATCCCGGCGGTACACGCCTCCCTGCTGTCCGGGGCGCCGAGCCTGTGCTCGCGTCTCGACCTGTGGTACGACGGCAACCGACCGCCGAAGTTACTCGACTGCCGGGCGGACGTGCCGGGCGGGCTGGTGGAGACGGCGATCGCCCAGTGGTACTGGCTGGAGCAGACCAGGCCGGACCAGGACCAGTGGAACGGCCTGCACGAGCACCTGCTCACCGGCTGGCGGTCGATCGCCAAGGACCTGCGCTACCCGACGGTCCACTTCGGCTGGTCGCAGCTGGACCCGACCGGCGGCGACGAGCTGGCCGCCGGGTACCTGGCCGGGGTGGCCGAGCAGGCCGGCCTGGCGACCCGGCTCGTCCCGATGCACCTGATCGGGTGGGATGGCGAGCGCTTCCTCGACGACGAGAACGCCCCGATCGTCACCTGCTTCAAGCGCTACCCGTGGGACTGGATGATCCGGGAGCCGTACGGCCGGGTGGCGATGGCGCCCGGTTCCGCGACGACCTGGATCGAGCCGCCGTGGAAGCTGCTGCTCGCCGGGGCGCCGTTGCTGGCCACGCTGTGGCAGCTGTACCCGGACCACCCCAACCTGGTACCGGCGTTTCCCGGCCGGGCCCTGGAGTTGCCGCAGCCGCCGAGCTTCTCCGGCAACCCGGTCGTGCTGACCAGTTGGATGGTCAACGGGGACGACGGGCGGGCGCACACCGCCGGGGCCGGCTTCCGCGAGTCGGGGGTGGACGGATTCGAGCGGTTTGTCCCGCACTATGTAACAAGATAGGTATCGGCGTACCTGGATTGCGCCGGCCGTGCCAACACCGTCTACCGTTGTCGCGTGAACTTCGACGCGTACGCCCACCGCGCTGTTGATCTCGTCAACGCCCCGCTGGACGACCTCGATGACCTGAGGAGCCTGTTCGGTTCCGATTACTGGATGCGAGACGAGACCACCGACCGGGACATCGCCACGTTCCGCCGGGCCCAGAAGCGGCTGCGGGAGGTGTTCGAGCTGGGTACCGGCCAGCGCGACGCCGAAGCCGTGAACGCGCTCAACTCCCTGCTCGACGCACACCCGGTCCAGCCGCGCATCTCCGGGCACGACGCCTCCGACTGGCACATGCACGTGACCAGCCGCGGCTCGTCGGTCAGCGCCGAGTACCTGGCCGGCGCGGTCTGGGGCCTGTCGGTCTGGCTCTGCGAATACGGCAGCGCCCGGTTCGGCGTCTGCGCCGACGAGCGGTGCGGCAACGTCTACCTGGACACGTCCTCCAACTGCTGCCGCAGGTTCTGTTCCGAACGCTGCGCGACCCGCTCGCACGTCGCCGCGCACCGCGCCCGCAAGAGAGCCGCGGACGCGTTGACCCCGGTGGGCTGATCAGCCGGGAAGCCGCGTCACTCAGACGTCCACAGTGGACGCCTGAGTGAGGTGTGTGCGCGCGAATGCCAGCGCCTCGGCCAGATCCGACTCGCGCTCGACCCGGCTGGCCGCCCGCCGGGTGGACACCTCGACGGCGATGGAACCGGTGAAGCCCCGGCCGGACAGCGACTCCAGCAGCGCGGCGCACGGCTGGCTGCCCCGGCCCGGCACCAGGTGCTCGTCGCGCGCCTCACCGGTGCCGTCGCCGAGGTGCACGTGCGCCATGGCCGACCCCATCGCGTCGGCCATGTCGAGGGAGTCGCCGCGCGCGGCGGCGCAGTGCGACAGGTCCAGGGTGTACGCGTCGAAGCCGACCCTGGTCGGATCCCAGCCCGGCGAGTACGGCACGAACTCCCGGCCCGCCATCCGGACCGGAAACATGTTCTCCACCGCGAACGTGACGCCCGGGTGCTGCTCGCGCAGCGTGGCGATGCCGGCGGAGAAGGTCCGGGCGTAGTCCCGCTGCCAGGTGAACGGCGGGTGAACGACGACGACGCCGGCCGACAGCGCCTCGGCGAGCGCCGCGCTGCGACGCAGCCGCTCCCACGGGTCCGGACTCCACACCCGCTGGGTGACCAGCAGGCAGGGGGCGTGCACCGAACCGACCGGCACGCCGTAGTGCTCGGACAGGCCGCGCAGCGCCCCGGCGTCCTGGCTCACCGCGTCGGTCCAGACCATCACCTCGATCCCGTCGTACCCGAGGGCGGCGGCCATCGCGAACGCGGCCGAGGTGGGCTCCGGGAAGACCGACGAGGTCGAGAGCAGGACAGGAATCACACCGCCAGAGTAGCCCGGGGGCGGTAACCGGGCCCGAGTCGTCCCGACAAATCGGGCCCGGCCGGCCGTCCCCGGGCCGCTTGGCCGGGCCTTCGACCGGGCGCCTCGACCGGGCCCCTAGCTCTCCAGGATGTCCAGCCGGCGGAGGATGACCCCCTCGCGCAACGCCCAAGGGCATATCTGCAGCTCATCGATGCCGAGCCGGCGCATCGTCGCCTCGGCGACGACGGCACCGGCCAGCAACTGGTGGGCCCGGGGGGCACTGACCCCGTCCATGTCGCCCAGCGCGCCGGACGGGATGTGCCGGATGAAGCTGAGCACCTGGTGCAGGCCCGTGCGGGTGAGCACCCGGGGGGTCAGCGGCCCGGCCCCCGACGGTGCCGCGCCGGCCAGCCGGGCGAGGGTGCGGAACGTCTTCGAGGTCGCCACCGGGCGATCCCAGCCACTGGACTCGATGACCCGGGCCGCCCCGTCGACCACCTTCCCGGCGTACTCGATCAACGCATCGACGTCGGCGGTCTTCGGCGGCGAGCCGTGCAGGCGCTCCCGGGTCAGCCGGCCGGCCCCCAACGGCACGGACAGCGCGATGTCCGGCTCCTCGTCGATGCCCGCGGCCAGTTCCAGGGAGCCGCCGCCGATGTCGAGCACCAGCAGCCGCCCGGCCGACCAGCCGAACCAGCGCCGTACCGCGAGGAAGGTCATCCGGGCCTCGCCCTCGCCGGAGAGCACCCGCAGGTCCACGCCGGTCTCCCGGCGGATCCGGGCCAGCACCTCGGCCGAGTTCGTCGCGTCCCGGACCGCAGAGGTGGCGAACGCCAGCAGATCATCGGTCTGCAGCCCCTCCGCGGCCTTGCGGGCGTCCCGGATGGCGGCCACGAGCGCATCCGCGCCCTGGGTGGACAACCGCCCGTCCGGCTTGATCTGTTCGGCCAGGCGCAGGACAACCTTCTCCGAGTGCGCCGGCCACGGGTGGGCACCGGCGTGCGCGTCGACAACCAGAAGGTGCACCGTGTTGGAGCCGACGTCGAGGACACCGAGTCGCATGCGGAATACGCTAGTCCGATGAGCATCCGCGCGTCCGTCGACGAGCCGACCGATCCACGCAGCCTCGAAGTGGGCCTGGACTATCCCCGGGAATGGATAGAGTTCGCCGATCCGGGCGATTCCGAACACGTCATCCGGGCCGATCTGACCTGGCTGCTGTCCGCCTGGACCTGCGTGTTCGGAAAGGCCTGCCACGGGATCATCAAGGGCCGCTCCGGCGACGGCTGCTGCTCGCACGGAGCGTTCTTCACGGACGCCGACGACGAGAAGCGCACCCGCGAGTCCGCCCGGAAACTGACCCCCCAGACCTGGCAGCACTACCGGCGGGGGTTCAAGAACTACACCGAGGTGGACACCATCGACGGCAGCAGCCCGGCCCGGCGCACCGCGACCCGCGAAGGCGGACCCTGCGTCTTCCTCAACGACGCGGACTTCGCCGGTGGCGGCGGCTGCGCGCTGCATGCCCAGGCGCTACGCGACGGCGTGCACCCGCTGGAGTACAAGCCGGACGTGTGCTGGCAGCTGCCGGTCCGGCGGGACCAGGAGTGGGCGAAGCGGCCGGACGGCACGAAGGTACTGGTCTCCACGCTGACCGAGTTCGACCGGCGCGGCTGGGGCGAGGGCGGCCACGACCTGGACTGGTGGTGCACGTCATCGCCGGAGGCGCATGTCGGGGCGGAGCCGCTCTACCGCTCGTACGAGCCGGAGCTGACCGCGCTGATCGGCAAGCCGGCGTACGCCAAGCTGGCCGAGCTGTGCGCGGCCCGTGCCGATCTCGGGCTGATCGCGCCGCACCCGGCGAGCCCGGCCCCCAAGACGATCCCGATCATCGCGACCCAGCCCACCCGGCGCCCGGCCCAGGCCCGCCGCAAGGGCTGACCCGGCGGGCCTGGGCCGGGGCGACGCCCCCGCGTCGATCCGGCAGTGCCACCCGGCCGGGCCTACGGCTCGAACTTGTAGCCCAGGCCCCGGACGGTGACGATGTGACGCGGCGTGGACGGCTCTGGTTCGATCTTCGACCGGAGCCGTTTCACATGCACGTCCAGCGTCTTCGTGTCGCCCACGTAGTCGGCGCCCCAGACCCGGTCGATCAGCTGCCCCCGGGTCAGCACCCGGCCCGCGTTGCGCAGAAGCATCTCCAGCAGCTCGAACTCCTTGAGCGGCAGCGGCACCGCGCCGCCGGAAACGGTCACCACGTGCCGCTCGACGTCCATCCGCACCGGCCCCGCGGCCAGGGTGGGCGCCGTCACCTCGACGGCGTCGCCGGCATGCCGGCGCAGTACGGCGCGGACCCGCGCAACCAGTTCCCGGGGCGAGTACGGCTTCGTGACGTAGTCGTCGGCCCCGATCTCCAGCCCGACCACCTTGTCGATCTCCGAGTCCCGCGCGGTGACCATGATGATGGGTACGTGCGACCGCGAACGCAGTTGCCGGCACACCTCGGTACCGGACATCTCCGGCAGCATGAGGTCCAGCAGGACGATGTCCGCGCCGGTCCGGTCGAATTCGATCAGCGCCTGAGTACCCGTGGCCGCGACGGAGACCTCGAAGCCCTCCTTGCGCAGCATGTATGACAAAGCGTCCGAGAACGACTCCTCGTCCTCGACGACAAGCACGCGGGCCACTAGGCGTTTCCTTTCACTGCAACTCCGCGGCGGAGTATCCCGCCGCGATCACAACCGACGGTGGTAGCGGAAGCGCGTCATCCGGTGGACGCGCGGGCAGCCGCAGAATGAACGTCGAACCCTCGCCAACCGTGCTGACCACGTCAACCTGGCCACCGTGGTTGGTCGCGATGTGCTTGACGATCGCCAGACCGAGCCCGGTCCCGCCGGTGGCCCGCGACCGTGCCTTGTCGGCCCGGTAGAACCTCTCGAAGATCCGGTCGAGATCCTTGGGCTCGATGCCGATGCCCTGGTCGGTCACCGTCAACTCGACGAATTCGCCCTTCAGGCCGGCGGTGATGGCCACCTGCAGCGGCGGCTCGCCGCCGACCCCGTCCGGCGAATACACCACCGCGTTCTCGGCGAGGTTGGCCACCGCGGTCATCAGCTGGCTCTCGCTGCCGTAGACGGTCAACCCGCGGGTACCGGAGAAGCTGACCTCGATGCCCTTGGCCGAGGCGGGGGTACGGGTGCGGTCGATCACCTCCGCGACGATGCGGTCGACCGACACGGGTGCCGGCTCGGGGAGCGGCTCGCCGCCCTGGAGGCGGGACAGTTCCAGCAGTTCGGTGACCAGACGTCCCATCCGGGTGGATTCGTGCTGGATGCGCTCGGCGAACCGGCGGGCCGCCTCGGGGTCCGGCGGCGTCTTCCCGCCGTCCGTCTCCAGCGCGTCGAGCAGCGCCTCGGCCAGCAACTGGAGCGCCCCGACCGGGGTCTTCAGCTCGTGGCTCACGTTGGCCACGAAGTCCCGGCGCACCCGGGCGACCCGGTGGGCCTCGGTGACGTCGGCCGCCTCGACCGTGACATGGCCGTCACCCAGCGCGACCGCACGGATGTGTACTCCGAGCGGGTCCCGGCCGTTGCCCCGGGGCAGGTCGAGTTCGACCTCCCGCCGGGTACCGGTACGCCGGGCCTGGCCGGCCAGGGTACGCACGACGGTGTGCGCGACCGGGTTACCCCCGGCCACGGTACCGGCGCGCAGCAGGCCGAGTTCACGGGCTGCCGGGTTGGCCAGTACGGGCCGGTCCTCGTCATCCAGCACCAGCACGCCGACCCGCAGCGCGTCCAGGCTGCGTCGGCCAAGTCCCTTGGCCGACGAGCTCCGGGCGGGCTCCTTCTCCACCGAGTCCTCCGTGTCCGGAGCCGAATGCTCCCGGGCCGGCCCGCCGCGATCCTTGGCGCCGCGACGGCGCATCCACTCCACACAGTGATCGTAGGCTCGCTGTTAACCTAACGATTTCGCAGCAACGGACAAATTGGACAGTGGAAATACAGAATTCACCGCGCGGCTCGGTGCCGTTCACCGAGGTTCACCGAGGCGACGCTCCGTCGACCTACCGTCACGCCCGAACGCGAGGAGTAAAGCTGCTCGACCGGTCGGCGGGGTGCCGGCCGGATGGGCGGTGCGCGACAGGTCTGGACAGATCGCCAGCCCGTAAGATACGCCGCTTGACCGGTCTGGCCGAGTGCCAGCCCGTGACCCGACTGGAGCGAAATGCGCGAGGAATTCCGAGCAGACCTGGCCAGCGTCGGACAGACCCTGGTCGCGATGGCCGAGGGTGTCCGGATGGCGATGCGCGACGCGACCGCCGCCCTCCTGGCCGCCGACCAGACCGGCGCCGAGGAGGTCGTGCACGGCGACGCCGAAATCAACGCGTACTACCGGCAGGTCGAGGAGAAGGTCTACGGCCTGCTCGCCCGGCAGGCGCCGGTCGCCTCGGACCTGCGCCTGCTGGTCACCGCGATCCACGTCGCCGCCGACCTGGAACGGATGGGCGACCTCGCCGACCACGTCGCCAAGACCTGCCTGCGGCGGGTGCCGGCCATCGCGGTGCCGGACGAGCTGGTACCTGTGATCAAGGACATGGCCTCGGTCGCCGACCGGATCGCCGGGAAGATCACCGAGATCCTGGAGACCTCGGACGCGCAGCGCGCCGCCGAGTTGGAGGGCGACGACGACGAGATGGACGAGCTGAACAGGCAGCTCTTCGGGCTCCTGCTGGGCACCGCCTGGCGGCACGGGGTCGAGGCGGCGATCGACGGCGCGCTGCTCGGCCGCTGGTACGAGCGGTTCGCCGACCACGCGGTGAACGCCGGCGAGCAGGTCGTCTACCTGGTCACCGGCGAGGCGCCGGCCGCCTGACGGTCCCGCCCGGGCGCCGGGCGGGGTGACCGGCCGGGCGCCGGACCGACCGGCGCCCGGCGTGGCCTACCGGCCCTGGTTCGCGACCGCCGCGGCGGCTTCCGCGGCCGCCTCCGGGTCGAGGTAGCGGCCACCCGCGACCGTCGGGCGCAGGGTGGCGGGGTCGAGGTCGTAGCGCAGCGGGATTCCGGTCGGGATGTTCAGCTTGGCGATGGCCTCGTCGGAGATCCCGTCCAGGTGCTTGACCAGCGCCCGCAGCGAGTTGCCGTGCGCCGCCACCAGCACCGTACGGCCGGCCAGCAGGTCCGGCACGATCGCGTCGTACCAGTACGGCAGCGCCCGGGCCAGCACGTCCTTCAGGCACTCGGTACGCGGCCGGGCATCGACCGGCAGGGTGGTGTAGCGCGGGTCGTCGAACTGGGAGAACTCGTCGTCGGGCTCGATCGGTGGTGGCGGAGTGTCGTACGAGCGGCGCCACAGCATGAACTGCTCTTCGCCGTACTCCTCCAGGGTCTGCTTCTTGTTCTTGCCCTGCAGGGCACCGTAGTGCCGCTCGTTGAGGCGCCAGGTGCGCTGCACCGGGATCCAGTGCCGGTCGGCGGCGTGCAGGGCGATCT